>JAHHSM010000060.1 GCA_020025175.1 Oscillospiraceae bacterium | reverse complement strand
CACCTGCTGTTATATAAACAGCAGGTGTCTTTTTTTAGAGCGTATGCCAGTGCAGGATACACTGATGCGTTGCAGCCCTGTCATCTATGCTATGGCATAACTAAAACTTTGATGCCATCCAGCATAATTACCTTTCTTCCTCAGCTCCCCTTTGAAGTCGTCTCAGCACGCGAGAAAAAGAGGTTAAGCCAATGGTAAAAATCAATGCAATGAACGTCAAAAGAGACAAAACAGCCGCATACAGCGGTGTCATTTTCTCCGCAAGGAATGCAGTCATATCCATTGCAAGGGCAATGTAAACCGCAACGCCAAAAATCAAATACCGATTATACACAGGCTTCAGATACTTTAATTTAGAGTCACAGCACGCGTACTGCGCAAAAGGACCGTGCGCTGCCGGAATACGGTAATATCCCCAATCCCCGTTGCGACAAACCTCCTGCGCAGCAATGGTGCGCAAATACTGTTTTTCCGCTTCATCCTTTGCCGTACGGCGCAGCAGCTCCAAGCGATAAAGATACTCCCCCTTCTCTCCTTGTTGGAAAACGTAATGGCAGCAGCCAACATATTTCAGCTGCAATCCCTTTTCCATAGAGAGTTTATTGATCCACTTTTCCTCTTTTTCAAACTCCCAGGCAAAAAACACGCGAAAGCGATGATACTCCTTCATCTCTTTACACCATGTCTGCAATGACAACAGACAGCACCAGCACGCCGATTCCTCCCAGGCGAAGCAAGGCCGCAAAGCCCGCAGATAACTGTCCATCCTTTTCTTTCTGCATTTTATTCCAAATCAACTCTGGCTTCAGCAGCAGTACAAACCCCAGCAGTGCTACAAAGACAGCCAACATCAGCAATCCATTCATGTTTTCTTTCCTTCCCCACGTAATTCAATAATGCGGTCACGCAATACCGCCGCATATTCAAATTCCAGCATTTTAGATGCTTCCCGCATCTGCTTTTCCAGTTTTTCAATCTCTTCCTGCCGCTGTTTATCCGTCAGTTTGACACGGCGCTTCTTCCCGTTCTTTTCTTCCGGCTCACTGATTTCAAGAATATCATGCACCGGTTTCACAATGGTTTTCGGCACGATTCCATGCTGGCGATTAAAGGCATCCTGCAAGCAGCGTCGACGCTGCGTCTCATCTATAGCAGCGCGCATCGACGGCGTAATTTCATCTGCATACATAACGACCTTGCCCTCTGCGTTTCTTGCGGCACGGCCAATGGTCTGAATTAAAGATGTTTCGCTGCGCAAAAACCCTTCCTTATCCGCGTCCAAAATAGCAACCAAGCTGACTTCCGGCATATCCAGTCCTTCGCGTAAAAGGTTGATGCCGATCAACACATCAAACTTTCCCATGCGCAAATCACGGATGATCTCCATACGCTCGATCGTGCCCACATCCGAGTGCATGTAGCGCACACGGATTCCCGCGCCGGCAAGATAATCTGTCAGATCCTCCGCCATTTTCTTGGTCAGCGTTGTGACCAGCACACGCTCTTTTTTTGCAGCACGCCCTTCGATTTCGTGCATCAAGTCATCAATTTGACCCAAAACAGGGCGCACTTCGATCTCAGGATCCAGAAGACCTGTGGGGCGGATCACCTGTTCCACAATCTGACCGGAACGTTCTCTTTCATAGGGTCCCGGCGTTGCAGAAACATAAATGCACTGATTAACGCGCTGCTCAAATTCTTCAAACTTCAACGGACGGTTATCATAGGCGCAGGGCAAGCGGAAACCATATTTTACCAAACTGTCCTTCCTTGCACGATCACCATTATACATCGCACGCACCTGCGGCAGTGTGACATGGCTTTCGTCCACAAACAAAATAAAATCATCCGGAAAATAGTCAATCAGTGTATGTGGCGGCGATCCCACTGGACGGCCCTCAATCACACGCGAATAATTTTCAATACCGGAACAATAGCCAAGCTCCTGCATCATCTCAATATCATATAACACACGTTGTCTGATACGCTGCTCTTCCACCAGCTGATTGTGTTCTTTAAAGTATGCAGTCTGCTCATCCAGTTCTTTGTAAATGCGTTCAATACCTGCTTCCATCTTATCCTTTGGTGTCACATAATGGGTTGCAGGCCAGATCGGTACATGGGTCAGATTACGAATAACACTGCCTGTAACAGCATTGATTTCACTGATTCGATCAATTTCATCCCCAAAAAATTCCACACGAATAGCACTGTCTTTCCAATAGGCCGGGAATACTTCGACGGTATCCCCACGCACACGGAACATATTGCGCTCAAATGCAATATCGTTGCGCTCGTAGCGAATTTCCACCAGTTTCCGCAAAAATTCATCGCGATCCAACGTGTTCCCCACACGAATGGAAATCATCATCTGCGCAAAATCCTCCGGCTCGCCCAAACCGTAAATACAGGAAACGGAAGACACAACGATAACATCCCTGCGCTCCAAGAGCGCACAGGTCGCCGACAAACGCAGGCGGTCAATTTCATCGTTGGTCGATGCATCCTTTTCTATATAGGTATCCGTATGCGGAATATAAGCTTCCGGCTGATAATAGTCGTAATAGGACACAAAATACTCCACAGCATTGTCAGGAAAAAACTCCTTAAACTCTGCACACAACTGCGCCGCCAACGTTTTATTATGTGCTAGAACCAGGGTAGGACGCTGCAATTTTTCAATGATTTTTGCCATAGTAAATGTTTTGCCACTGCCTGTTACGCCCAGCAGCGTCTGTTCGTGAAGTCCCCACTGCACGCCTTGGCTTAATTTGTCAATTGCCTGCGGCTGATCTCCCGCCGCATCATAAGGACTCACCAGCTTAAATTCCGGCATTTCATCCCCTCCTGTTCACAGAATCAATTTGTTTTTTATTATACCGCACGCCCCACAATAAATGCAATCAATTCCTATTCTTTCACTTGGAATGATCCGCACCATCATATTGACAATTTTAAAAGCAGCCTTTATCATAGACTTTATTACAGCAGTTTACCAAGGAGTATCACTATGAATCATACTCGTCAAACAGCAGTCGAGAAATTATTGCTTCACTATCAGGAACCTTATCTCTGCACCTCTTACGACAGCGCGTCTTCCCCCCTTGCCGCCACCGCTTTTATGCATTTGATCAGCGAACGAAAATTTCTTTCCCTCGCCAACGCAGGAATGGTTGAAAGCGATGATTTCGTTTATATTTATTCCCTGCCCGAACTTACCGAACCACTTTTTGAACAGTATTATCACGAAGCCCTTGACAACGGAATTGCCCGTGTAGACCCCAATCCCAATCATCAGTTTTCCCTGATTTCAGTGCTTTTTCTGTGCGATACCATCACGCCGGATGCCGCTTTAAAGCTAAAGAAAACCAAGTACTATCAAAAATTTAAAAAGCCCGCATCCGGTACGATCGATCTGCGTCTCGCTGCTGTTGAAGTCGGCGGCAAAAAACATGCTGCAAACGCATTTGGCAAATCTCTTTTAAACATTTACAAAAAAGCCAATAAATCTATGGAAAACATAACATGACCTCAACTGCACACTGAAACAAAAAGGTTTGGAGTACAGCTCCAAACCTTTTTATCGTAATTCTAATCCATCATACATACTTTACAAAAAATGCGTTCTATCATAATATATTATTAAAGGAGGTATCATTTTTGCGTATTGAAAATCTGCAGTATATCGTTGAAGTTGCAAGAGCCAAATCTATTTCTGCCGCAGCAAAAAATCTCTGGATTGGACAAACTACCCTTTCTGCTGCGATTCAGGCTGCTGAAAAGGAGCTGGGTATTTCTCTATTTCTGCGTACATCAAAAGGCATTGTCCTGACACCAAAAGGCAAGGTCGCGCTGCCCATTATTGAGCGAATTCTTGCCGATTACCAAAAATTAACAGAATTAAGCAATTCTGCCATTGCACCATACACAAGCTGTAATATCGGCTGCTACCCTGCTTTTTGCACAAGATTAGGATCATATCTGACTCTCTTTAAAGAATCCCAGTTTACTGAAACAAGTCTGAATCTGATTCCAGTCATTTCTCGCAAAATCATTGCTGCCATTACCGCCGGGAAATGTGAAATCGCCATTGGTACTGTAGCGCAGCCGGAATTAGAAAATATCCGCCATGCCGCAGACATGCAGAATCTGAAATTTGAAATATTGGCTTCTGATTATTTCTGCGCTATTGTAAACCGCAATTCTCCCCACTGGGGAAAAGAAAGCATCAGTATCCAATCTATTCGAGAGGATTCTCTGGTCAGTACCACCTATTCCCCCCAATTCACCGGCTCCTTCCCGGTAACAAACTGGAAAAACTTTCAGCAGCAATCCGTATTAAGTGACTTGGAATCTGTAAAGCAGGCAGTTGCATCCAGTAATTGTGTTGCCATTACGCCATACTTATCCGTAGTTGATGACTTATATATTAAAAACGGCCTCATCTGGCCTCTTCATTTAACTGGTTTTGATTCAAGCCTTCTTGTGTTTATGGCATATAAACCAGAAGCAGAATTATCTACTTTTTCTGCTGCTACGATGGAGCATATTCGTCAATTACATAAAAATCTCACTTTATCCCAAAAAAGCACATAAAATTTACCGCTTTCTTTATAAAATAAATTCAGGAAACAATCTATTTTTTGTTTCCTCTATCAAAATAAGGAGATATGAATCATGCTTACCCAAAAGCAAAAGCAAGATATTTATACCTTGCTTTGCGCAACTTTCGAAGTAGAAAAACCTCTTCTGGTTGCCCAGGCCGGTAACTGTTTAGCAGGACATGGGTATTATGCAAAAGAACTTGGCTACAAAGGTCTCAACAAATTGCTGGAAGATATGCCGGAATATGTGGACTTTGAGCAAGTCCATAACGAAGACGGAAATCCCTTCTGGCAAATGATTTTAAAAGCACCAAAAAAAGAAAAGAAAAAACCAACAAACCAATACCCTGATGATATTCGTGCTTTTGCGTATTTACCCGGTTCTACACTGCAAATTTTTCATCAAAAAGTCTTTCACACTATGCATCCCGACACTACAGTCCTTCAGCTGCTCAGCGATTCCTACCATACCGCAGTAAAGAAAAGGCTGATTCGCGAAAAAGACGATACCTGCACATTCCCAACCGGACTGAAAAACAAAGCTGGCGAAGAAATCTCTCTCTTTTTCGCGCGCAATACCCGTTCAAATGATGCCCGCCCCTGGGCATTGACTCGCATTTACGAAGGGACACCCAATCCGCAAGATTTTGCCCCCTCCTCTGCGGAGCGCTTCAATCCGGGTGACGCCCTGGAAGACTTTGCAATTATGGGCACATGGTCGGATGTCCTGCACACCCTTGCGGAAATGGCACTGCCTGAAAAATGGGATTTTCAGGATTCCAAAGTCAAAAACTTTTACATTCTTCGCCAATACCTGAAATATACCTTTCTCCGGCTGCAACATGAAGGTAAAATTCTGATAAATGAAGATGGTACCTTTGCTGCTTTTAACACCGGCCTTCTAACCATTCATTACGATGATATTTACGCCTGCTTTGAAAAGAATCATGACCCCACCAGCACAATCCCTTGGCATTTCAGCAGCTTTTGCACCGAGGGAAACCGCGGAGACGGACAGCGCATTACCATCTATTTTGCCCAACCACCGCAGCCGCCCAGCTATATCAGCAAAATCTCAGATTTGCTTTATGATACGCATTGCCGCTTGGCTGTGAACTACGATCATATTCTAAGTGACAACATTGGCCGCATTCCCTTGCACTATCTTCGTGATGTATGCAACCGATACCCTGAGGCCGTTGCGATCATTGATCGGGCAAACAAATGTAAATTCGGCTCCTGCACCTACCACAAACATATGCGGGAACTTGCAAGCTTCTGTGAAGCACAGGAGCATTCCCTAATCATTGAACGTATCCGCAGTGATATCAAGCGTGCAATCGATAAAGCCACCAAACGCATTCGTTGGGATTATAAAACCGCGGTTCCCATTTACTATCCGGCCTATAATATGCTCAGTCTGATGATTCCCCTTTGTCTTGACAGTGACCAGCAGGCAGATGTTGCTCTGCTTGTTGAAAAAACTGAATCGGGAAATTATCTCGGCCATACAATTGTTACACTTCCGATGGCCTATCTTGATGCGCGTCTTTTATGTCGTCCAAATTCTGATTGGCTGTGCCCTGATCTCATTTCCAGCGACGAAAACGAGTGACATTTCATACAACTGTGTATCACCGGCACAATCCACCGAATGCTGATGTATTCGGTGGATTGTCTCACTTTTCCCATAGCAAAATATAAATTCCGTGGTATAACAAGCGCACTTTACTACATATAAGGAGAAATTCCAATGAACGAAAAAGAAGTTTCCGAACTGCGCCGCCGACTGCGCCCGGAAAAAAATAATATCGGTCATATCCGTGGCTGTTACGTCAACGAAAAAAAAGAGATCATCTCACGTTTTGATCAGTCCATCGCCATGCTGCGCAAAACACTTTCCGGCGGTATTAATAAAAATTTAACGGATATTGTTTTCGAAACAAAACAGGTCGTCGGCAGCTCCGAACATACACTGCTTTCAAACCTTCACAATTCCGAATTGAAAGACGATGATGCTATCGAAACATTATACGAAAAGATAATTTCCTCTATTACAATAGAAGGAAATTATCTGATTCTGCTTGCCAGTGATCACTACGACGTCCCCTACCGCGCAAAGGATGATGAATTGCAGCATGACGCATCCGAGCAAGTTTATTCCTATATACTGTGCAGCATCTGCCCTGTAAAACTTGGTAAAAACGCACTGACCTTTGACGGCCGGGAAAATACATTCCGTAATTTAACAGCAGATTGGCTCGTCACTGCACCGGAAGTCGGTTTTCTTTTTCCCGCCTTCGATGATCGCAGCACCAATCTTTACGGTGCGCTCTACTATACCCGTGATCCATCCGAAAATCACCCGGAATTTGTAGAAACGATTTTCCAGCGCGACATTCTTATGCCGCCTGCTGCACAAAAGGAAACTTTCCAATCTATTTTAAGTGAAACACTCAATGAAGATTGTAATCTCGACATTGTTCAAACCGTGCGAGAACGCCTATGCGAAATGATCGCTTTTCATAAAGAAAGCAAAATTCCGGAGCCCCTTGTTGTTTCCAAATCTGCTGTAACAAGAATTCTTGATTCCTGCGGCATATCTGAAGATCGTACACAGCAATTTAATGACCGCTATGATGAAGCATTCGGTCCCGATACCAGCTTGAGTCCAAAAAATATTGTTGACACAAAGCAGATTGAAATGAAAACACCTGATGTCACGATTCGTGTGAATCCAGAGCGTGGTGATTTGGTTGAAACCAGGATTATCGACGGTAAGCGGTACATCCTCATTCGTGTGGAGGACGATATTGACATTGACGGTGTTCCTATCTATATTTCCTAGATCGATCCTGCATCTTATTTCCTCGCGGCAAATTTGCTGCGAGGAAATTTTATTCCACCTAAACAGTATACTTCTTGACCGTGTCCGTTCCGCGAGATATACTGATGCTATCAGCAACTTTTTTATATAGTAATCGTAAACTTTTACACCCGGAAAAAGAACAGAGGCTCCAACGAATCAAGCCCCGATCAGATTAAACTGGAATTATAAATAACCTTACACATAAGAAAGGAAGATTATCATGTCCGAGAACAATACACCCAGCTTGACATTAACTCCTAACGAAGAGGAGTCTGCCACTGCTGCTGCAGTGGCTCCCACCTTGACCGTAGATCCTATCAGTCTAGAAGCCCCTGCAGCTCCCACAGATGCTCCCAAAAAAGAAGTGGAGCCTGTTATTGTAGATGACAGTATGCTGACAGACGATGAAAAAAAGCAGGTGGATGAATTCTCTCAAAAAATTGATATCACAGATTCCAATCTCATTTTACAATACGGCTCCGCAGCACAAAAGAGCGTCTCCTCTTTCTCTGAAAATGCATTGAGCAATGTGCGCTCCAAAGATCTGGGTGCGATAGGTCAGGATCTGACTGAGTTGGTCGTTGAGCTTAAAGGGTTCGGCACGGAAGAAAAGAAGGGGTTCTCCCTTTTTAGAAAAACACGCACTAAAATGGAGATCATGAAGTCCCAGTATTCTAAGGCAGAAGCAAATGTGGAAAAGATTTCTCAAAATCTTGAAAACCACCAGATCGCTCTCATGAAAGATGTTGCGATGTTCGATCAAATGTATGAGCTGAACCTGAAATACTACAAAGAGCTGACCATGTATATTGTCGCCGGCAGAAAGCATCTTGCCGAAGTGCGTGCAGGTCGGGTGGAAGAACTGCGTAAAACCGCACAAACCACAGGTAAAGCCGAAGATGCGCAGGCCTATAACGATATGGTGCAGATGTGCGAACGCTTCGAGAAAAAGCTGCACGATCTCGAGTTGACACGCATCATCTCTGTGCAGATGGGTCCTCAGATCCGCCTTTTACAAAATAATGACACTCTCATGGTAGAAAAAATTCAATCTTCGCTTGTCAATACCATTCCTCTGTGGAAAAGCCAAATGGTGCTTTCTTTGGGTTTGGAGCACAGCCGTCAGGCAACCGCTGCGCAGAACGCTGTCACTGAAACAACAAATGAACTTTTAAAGAAAAATGCCGACATGCTGAAAATGGGCACAATCTCTACTGCCAAGGAAGCAGAGCGCAGCATCGTCGATATCGAAACACTCCAGCACACAAATCAGCAGCTGATCTCCACACTGGATGAAGTCCTGAACATCCAGCGTGAAGGTGCGGAAAAGCGCAAGGCCGCAGAGACAGAGCTGGGTCGCATCGAAGGTGAACTGAAGCAAAAACTAATGGAGCTGCATAAGTAACCTTACGGCACACATTCCCCCATTTGATTGATTTCTCGAAAAGTGCCTCACTTGCGAATAAAAAGAAAATCGTCTGTTATCTTTAAGAGATACAGACGATTTTTTATGTATTTATGGAAACACCCAAAAGCCGAAGATTCCCATCACAATGCCGCTTACTGCTCCAACAAGCACATCTTTCGGAAAATGAACTCCGCCTAAAACGCGGATCACTGCCAAAAGTGCTCCCACGCAAAACAACACCGGCGCAATATCCGGCAGTATATAGGCATAGGTCATGGCGATCATAAAGGCAGAAAACACATGACGGCTTGGGAAGGAATGTCCCTTCTTATCTCTCTTTATTAAAGAATCAAAACCCTGTTCATAGGGTCTTGGCGCATCAAAAATCCTTCGAAAAATACTGACTGCAGCAAAGGAAATGCCGGGCACTAAAATGCAGCGCAGCAACCGTTCATCTTTCATCAAATATAAATAGCCCACTAAAAAGGGGTACATTACATAACAGAATCCGGTCAATGCTTTGTTGATACCGATTATCCCCGCCACTGCATGCGGGTGCTTCCGCAGCGGAGCCACAAATCGTTCATACTGTTCTTTTGTCATATGATTTCTCCACAGGTTCTTTTCGTGATAAACGGCCACCGCACTTGGCACAACGGTAATCCTCCGGATGTGAAATCACTCTGGACTTACGGGCACGTGGAATTTCCGCTCCGCAATTATCACAGGCAACCATATATCGCACAACGCGCTTACTTTCTACGCCTAATCTCTCCGGTGTATCCGTTCTGGAAATTTGATATCCATAGGCTTCATTCATCATTTCCGCGTAACGATTCCAGCGCTTCTTATGATTCTGACAGCCGTAGCATGTGTGCAGCACCTCATGGGCCAATGTCTGTCGGCACGCGTCCTCCGATGCTTTGAGCAATACATCCGAAATCTCGATTTGAAATACCCCCGTGTGCTTATTGGCAAAGCACGCCCCAAAGCGTCCAGTTGCACGTTTATTGATCAACACATGAGGCAAAATATGCTCCGAAACCGGAATTCCCAATCTCCTGGCCTCTGCAATCACCTGCTGCAAAAGGGAATCAACGGGCAAAACACGCTTCTGCCCCACATGATGATAAAGGCACATTTGACCTGCAACTTCCTTCTGCTCCATTTTACCCACCTCCTCATTTTCTATCCGTTTTTTATGTTTTTAGTATAACCAACTCTCTTTTGATACCAAATTGCATTTACCACATTTTTAGATCCTATTTATTCTATTCCAGATATGAATAAATAGAACCAATAATACTATTTGTATTTTTAACTAAAAACAGATCTCCTCTCAGCATCGTGAAAGAAGATCTGCTTTTATCATAATTATCAATGCTACAAATCCACTTTTTATTTGACTGCAAGCTTTTTCACCAACGTCTCTTCCGGTGTCACATAGGCT
>JAHHSM010000059.1 GCA_020025175.1 Oscillospiraceae bacterium | reverse complement strand
GAGCCTTACAGGCGTTTTTGTAAAACCACCGGCTACGCCGGTGGATTTTTATTATGAAAATTTGGCAGAAAAAAATCCCACTCAAAAGAGTGGGATTTCATATGTTTGTTACTTAGACCGCTCTGGTGACTTTACCGGAACGCAAACACCGGGTACAAACATATACATGGCGAGGCGTGCCGTTAACAATTGCCTTAACGCGCTTTACATTGGGCTTCCAGGGACGATTGGAACGTCTATGAGAATGGGAAACCTGAATACCAAAAGTAACACCCTTATCGCAAAAATCGCACTTAGCCATCCGTTGCACCTCCTTGCTGGAACCTTGATTTGCCTACATATGCAGACAGCTTTTATATATTAGCATATCGTTAAAAAAAAAGCAAGAGATTTTTGTGAAAAAAATTGATTTTTCTCAAAAAATAGAAATAAGGGATAAAAGTATGACAGCAGCGGGTGGAAATAGTTGCGGCGGATTCTTTTCTTTGCTATAGTAAAACCATTATGAAATACTGGGAGGACATCATGAAGGTCTTAAACTTTGGATCATTAAATGTAGATTATGTTTATCAGGTAGATCATATTATCATGCCTGGAGAAACGCAAAGCTCATCGCAGCGAAATGTGTTTGCCGGTGGAAAAGGTTTGAATCAGTCTGTTGCTTTGGTAAAGGCTGGCCTTCCAACATATCATGCCGGTCAGGTGGGCAATGATGCAGATGGAGAAATGCTGCTGCAGGTTTTGCGTGAGCACGGCGTAGATACATCACTCGTTAACAAAGTTGATGGCCTGTGTGGACATACCATTATCCAGCTGGACAAATACGCTCAGAATAGTATAATTCTGTTCGGCGGTGCTAATCGCTGTATCAGTGAAGCATATCGGGAAGAAGTATTCTCGCATTTTGGAAAAGATGATGTGGTTGTTTTGCAGAACGAAGTCAATGACTTAGACAAAATCATAGATAAAGCTTATGAAAAGGGAATGAAAATCGTACTGAATCCGTCTCCGTTTGATTCCTATCTTGACGGGTGTGACTGGGGCAAAGTGGATATTTTCTTTATCAATGAAGTGGAGGGTGCCCAAATCAGCGGCAAAGAGTCCAAGGAAGAAATTCTGGACTGGTTTAAGGCCCATTATCCAGATGCGCTGGTGGTGCTGACGCTCGGCAGTGCAGGATCCTGTTGCCTGAAAAATAATAAGGTATATGATCAGGATATCATCCCGGTCGAAACTGTTGATACAACAGCTGCCGGCGATACATTTACGGGGTTCTTTTTGAGCGCTTATTTGGGTGGAAAAACAATTCCGGAAGCATTGAAATTGGCAGCAAGAGCTTCGGCAATCGCAGTATCTCGATCCGGTGCCGCAAATTCAATTCCTACCCTAAGCGAGTTGAAAAATGAATAAACAGATATCATAGAAGCACTGAGAGTATGATCGTACGCTCAGTGCTTTCAGCATCTTTATAGCTTGCGCACAGAAAGGAAATAAGATATACTGTATTTGTATTTTTATATCAATCACCCGGAGAATGATGGCTCTGCGGTATTGCGTGAAAGGAGCATGAAATATGTCCCAGAAACGTTGCGTTAAATTATCAAAAATTGTTGAAGAATTTTGCTTGGAAGTTTTGAATAAAGGCGATGATTATGACTCCGCAACCTTGTCTATCGTTGATGTGAATCGGCCAGGTCTTCAGTATGCTGGTTTTTTTGAATATTTTGATCCACGCCGTTTACAGGTTGAGGGTAAAGCGGAACATACCTATTTAGAGGGGCTGCCTTCTGAGAAGCGGAAGGCATGCTACTCTGCACTCTTTTCTTATGAGATTCCCGCGCTGGTTTTATCGAGAGCTATGGAACCATCCGATGAATGTCTGGAAGCTGCGCGGGAGCATGGACGTACATTACTCCGCACAGATGAAACCACAGTTGTTTTCACCAGCCAGATGATCGATGCCTTGAATCGGTATTTGGCACCATGCATTACACGCCACGGTGTGCTCATGGAGATATACGGTGAAGGTGTACTTATTATGGGGGATTCTGGTGTAGGTAAGAGCGAAACTGCGATTGAACTTGTCAAACGCGGGCATCGTCTTATTGCGGATGATGCCGTGGAAATCAGTCGCCTGTCAAATACGCTCATTGGCACTGCGCCGGAACTAATTCGCCATTACATTGAATTACGTGGTATTGGTGTTGTTGATGTGCGGCGTTTGTTTGGTATGAGTGCTGTTAAGATGGAATCGCAAATTGAGTTGGTGATCAATCTTGAACACTGGAAAGATGGATTTGCATATGATCGACTGGGACTCGATGAGCAGTATGTTTCTATCCTGGGAATAGAGCTTCCTACATTGACGATTCCTGTGCAGCCCGGACGAAATTTGGCGGTTATTATCGAAGTAGCTACAATGAACAATCGTCATAAAAATATGGGTTATAATGCAGCACTAGAGCTGACGAACCAGTTGAGCCAGCATATGGAGCAGCAAACGAAGAAGGAAGTCTAAAGACTGCAATTAGAAATATATTGGTATTAACTGAAGTAATGATTGATGGATAAGCACGATATGTGCTTAAATGATGCTTAATTTACTTATAATAAATCAAAAGCAGGATTTCCGTGATCAATGCTGAAATTACTTTAATTATAAAATGAGATTGGAGAAACTTATGGCGTGGTTTGATATATTCGACCGATTAATAGAAGAACATCTGCCTGAGATACGTGTTGAAAAAGACGCTGTAATGTCAAAGTATACTTCTTTTCACATTGGAGGTCCGGCAAAACGCATGGTGTTTCCTGTGAAAGATGAGGATGTTTTGTGCCTGCAGGAGATCTGCGGGCAAGCAGATGTTGGATATATGGTATTGGGAAAAGGCAGCAATGTTTTAGTTGCGGATGAGGGCCTTGATTATGTTGTGATCAATATGACAGCCATGAACGCGATTTCAGTGAAACCATCGGGTGAAATTTATGTGCAGGCAGGTGCATTGCTGTCGCGTGTTGCGGTTCAGGCACAGCAGGCAGGTCTTGCCGGATTTGCGTTTGCACATGGAATACCGGGAAGCCTTGGCGGTGCTGTTGTTATGAATGCCGGCGCCTACGGCGGAGAAATGAAGCAGGTGGTACAATCTGTAAAAGCACTGTTTTGCGATGGCATTCGAACATTATCCGGCGAAGAGCTGAGGTTTGGTTATCGTCACAGTATATTTGCAGAAGAATACGGTATTATATTGTCTGCGGTTCTTGTGTTGAAGCCTGGTGACCCGGCGCAGATTCGTTCGGAAATGGATGAATTGATGTCTCGCCGCAAAACCAGTCAACCTTTGGAATACCCCAGCGCAGGCAGCACATTTAAGCGTCCGGAAGGATATTTTGCAGGAACAATGATCGATCAATGCGGTTTGAAAGGCACAAGTGTGGGCGATGCCCAAGTTTCCACAAAGCATGCCGGCTTTATCGTTAACAAGGGACAGGCAACCTTTAAAGATGTCGAGGGATTGATTCATGTGGTGCAAGATCGGGTTTACAAGAAATTCAGCGTGATGCTGGAGCCGGAGGTTAAAATCATTCGCTGATATAGGATATAGATAGAGCGTGTAGAAAGGGATATCAATGAAATTTTTAATTGTTTCCGGGATGTCCGGTGCAGGGAAAAGTAAAGCAGCTTCCATTTTGGAAGATTTTGGTTTCTATTGTGTCGATAATATGCCTGTTGCGTTGATTCCTAATTTTGCAGAAATCTGCATGTCAAATCAAGGTAAGTATGGCAGGGTTGCTCTGGTAACAGATGTGCGCGGCGGCGAGCGATTTGACACATTGTTTGAAGCTCTGGATAAGTTGAAACAAATGGACTGCCCATATGAAATTTTATTCGTAGAAGCAAAGCCTGAGACGATTATTCATCGTTATAAGGAAACACGCCGCAAGCATCCGCTGGGAAATGCCTGTAAATCAATTGAAGATGCCGTCAACAATGAAAGCCGTGTCTTAAAAAGTGTGCGGGAGCACGCAAATTACATTATTGATACCACTGCACTGTCAACTGCAAAACTGCGCGATCAACTGCGTAAGCTCTTTGCAAACGGAGTGCCTGCGGCACAGATGTCAGTTAATGTGATATCATTTGGCTATAAATATGGAATCCCTATCGAAGCGGATTTAGTATTTGATGTGCGCTTTTTGCCAAATCCGTTCTATATTGATGAACTGCGTAAAAAGTCCGGATTAGATAAAGAAGTATATGATTTTGTGTTTCAATTCCAACAAACACAGGATTTCATGGAGTATTTGGAACAGTTGATTGCATTTTTGCTTCCTTTATACAGTGAAGAGGGAAAAAGTGCGCTGGTAATTGGTATTGGCTGTACAGGTGGTCAACACCGCAGTGTAGCTGTTACAAGAACCTTATCTGAGTTTATTCGGCAAAAAGGGTATCAGGCTGCAGAAAATCATCGTGATATAACACGTGCGTAAGCGATTCGGAGGCTTAAATATGAGTTATGATTATGCCACATTGAAAATACAGCGTGGAATGGGACCGAATATTGTAGCAATCGGAGGCGGTACCGGTCTTTCCACCATGCTGCGTGGATTGAAACATTATAGTGAGAATATTACTGCAATTGTGACTGTTGCTGATGATGGCGGTGGGTCAGGTGTGCTGCGTCAGGATTTAGGAATGCCACCTCCAGGAGACATCCGAAATTGTCTTCTGGCACTGTCGAATACAGAGCCTGTTATGAGTGAACTTTTGGGGTATCGTTTTGATGAGGGAATCCTAAAAGGGCAAAGCTTTGGAAACCTGTTTCTTGCGGCGCTCAATGAGATTTCCCCCTCTTTTGATGTTGCTGTACGCCGGATGAGTGAAGTTTTGGCAATCACGGGATGTGTGCTCCCGGTCACAAATGAAGATGTAAATCTGGAGGCGGAATTTGAAAACAGTGTTCGCGTTGTAGGTGAATCTAAAATTTTTCAATGTAAGAAGGAACAAGGGTGCCGGATTCGCAGAGTACGCATGATACCGGAGCATCCTCAAGCATTGAAAGAGAGCGTAGAGGCCATTCGTTCTGCGGATTTGATTCTGCTTGGCCCCGGCAGCCTATATACGAGTATCATTCCGAACCTGTTGGTTTCCGGGATTGTTGCGGAAATCGTAAAATCTGACGCATTGAAGTTGTATATTTGCAATGTCATGACACAGGAAGGGGAGACGGAGGGATACTCTGCAGAAGATCATATTCAAGCCATCTTTCGCCATGCTGAGGAGCACCTGTTTGACTATTGCCTGATCAATTCAGCAGAAATTCCTGAAGAGATTTGCAAGCGATACGCCGCAGAAGGTGCTGCACCGATCATTTGTAATCATGATGCCTGCAAAAGGCTTGGTGTAGAAATCATAGAAAAGCCCATTTCCCAAATTTCAGGTGGAACTGTAAAGCATGATCCATTAGCATTGGGCCGTGAAATTTTTTCAATTTATTCTGAATATGGCGCAATGCGCATTGCAGGAGAAGAACGATATTAAAGAATATAGAGAAAGTGGGGAATGGCTATGTCATTTTCCGGCGAAACGAAGTCGGAATTGTGCCGCGCACCTATCCAGAAGGTATGCTGCGCAAGAGCGGAAGCCCATGGCGTATTGCTGTTTTGCAATACTTTTCAAAAAAATTTAGTGCGTATTATTACGGAAAATCACGCATTTGCGAATCGTCTTCCAAAATTATTTCATAAAGCATTTGGATTACATTTTGACCGTATGCCGGAAAAAACAGAAGGAACAGGTAAACTTGTTTTTGAAGTAACAGATGAAAAGAAGCTGAATACAGTGATCAACACCTTCGGGTTTTCCATGAATCAAAATCTGTCGCTGCATATTAACTTTGGTTTATTGGAAGAAGATTGCTGTCGTGCTTCTTTTTTGCGTGGTGTATTTCTTGCCGGCGGGAGCGTGACAGACCCAGTGAAACGTTATCATATGGAATATGTTACATCGCACTATAAAGTCAGCCGAGAGCTGGAAGCGTTATTGATGGACATGGGTTTTCAGTCCAGAGAAACAACAAGAAGCGGGAATTTTGTTACATATTTTAAACAAAGTGAACATATTGAAGATCTTTTGACTTTGATAGGCGCACCTGTTTCGGCTATGGATATTATGGCTGCCAAGGTTGAAAAAAATCTTCGCAACGAAATGAATCGGCGGGTGAATTGTGATACAGCAAATGTTGGAAAAGCGGTTGATGCGGCACAAGAACAGTTGGCTGCAATTCGTTGGCTCGAAGCATCGGAGCAGCTGGAAACATTACCTGAAAAGCTGCGGGAAACTGCCGCGATGAGGATTCGTTACCCTGAAATGACGCTGTCACAGTTAGCCGATTCCTTTGATCCGCCTTTGACAAAATCGTGCTTGAATCACAGGCTTAGAAAATTGATAGAGCTTGGAAAAACAAAAGGAGAATGCAAAAGTGAAGCGTGAAGAACAGGCCAATTATTTCCATAACAACGGATATAACTGCTGCCAGGCTATTGTGGCAGCTTTTTCTGATATGACCGGCTTGACCGAAGAACAATCTTTTGCTGTTGGCGGCGGATTTGGCAGAGGTCTGCGCTGTGGTGAAGTTTGTGGCGCAATTTCCGGTGCGATTATGGTTTTGGGTATGGTGAATCCATATACAAATCATACAGATCGTGACAGCCGAAACCGTATTGAACAATTAACCAAAGAATTTCACCGTAGATTTCAGGATCAATTTCCGAATATGCGCTGCCGTGATTTGTTGAAAATGGATCTTTCAACAAATCCGTCGATGCAAACAGCAGGACCCAGCGAAAGGGTGGACAGATGTTCTCTGTTCATTGCATCTGCAGCACATATCGTCGAACAGATGCTTGAGGAAGAAGAAAAGGGAACACTGTGAATCATGATATTTCTAAAAGAAAGAGGAGCAATATATGGGTTTTGTACATCTACATGTACATACTGAATTTAGCCTTTTGGATGGTGCGTGCCGTATCCGCGATATAGCCAAACGTGTGAAAGAGCTTGGGCAGGATGCAGTTGCGATCACAGACCATGGTGTGATGTATGGTGTGATTGATTTCTATCGGGCTTGCAAGGCAGAGGGAATTAAGCCGATTATCGGCTGTGAAGTGTATGTAACACCTGAGGGACGCAGCCGGTTTGACAAAGTACATGAATTTGACGCAGAATCCAGACATTTGGTGCTGTTGTGCGAAAATGAGGAAGGCTATCGCAACCTGTCTTTTATGGTTAGTGCGGCGTTTACAGAAGGATTCTATATAAAGCCCCGTATTGATTTGGAGCTTTTACAAGAACATTCCAAAGGATTGATTGCGCTCTCTGCATGTCTTGCCGGCGAAATTCCTCGTAGACTGCGTGGCGGCGATTATAACGGCGCAAAAGAATACGCACTCAAAATGCAGGATATTTTTGGAAAGGGTAACTTCTTTCTCGAATTGCAGGATCATGGCATTCAGGAACAGGCGATCGTAAACGCCGGAATTTTGCGATTGCATGAAGAAACTGGTATTCCTCTGGTTGTTACAAATGATGCCCATTACCTGAAAAGGGAGGATGCATATAGTCATGATGTACTGCTTTGCATCCAGACCGGAAAAACATTGGAAGATCCAAACCGCATGAGGTATGAGCCGCAGAAGTTTTATTTACGTTCTACAGAGGAAATGGCATCCCTGTTTCCAACACATGCTGAAGCAATCGAGAATACCGCAAAAATTGCGGAGCGATGCAATGTTGAATTTACATTCGGTAAATACCATCTGCCGGAATTTAAATTGCCTGCTGGGTACGATTCGCCCACTTATCTGCGTGAGCTTTGTGATAAAGGGTTTGAAGAGCGGTATCCCGGAAGACCGGAATGTCATAAGCAATTGGAATACGAGCTTGATATGATTGAAAAGATGGGATTTACGGATTATTTCCTGATCGTTTCCGATTTTGTTAATTATGCGAAAAATGCAGGAATTCCGGTGGGTCCTGGGCGTGGCAGTGCAGCTGGAAGCATGGTTTCCTACTGCCTAAATATCACAGAAATTGACCCACTGCAATATAATCTCTACTTTGAACGGTTTTTGAATCCAGAACGTGTGAGCATGCCGGATATCGATATGGACTTTGGTGATACCAGACGCGGCGAAGTTGTAGAATATGTTCGGAACTTATATGGTGATGATCATGTGGCGCAAATCGTAACATTTGGTACGATGGCTGCACGCGGTGCTATTCGTGATGTGGGACGCGTCATGAATTTACCGTATGCAGATGTTGATGTTATTGCAAAGCAGGTGCCAAATACGCCGCATATCACTTTAGATGATGCGCTGAAGCTGAGTAAACCTTTGCGCGATTTTTACGAGTCCGATGAGCGCTATAAGAAACTGATTGATACGGCGCGTGCATTGGAAGGCATGCCGCGGCATGCGTCGACACATGCGGCCGGCGTGGTAATCACCAAACGGCCGGTATATGAATATGTACCTTTGGCACGAAATGACGAATCTGTTGTGTGTCAGTATACAATGACAACACTGGAAGAGTTGGGATTGCTGAAGATGGATTTCCTGGGACTTCGCAACCTGACCGTTTTAGAAGACGCAATTCAGATGGTGCATAAAGATGATCCAGGCTTTGATCTGCATCAAATCCCAGAGGACGATGCGGCAACTTTTGAAATGATTTCAGCCGGCAGGACATCAGGCGTATTTCAGATGGAATCTACCGGTATGACCAACGTTTGCATCAATATGAAACCGCAAAATATTGAAGATATTACTGCAATTATTGCACTGTATCGACCGGGCCCCATGGAATCTATTCCAAGGTTCATTGAGTGTAAGCACCATCCTGAAAAGATCAGCTATCTGCACAAGAGTTTGGAACCAATTTTGAGTGTTACCTATGGCTGCATCGTTTATCAGGAGCAGGTTATTGAAATTTTCCGCAAGCTGGGGGGTTATTCTCTAGGACAAGCCGATATGGTGCGTCGTGCAATTTCGAAAAAGAAAGCCAAGGAAATTGAACGGGAAAAAAACGCATTTATCCATGGCGATGCAGAACGGAATATTGCCGGTTGCGTGAATCACGGAATTCCAGAAGAAACAGCGGAAGCCATTTATAAAGATATTTATGATTTTGCGAATTATGCGTTTAATAAAGCACATGCAGTCAGTTATGCAGTAGTCGCGTATCAGACGGCATATTTCAAGTGTCACTATACGAAAGAATACATGGCAGCACTGCTGACTTCTGTTTTGGATAACTCTGATAAGGTGGCAGAATATATCGCAGAATGCAAAGAATGCGGCATTAAGCTTCTTCCACCTGATATCAATTTTTCCGATGACAATTTTACAGTAGAAGAGGGCGGAATTCGTTTTGGTCTGGTTGCCATTAAAAATATCGGCAGAGGGTTTATTCAGGCTGCAATGCGCGAACGCACGGAAAATGGGCGCTTTTCTTCCATGCAAAACTTTTGTGAACGCATGTATGGTGCAGATATTAATAAGCGCGCATTAGAAAACCTGATTCTTTCTGGTGCATTTGATTCTACAGGCGCAAAGCGCTCCCAACTGCATAAAGTTTATGAACAGGTGTTGTCTGGTGTTGTAGCGAATCGTCGGCAGAATCTGGAGGGGCAGCTTGACTTTTTTGGTGGTTTTGCAGCCACGGAAATGAAAGCGGCATCTGATGTTCCACTGCCGGATATTCCTGAATTCACCCCTGAAGAAAGGATGCGGCAGGAAAAGGAGACTACAGGACTTTATTTATCCGGACACCCCATGGATGCGTATCATGAAATCGCAAAAGCCACCGGTGCTGTGGCCATTGGATCAATTATTGAAGACTGCAACGAGGAAAATGGACCGAATCGCTTTTTGGATGGTCAGCGAATTACAATCGCGGGTGTTGTGACCTCGAGTAAAACAAAAACTACAAAAAATAACACCCTTATGGCATATGTAACTCTAGAGGACAGTACGGCATCTATAGAGCTTTTGTGTTTTTCGAAAGTTCTTTCTGCATCCGGAAGTTATTTCGCAGAGGGTAAACCGTTGTTGATTCGAGGGAAGCTCTCTTTGCGCGATGAAAAAACACCGCAGATTATGTGTGATGAAGCGAGTCCACTAGATGGTCAACGGCTTTTAATGATGCAGCCTGCACCCTCACAAAACGACGAAAAGATTTTACAGGGAAGACGATTGGTTATTAAATGTCCCAGTATGGATGATCCTGTGTTTCGACATATTCAGTTAGTGATTAAAATGTTCCCGGGTACGACTCCGTTGATTACAGTAATGGCAGATACAGGAAAACGGTATGC
>JAHHSM010000058.1 GCA_020025175.1 Oscillospiraceae bacterium | reverse complement strand
TCCCCCAAAATGTAGGCAGCCAAACCATGACTGGTTTCATGAATTGTTAAACACAAAAAAATCGCAATAACCCGAAGCGCCATGTCCGTTACATCTGAAAAATTAATTTGAGAAAATAGATTATTTAAATATTGCAGCAAATGTTCATACCTCTCTACAATTAAAATTGGCAATAAAAATCCATAATATTTATTATTCTAGCACGAAATATATTTTCTGGCAAGAACTCTATCCAGAGCGCTTTCTTTATAAAAACAAGGTTCAAGGAAACAATGAAAGTTACCTTGAACCTTGTAAGTTTGCCATATTTGACGAAATAATATCCGCCTTATTGATGCGACAATCGCTAGAATTAGCCGTTTACCAAAGAAGCAATTTCAGCAGCGAAGTTCTCTTCCTTCTTTTCAATGCCTTCGCCCTTCTCGAAACGAATTGCATCAACAAACTTGATTTCGCCGCCCAATTCCTTAGCCGCAGAAGCAATATACTTCTCAACAGTCAAGCTGTTATCCTTAACAAATTCCTGCTGCAGCAGACAATTTTCAGCATAAAATTTATTCAGCTTACCCATGACGATCTTCTCGCGAACCTGCTCAGGCTTATTAGCCATCTTAGGATCGTTTTCCATCTGAACCATCATGATCTTCTTCTCTTCATCCAGAATATCCTGAGTAACCTGAGACTTGTCCCAGAAACGAGGATTCAATGCAGCAATCTGCATAGCGACATCTTTACCAGCCTCGTTGACTGCCTCTGCGGAGAGTGCAGTTTCCAAATTGACCAGAACAGCAATTTTGCCGCCTGCATGAATATAGGGAACGCAAACATTTTCAGCAAAACGAGCAAAACGGCGAACCTTGATGTTCTCGCCAATGACCAGAACCATCTCCTGCTGCTGCTGCTCAACAGTCAGCTCAGTACCGTCGTATTTGCAAGCCATCAATGCATCCATATCCGCAGGAGCATTCTTTGCAACAGTAGCTGCAACACCCTTAACAAAATCAACAAACTTATCATTCTTACCAACGAAGTCAGTCTCAGCGTTGACTTCAACAACAACGCCAACACCGTCGATAACAGCAGCATAAGCCATGCCTTCAGCAGCAACACGACCAGCTTTCTTCTGAGAAGCAGCCAAGCCCTTCTCGCGCAGATATTCAATAGCCTTCTCGACGTCGCCGTTAGACTCAGTCAGCGCCTTCTTACAATCCATCATGCCTACGCCAGTCATTTCGCGCAGGTTCTTAACATCAGCTGCAGTAAATGCCATGATAATTTCCTCCTACTGTATTATTATAGTATCTTAATCAGAAAAACCGGGGCGGGCGGAAAGCCCGCCCCGGAGCGCTTCAATTCATTATTCAGCAACTTCAGCAGCAGTATCTTCAACCTGCTCGCCCTGCTTGCCTTCCAGAACAGCATTAGCCATAACAGAAGCAATCAGCTTGATAGCGCGGATAGCATCATCATTGCCGGGGATGGGATAGTCGATCTCATCGGGATCGCAGTTAGTATCAGCAATAGCAACGACAGGGATACCTAACTTATGAGCCTCAGCAATAGCATTGCGCTCCTTACGAGTATCAATAATGAAAATAGCTCCAGGCAGCTTCTTCATCTCCTTAACGCCGCCTAAATACTTCTCCAGCTTCTCGATCTCGCCCATGTGCTTCATAACTTCCTTTTTAGGAAGCATATCGAAAGTGCCGTCTTCCTGCATCTTCTTCAGCTGAGTCAGACGATCGACACGACCACGCATGGTCTTGAAGTTGGTCATCATACCACCCAGCCAACGAGCGTTGACATAGTACTGACCACAGCGAACTGCTTCGTCCTTGATAGCTTCCTGAGCCTGCTTCTTGGTACCAACGAACAGAATGCTTTCGCCATTCTGAGCCAGATTCAAAACAAAGTTATAAGCCTCTTCCAGCTTCTTAACGGTCTTCTGCAGGTCAACGATATAGATACCGTTACGCTCAGTGTAAATGTAGGGAGCCATCTTAGGATTCCAACGACGGGTCTGATGACCAAAGTGTACACCTGCCTCCAGCAGCTGCTTCATGGATACGACATTACTTGCCATGTTTGTTTCCTCCAATAATTTTAGTTTTTTACCTCCAGACTCTTCTTCTTTCCGGCTAACCACTCTTTGCGGCACTGACCAAAAATCCAAATCTGTGTGGAATGCTGTAATAATATACCACAAACTTCTTTTAATTGCAAGAATTATTTTATTAAAATTATAATTTTGATATATTTATATATTTTTTAATTTCAGAATCTGCGGCATCTTTTTTGTTCTTTGCATGATCTATCCTCTTTAAAATGCTTATCTACTAATATAATATCATCCCCAATTCGCTTGATGCAGTCCCAAGGAATATAGTACTCTTCTCCGCGAAACAAGCCAAAAAAGCGACCCCTACCATAGGCTATAATCGCGCAAACACGCCCTTCTGGAAGAATCACTTCCACATCCTCTGTATAACCAATACGGCTGCCATCAGAAATGTTAATAATTTCCTTACATCTCAAATCTGTAATTCTGCACTGCATGGAATCCCTCCGATTTAGTATAGCGATTCAAACTTATTTTACTAAAATATCTGCCTGTCCTATGCAATATCGTCAAAACTTGTCACTTTTCGACTTTATAAGTTTTCTTGTGTACGAATAAGAATACGTCAACTGGAGATACTGATATTGCAACACCCAGTATAAACAGGAGGCTTATTTCATGCAGAGTAAAGTCGAAATCTGCGGTGTAAACACCGCAAAATTAAAGGTACTGAAAAACGCAGAGACAATCGCCCTCCTGAAACGAACAAAAGAAGGTGACTCGCAGGCACGCCAAGAATTGATCGAAGGCAATCTGCGTCTTGTCTTATCGGTAATTCAAAAATTTATGGGGCGTGGAGAAAATGCAGACGATCTCTTCCAAATCGGATGCATTGGATTGATCAAAGCAATTGATAACTTTGATATCACCCAGCCTGTTCGTTTTTCAACATATGGCGTGCCCATGATTATTGGTGAAATCCGCCGCTATTTGCGCGACAACAGCTCTATACGCGTCAGCAGAAGTATGCGTGATACAGCATATCGCGTATTACAAACCAAAGAAGAAATCATGTCAAAAACGCAAAAAGAGCCTTCTGTTGAAGAAATCGCAAAACAGCTGGATATTCCAAGAGAAGATGTTGTTTTTGCATTGGATGCTATTGTTGCCCCTATCTCCCTTTATGAACCGATCTATTCCGATGGCGGCGATGCTATTTGCGTAATCGATCAGGTGAGCGACACCAAAAATACTGATGAAAGCTGGCTGGAACAAATCGCACTGAAAGACGCCATCCAACAATTATCCGAGCGAGAACGGCACATCTTAAGCCTGCGCTTTTGTGAAGGAAAAACACAAATGGAAGTGTCCAATGAGGTGGGTATTTCACAAGCTCAGGTTTCCCGTCTTGAAAAAAATGCTATGAAACAAATCAAAAAAGGGCTGTAAGCCAAATAAAACGGGCTGATGTGATTTTATGATCACATCAGCCCGTTTTATTTTTTCAGCCCATAAAGCGAAAAATTACCGCAGAAATGCTGTATCAAAAATTACGGCTCGAGAATTTCAATATTATCAGCCGGGCAAATTTCAGCAGCTGCACGCACCGCCGCGGCATAATCATCCGGATTCACACTGATATTCACTTTAACTTTATAAACATCCGGATCAAACTCAAATACCTCCGGGCACTCGGCAGTACATGCTCCGCACCCGATGCAGTCTTTACCAAACTTAATTCTCATAACGAGCCTCCTCAGTAATAATCGTATCCGATCTCTGCAGCCAATTTCTTTGCTGTTTCTGCATCCAGCAGCTGTGCCGCAATCGTCAATGCAAAGGGAATCGCCGTACCCATGCTTCGGCTGGTAATGATATTCCCGGCCACTGCAACTTCATCAGAAACATGCTCCGCACCAAGCAATTCACTCTCCATGCCTCGATAAATCGTTGCCTTTTTGCCTTGCAGTAAACCAAGGTGTCCCAGAACAGATGGCGCTGCGCAAATTGCAGCAACCAGTTTTCCTTCTTTTGCAAACTGTACGCAAGTATCCGTCACGGTCGTACAACTTGCCAAATTCGGTGTACCCGGAATACCGCCGGGCAATACCACAGCATCATAAGTTTCAATCTCGGCCTTATCCGCTATTGTATCCGCAAAAAGGCAAACCTTATGGCTTGATTCCACTCGTTCATTAGACTGGATGGATGCTGTTGTGACCTCAACACCAGCTCTGCGCAAAATATCAACGACGATCAGTGCCTCACACTCTTCAAAACCATTCGCCAAAAAGACAAGAACACGTTTCATTACACACACCTTATTTCTTAAAGCTATCCTTCAGGCTCACACTTCGATTAAATACCAATGCTCCGGGCTTGCTGTCCTTATTATCCAAGCAGAAATAGCCCTGGCGCATAAACTGGAAATTCGCAGGCGCTTCTACGTTCGCAAGTCCTGCTTCGACCTTGCATCCCTGCAGTACATTTAAGGAATCCGGATTCATATAATCCAAGAAATTCTTATCAGCGGCATCAGGATCGGCATCCGTAAACAAATTATCATACAAACGTACTTCGGCATCAATGGCAGTATCTGCATCCACCCAATGAATGGTTGCCCCCTTAACCTTTCTTCCATCCGCAGGATCACCGCCATGACTATCAGGATCATATTCGCACAGGACTTCAATAACCTTGCCGCTTTCATCCTTTACACAGCCAGTGCAGGTGATCAGATATGCACCCTTCAAACGGCACTCAGGACCACCGGGATACAAACGCTTATATTTAGGTGCAGGAACTTCCATGAAATCTTCTTGTTCAATCCACAGATTGCGGGAGAACGTAATTTCACGGGTGCCTGCTTGCGGATTCACAGGATTATTTTCAACGATGACAGTTTCGCTCTTCCCTTCCGGATAATTCGTCACCGTCAGCTTGATGGGACGCAAAACCGCCATGGTGCGCTCTGCTGTTTCGTTCAAATCCTCACGCAGGCAATGCTCAAGGAAATTAAATTCCACTGTGCTGGTAGATTTTGCGACACCGATACGCTCGCAGAAATTACGGATTGACTTGGGCGTATAACCGCGGCGGCGCAGACCGCACAGCGTAGGCATACGAGGATCATCCCAGCCAGACACTTTACCCTCCTCCACCAAAAGGCGCAGCTTACGCTTGCTCATAACTGTATGGTCAATACCCAATCTCGCAAATTCGATCTGACGGGGCTTGCTGGGCAGATCGCAATGCTCAACCACCCAATTATACAGAGGCCGATGTGCCTCAAATTCCAAGGAGCAGAGGCTGTGTGTAATATGCTCCAACGCATCTTCAATGGGATGTGCAAAGTCATACATGGGATAAATGCACCACTTATCACCCTGCCGATGGTGATGCGCATGATTGATACGATAAATAACAGGATCGCGCATATTGAAGTTGCCAGAGGCCGGATCAATTTTTGCACGCAGTGTCATAGCACCATCAGCAAACTCCCCGTTTTTCATGCGTTCAAACAGGTCAAGACTTTCTTCAATCGGACGATCGCGATAAGGACACTGCGCAGGAGCATTCACATCGCCGCGCATTTCACGCATCTGCTCCGGCGTGAGTTCACAAACATATGCCAGGCCTTTTTTGATCAGGCCGACGGCACACTCATACATCTGATCAAAATAATCCGATGCATAGAAAAAACGATCATCCCATGTAAAGCCAAGCCATTTGATATCTTCCTTAATGGCATCAACATACTCAGTATCTTCTTTGGAAGGATTTGTATCGTCCATACGAAGATTGCACATACCGCCGAATTTCTCAGCAGTACCGAAATCAATGCACAAAGCCTTACAGTGGCCAATGTGCAAATAGCCATTGGGTTCAGGGGGGAAACGGGTGTGCACCGTCATACCTTCATATTGACCGCCAACACCGATATCCTCTTCAATAAAAGAATGAATGAAGTTTTTGCTCTCGGAAACATCTTCCGCAGATGCAGTTTTAATCTCTTCAGCCATTGAATCCACTCCTCAACTCTCTCGTGTGATTTAATCAATTTATTATAGACGCTTCCCCTTCGAAAAGCAATAAAAAATATGCAAATCATGGCAGCAAAAAGGCAAATCAAGGAAGTTCAAGTGCTGCCAATATTTTCTGTTTTTTGTCTGTTTTTTGTATGCCCTTGTATTTTCAAGCATAACAGGAAAGCGAAAAAGAATCATGCATTTTTTATCGAATTTAAGAAAAGCAGAGCTAACCATTAGCCCTGTTTCAACCTTATTCTCTTTCAAATAAATCTTTGCAACAAGAAATCAGTATTTCTCGATTCATTAAAATATTCAATGCATCCAAAAAAGCATTTACACTCATATGCTCGGGCAGCTCCAGTTGCTGCATCAATTTTTTCCTGTATTGGGCACTGTTCTCGCCGCCGGAAAGCCCTAATGCAAACAAGTCCTGCTTCGTGATTCTCTTCTCTGTTTCTATCACCTCATCACCATCGATTGTCGCCCCCGCCTGACGCAGCACTTGAAGCAAAATCTCCGGTGTCATACCTTCTACACCGAGCTTCCCTTCCTTACCAGCTTTACGTTTGCGCCGCTCTTTTCCAAATACATCCGGCACATATGCCTGCTTTAAATGTTCGTTCGGAATTGCACCTTTCAAAAAATTCCGAATCACAAATCCTGCGCCATCACTATCCGTTAACAGGATAAGCCCGCGCTGCTCAGCGAGACGCCGAAAAAAAGCAAGCCTTTGACGGTCTTTGAATACTCCAAATCCATCTGTGGTGACAATCGTGGCATCCACCACCTGAGAAAGCGCATTTTTGTCATATTTCCCTTCCACCAAAATCACTTCGCGGATATGCGGTTTTTTCTCACTCATCTGCAAGTCCCCCGCGCAAGGCGCATCAACAACAGCTTTAGCTCGCCCTGACTGTCAAATCCGGTCTGACTCTTCATCTGTACATCCAGTTTCTTACACATAGCAATGCCATCGCGGCACCATTCCTTCGTAAAATTCTTGGCAGAACCCAAAAGGAGTTTTGCCGGATAATCCGAACGCATGCCCCAAATATCCATCAGCCAATACCGGTCTTTTCCGCCTTCCAACGCAATACAAGCTGTGTATAATTTCCGCAGCTCTTTTCCAATCAACGCAAGAATCACAATCGGCTCTTCCTGCATCTTCAGCAGTTTCCCCAATGTATTGGCCGCCGCATCATAATTCCTGCGTGAAATTTCATTGGTAATATCATAAATCATAGCATCAATCACAGGGTCGGCCACTGCGTTGATATCTTCGATCGTCACCTTACTGCCTTTTGCATAAGCACTGATTTTTTCAATTTCTGGAATTAAACCGGTCATCAAGCTGCCACAGGTAAAAATCAGATGTTCAGCTGCTTGGCGATCAATCCCCTTCCCCAATGCTTTGAATCGTCTGCCCACCCAATTAATCAAGTCACTTTGCCCCTGCGTCTTGAATTCCACGATTTGGGCCGCATCCATCAAAGCTGTATAGAGTTTTTTCATTTTACGGTCCGGCTTATAGTCGATAATATCGTAGACAAAAACAACGCAGCAATACTTGGGAAAATCAGATAACAATGCAATCATTCCATTGCGCTGTTCTTCATTCAATTTAAACAAATCAAAGTCTGTTACTATAACCAAGGTTTTCTCACACATCATTGGAAATGCTTCTACAATATCGCTCAGATCCTGAATATTCAGGTTTTTCCCCTGCAGCTTGTGATAGTTGAACTCCTCGAATCCAGCCGGAATCAATTGCTTCCTCAGCTGATCCAAATAGTATTCCCTCAAATATGTTTCTTCACCATGAAATACATAGATATTTCCAATACTTCCGGCTTTCAAATCTGCTTTCAGCTGTGCGTACCCTTTATCCTCGGTTTCTTTTTTCAAAGGCAATGTCATTCACCTCAATATACTGTAATGGTAACTGTACCATTTAAATCTGTGCGATATACTTCGGCACCAATATTCAAAAGCCGCAGCATTGCTTCCTTCGTTGGATGACCATAAGAATTGATGCCAACAGGAATCACTGCCGTATTCGGAAGTCCTGCTTTTAAAAGCGCCTCTCCGCTTGAATATTTAGAGCCATGATGACCAGCCACCAGCACCGCAAGATCAGGGAGTGTGACATTAGAAATAAGTATCTCTTCCGCATCTTGATCCATATCGCCAGTAACAAGCATATCAAAATCTTCAACGGAACACAAGAGGGACAAGCCTATCTCATTTGGATTTCCTGAACCTTGCGGCGGATACAAATGCAGGTTTGCATTGCCCAGCGGAAGATCTATTCCGCTGTCCATCAGTATAATTTCTGTTCCGTTTTCTTCCGCTGTTTTCAGAACTTCTTCTTTCAAAGGCAAGCTATCTCTATCTGTCTTTTCCGGTACAATCAATGTGTGGATTTTTAGTCTGGAAAATAATGTATCAACCCCATTGGCATGGTCATTATGATAATGCGTTAAAATTAGATAATCCAATTCCGAATACCCCATTGTGTTGATCTCATTTGCGGCGACAACACCTGCATTTATCCACGAATTGGAAGAACCACAATCCAAAAGCGCAACCTCTTCGCCTGAAGAAAACAGTACTGATTCTCCCTGCCCAACATTTAATACCTTTGCTGTCATGTGCGCTCTTCCAGCTGATATAATTGGCAATGCGATTACAACACACAGCGTTGCTGCGGATAAGACAGATGCCATCAAAACTGTTCTTCCATGCCTTTTCTTTGCACACATCAAAACCGTAACCATGCTGTAAAAATAAACCAGCCAAGGTCCGAGATAAGGATTATTCATATAAACCGCATGATATGGAATCTTGGCAAACATCTGCACAACTGCCATGAAATAATCCAGTGCAGCCGTTGGAAAAATAGCAATCACCTGTGCCACTGGTATGCAGACAAATCCAATTAGCAGCGACAAAAAGCCACCGCAGAATGCAAAAGTCACTGCACTCAGGCATAGTAAATTGGTCAACGGAGCAATCAAACTGACACAATCAAAATAGTAAGCTACCACAGGAACTGTAAAAATTGATGCTGCAAACGTTGTCGTCAATGCAGAAAGTATAAAGTTCACTATCAGATGCGGCTTATGATCGTGAATCAGCCACTTTTTCACTGCCCTGTAAATACGGCTTGAAAACAGTAATATGCCCGCAACAGACAAGAACGACAGCTGTAAACTGATAGATGCTGCTGCAAATGGATTTTGCAGCAAAATCAAAAGAAGTGCAACTCCCATTGTGGTAATACTGTCATTTTCGCGATGAAAGAGCGGCGCCATCGAGAGCATTGTCAACATGAAGCAGGCTCTCATCACCGATGGTGCCGCACCAACCATCAGCATAAAAAGAAATAAAACCGGCAGCCCCACCAGCGTCGCTTTACGTCGGTTCCGAACCAGCAGACGTACCATGCCAAACAAAAAGGCGCAATGCATGCCTGAAACGGCTGTCACATGTGTAACACCCGTTTCAGACAATACACTGTACATGCGGTCATCGAACGAAGCACGGTTTCCTGTCAGCAGTGCCGTCATCAGCGTCGCGGCCTGCCCATCATAAATATCAGAGATCTTCTCTTGTAAAAGGTGATTTAAATATAATGGAACATATTGCACCGGAATATGTTCTGTTTTTTCGATTTTCAATGCCCCCTTACTGTAAAGCAAAAGATGAGACCCTTTTGCCGTAAAGGAAGTGATTTTTTCATCGTGCATAACTTCTGCGCTTTTGATTGTCACATTCGCCGTGACCTTGTCTCCCGGTACACATTCCATAAGTTCCTTATCCCCATAAAACTGTACCTTTACCGGACGCAATGTTCCCACATCCAGTATAGCAGTAGATTTCACACCAAACGTATGTTTCTGCGGATAGTCGCAGACTGTTACCGTAACCGTACCTTCCATACCATTCAAATTCCGTGCAGGCTGAATTAAAAGAAAATCGTACATCAGTTGATAGCTGCTGCCAAAGGCAATACCCAGTGCCAGCACAAACACTGCAAGACGCTTGCTTTTCTTTTGAAATAACCCAATAGTGATTGCAGCCAGTGATAGAATCCCCACAAAAATAACTGTCCACTCTGTACTATATTGCAAAGCAAAGATTGCTGCAGCCGCTGAAAATGAAAATATCGCAAGCCAGCGCACTTTTCTACTCCCCTTTTCGTCAATTTTCGACCTTCGCCTAGTTTAATAAGATACTACCAAACAGTAAGCTTTGCAAGGATACAAAAAAGATTGTCTTTCATCCTATGACGCATGGGAAAAAATCTGTTGATCTCATTGTAAAATGAAAATACAGGAAAATATATGAGACACATATAGCATGTACTATGCAAAAAGTAAGGTAAAGCAACAATATAGTGTGACTAACCAGCAAGACAGAACGATTAGAGACATTTCAATTTTCCGAACAGACCATACTAGAATCAAAACCACTAGTAAACTAGTGGTTTGCTCAGCCCCTAGAAGGGTCATTACA
>JAHHSM010000057.1 GCA_020025175.1 Oscillospiraceae bacterium | reverse complement strand
CTGCTAATGTATTAGTGAATAGCAGTTTACAGTTTAAAGAAAATTTGGAGGATGATTTTATGAAGATGATAAAAAGATTTGCTGCCTTTATGATCGCTCTTACTATGGCAGGTTCGCTCGCTGCATGCAATTCTGGTGATGCCGGCGATAACCAGAATAGTGATGATTCCGACAACATGACATATGCTGTGGAAGCTGGTTCCGCAGGAGAAGCCGCCGCAAAGGAAAAAGGCTATGCCTACAACACCGTTACTTCTCAAGCAGATACTTTGATGGAGGTCGCAGCAGGTACTTCAGATGCTGCTATCATCGACCTTTTGATGGCAGGTGCCATGATTGGTGAAGGCACCAGTTATCCTGATCTGATTACTACAGACAGTCTGACAGAAGAATTTTACGGCATCGGATGCCGCAAAGGCAGCGATCTGGTTGGTTTTATCAATAATGCTTTGGCTGAGCTGTATGCTGACGGCACCATGGCTTCTTTGGCAGAAACCTACGGCATCGCCGCAGATGCACTTGTCCCTCAGAAAGGCCCAGATGCATCCTACACCCCTACCGAAAACGGCGATCTTGCTTATATTAAGGAAAAAGGAACTTTAGTGGTAGGTATCACTGAATTTGCTCCCATGGACTATCGCGACAAAAACGGAAACTGGGTTGGATTTGATGCGGATTTGGCAAAAGCTGTTGGCGAAAAATTAGGTGTTGCGATTCAATTTGTTGTCATCGACTGGGATGTTAAAATTATGGAACTCAATTCTAAAAATATTGATATCGTTTGGAATGGTATGACTTTAACCGATGAAGTGACATCTTCCATGGACTGCACCAATGCATATTGTAAAAATGCGCAGGTCATCGTTGTACCTGCAAAGTAAACTTTTTAATCCCAGACGCAAAGGAACAGCTATGATGACACCTGTTGTTTTATAATTTTTTACCGCTAGGAATGAGGAGTTTTCCATGATTGATTTTTCAACATTAGCCAGTGTATCCATTGCACTTTCAAAGGGCATGGGCGTTGCCATCGAAATTTTCTTTTTTACACTGCTTTTTTCATTGCCATTAGGTCTTTTAGTTGCCTTTGGCTCTATGAGCAAATGCACACCCGTCCGCTGGCTTTTCAATGTTGTCGTGTGGGTCATTCGCGGAACGCCCCTGATGCTGCAGCTGCTGATTATTTTCTTTATGCCGGGTCTTTTACAATGCAACATTTGGGGGCAAGGCGAGCATGGGCGCATAATTGCAACCATCGTTGCTTTTACCATCAACTACGCCTGCTACTTCTCCGTAATTTACCGCGGTGGGATTCAAAGTGTTCCCAGCGGGCAGCGTGAAGCCGGGGAAGTACTCGGCATGACAAAACAGCAGATTTTTTTCAAAATTACCATGCTGCAAATGATGAAGCGCATTATCCCACCCATGTCCAACGAAATTATCACTTTGGTAAAAGATACCTCTCTTGCCCGTGTAATTTCCGTGTATGAACTCACCTTCACCGGCTTTTCTTTTATGAAAAGCCAAGGCCTTGTATGGCCCCTGTTCTATACTGGTGTATTTTATCTGTTGTTCGTCGGCGTACTTACCATCCTTTTCAACTACATCGAACGCAGACTCAACTATTTTAAATAAGAGAGGCGCAGTAATATGGAAATTTTAAAAGTATCTCATCTTAAAAAGAGCTTCGGTGCCACTCAAATATTAAATGATATCAGTTTTTCTATGGAACAGGGGCAGGCACTTTCCATCATTGGTGCCTCCGGCAGCGGAAAAACGACACTGCTGCGGTGTCTGAACTTTTTGGAAAAGCCGGACAGTGGTACGATCTCAGTTTGTGGGAAAAAAATTTTTGATGATACAGACAGAACGATCTCCTTCGATAAAGATATTCGCACAAAACGTCTGCATTTTGGTTTGGTATTTCAAAATTTCAATCTGTTTCCCCAATATACCGCCCTTCAAAATGTCACCTTAGCCAGAGAATTGATGGCAAAAGAAACAGGAAAGGAAACAAAAGCAGAAATCGAAGCTGCCGGTCATGAACTCCTTGCACAAATGGGTCTTGCAGAACGCGCAAACCACTACCCGCATCAGCTCTCCGGCGGTCAACAGCAGCGTGTTGCAATCGCCCGCGCATTAGCACTGCATCCCGATATTCTCTGCTTCGATGAGCCTACCTCTGCACTTGACCCAGAACTGACCGGGGAGGTACTGCGCGTCATTCGCTCTCTTGCGGAAAAGAAAACCACTATGATCATCGTGACCCATGAGATGGCCTTTGCACGGGATGTTTCCGATCAAGTCATCTTTATGGACGGCGGCGTGATGATTGAGCAGGGCAATCCGCATCAAGTAATTGATTGTCCCCGTAAGGAGCGTACCAGACAGTTCTTGGCGCGTTACACCGAAAATAGCAGCACTTTTTCAAGATAAAGCCTTATCTTGAAAAAGTATTGTTGTCACCTTTACAATGCGGCTGCTATATATTCTATTCGCTGCATGCTCTTATTCCTTATCTTATTTTTCCATATGTTTTTATAAAAGCAAAGAGGAGCGCAGAGGTGCCCCTCTTTTGCGATTGCACGATTTTATGCTCAATTCACATAGTATCAGGCAAAAAGACCATGCGCGCGCATCCATAGATGCCAGCTTCATTCCCCAATTTGGCAATCACAGCCTTTGTTCCCTGAGAGACATGGAATGCATATTTCCTATGATACTTCATGACCGCATTCGTTACAATGCTCCCTGCTTGGCTCATACCGCCGCCGATGATGTAAACATCCGGATCTACTGTACAGGAAACGAAGCTGAGTGCCCTGCCTAAATACTCACCAAAGCGATCTATAATATCACCAGCCATTTCTTCTCCTGCTTGAGCAAGGGCGCAAATTTCCTTTGCAGTAAAATCATCTATTTTCCGCAATTGAGATGGTCGATCCGTTTCCTGCAGCATACGTTTTGCCAGAAATACTACACCGCGCGCAGAAGCATACTGCTCCAAACAACCATATTTCCCGCATTTGCACGGGACTGTCTCCCCAGGTTCTACCGTGATATGCCCTACCTCTCCGGCACCACCATTTTTCCCGGCTACAATCTTACCATTTAAAACGATGCCGCCGCCAATTCCTGTTCCCAGTGTAAACAGCACTGCACTTTCATATCCAGCAGCACCGCCCTGCCATAATTCCCCCAATGCAGCTACATTCGCATCGTTTCCGACAACAACTTTTGGGATATCCGGGAGCAGCTCACGCATCCGATCCCTTACATTAAAAATACCCCAACCCAGATTATTGCATTTATAGACAACCCCATCTTCATCAACAGGGCCCGGCACACCAATTCCAATTCCCGCTATCTGACCAGACTTTATCGCTCTATGCATCATATGCTGCTGGATCGATTGGGCAATTTCAGGCAAAATACTTTCGCCATTGTCTTTCGTATCTGTAGGAATTTCCCATTTTTCCAGAGGCATTCCCTCTGAGGAAAAAAGTCCCATTTTTATATTGGTGCCACCAACATCCACACCAAATGCATACTCTTTCATATCGATAATCCCCTTTTAAGCAAAGGCAGCATGCATTCGCTGCCCCTCACCCTTTAGTGTCGGCTGTTTACTATGATATAACAGCACATTAAGCCCCAAAATTAGTTCTTTTCATTTTTGATTTTATCCAATTCTTTTGATAAATCGCTTACCCAATCATGACCGTCATATATATTTTAACATAAAATAATAATGCCCCAAAGCTTTAAAGGCCTTAGGGCATTAAAAAATATGTATTAGCCTGAAGTACGCTTACTTAACGCCTTCCTTGTCCATGGTGGGCAGAATTGTTTCCACTTCATTATGGGGACGGGGAATGACGTGTACGGAGATCAGTTCGCCAACGCGCTGAGCTGCAGCTGCGCCAGCATCAGTTGCTGCCTTAACTGCGCCAACATCACCACGAACCATAACGGTAACCAGTGCACTACCAACATGTACTTTACCGATCAAAGTTACGTTTGCGGCCTTGACCATAGCATCGGCTGCTTCGATTGAACCAATCAAACCTCTTGTTTCGATCATACCCAAAGCTTCCATCTGTGCCATATGCATTTCCTCCTTGCTCTAGTTTTAAATGCAGTTTTTTACCTTTTATAGCTTACCAGAAAAGCAATCATAAGGCAAGTATTCTGTAGTTTTTGTCCAAAAAAGAATCATCAATTTTCAATATTAGTTTTTCTTTCTTGGACAATTTTTATTTCATGACATAATAGGTGCAAAATAGTCCTCTTTTTCACATGCTCCGATCTTACAAAATGTCAATATACTCATCATTCAACGCCTTATTCATACTTCGCACGGCACAGAATTTACCGCACATCGAGCAGCTGTCTTCATGCTCCGGTTTTCTATCATTCCGAATCCCCTTTGCCGTTTCCGGATCAATGGCACATTCCCACTGTTTTTCCCAATCGAAGGTTCTTCTGGCATCTGCCATGGCATCATCCAGATCTCTTGCATGGGGAATGTGCTTGGCAATATCTGCTGCATGCGCTGCAATTTTAGATGCCACAATGCCTTGTTTCACATCCTCCACATTTGGGAGCGCAAGATGCTCTGCAGGCGTAACATAGCATAAGAACGCAGCACCGGCTGCTGCCGCAACCGTACCGCCGATGGCAGCCGTGATATGGTCATAGCCGGGTGCAATATCGGTCACAATCGGACCCAGCACATAAAACGGCGCGCCCATACAAATGGTCTGCTGCAGCTTCATATTTGCTGCAATCTGATCCAGGGGCATATGACCGGGACCTTCTACCATCACCTGCACATCCTTCACCCAGGCACGTTTTGTCAGTTCACCAAGACGCACCAGCTCCTCAATTTGGCATACGTCGCTTGCATCCGCAAGACATCCGGGTCGACACGCATCACCGAGGGAAATTGTCACATCATATTCTCTGCAAATATCCAGAATCTCATCATAATATTCATAAAACGGATTTTCTTCGCCCGTCATACTCATCCACGCAAAGACAAGCGAACCACCACGAGATACAATATTCATCTTTCGCTTATGTTCCTTAATCTGCCGGATTGTCTCCCTTGTAATGCCGCAGTGCAGTGTCACAAAATCCACACCGTCCTGCGCATGAAGACGAACCACATCAATAAAATCCTTGGCAGTGAGCGTTGCCAAATCTCTCTGATAATGGATCACGCTGTCGTATACCGGTACGGTTCCAATCATTGCAGGACATTCCTGAATGAGTTTTTTTCGAAAAGGCTGCGTATCACCATGGGAGGACAAATCCATAATTGCTTCTGCTCCCATATCCACAGCCGCCATTACTTTTTGCATTTCAATATCATAGTCTTTGCAGTCTCTGGATACGCCCAAATTGACATTGATCTTTGTTCGGAGCATGGAGCCCACACCGTTGGGATCAATGCACTTGTGCAGTTTATTGGCGCAAATTGCCACTTGTCCTTTCGCTACAAGTTCTCTAATTTCTTCCTCCGTGCGATATTCTTTTCTTGCGACCTCTCTCATTTCCCGGGTAATAATACCGTGCTTTGCTGCATCCATCTGTGTTGCATAATTTCTCATCATGATATACTCCTTTTAACGTAATTGTTATTGTTCAAACATACAACCAAAGCGGCTGTTCAAATCAAACGCATGATTCATGGGGCCGCTGCCAGCACCCAAATCCAGCATTGCTGCCAGCGCACCGGAAATATACTCTTTCGCTCTTTCAACAGCCGATTCCAAATCATAGCCTTTGGCCAAATTGGAAGCAATGGCACTTGAAAGCGTACAGCCTGTTCCATGGGTATTCGGATTTTGAATACGCTTTCCCATAAACCATTTTGCTGTTCTGTTTGCATAAAGCAAGTCATTTGCATCGTTAATATGATGTCCGCCTTTGCACAGCACAGCACATTCATATTTCTCACTGATACGTTTTGCCGCCAAAAGCATATCTTTCTCATTTTGAATTGTATATCCTGACAAAATTTCCGCTTCCGGAATATTTGGTGTAACCACCGCAGCCATGGGCAAAAGGCGGTTCTCCAGCGTTTCCAGCGCATCTTCCGCCAGTAAACAAGATCCACTGGTTGATACCATCACCGGATCAACCACAATATTATTTGCCCCATAAAAATCCAGACTGTCAGCAATTGTCATAATCAGTCCGGCCGAAGAAACCATGCCGATTTTCACGGCGTTGGGACGTATGTCCTCAAATACTGCATCAATTTGTTGCCGCAAAAATTCAGGAGTCACCTCCATAATTGCCAGCACACCGGTTGTGTTTTGTGCCGTAAGCGCCGTAAGTGCACTCATGGCATAAACGCCATTCATCGTCATTGTTTTCAAATCGGCCTGAATACCGGCGCCTCCGCTGCAGTCACTGCCAGCGATTGATAATGCTGTTCTCATTGCCCTTCTCCTTTACATATTTCGCATTATTTTTATTGAGCGACAGAGAGTGGTGCCCCCGGTCTGCCGCTTGCATTCTCCGGTTTATACTCCTAAAGAAAACTTCCGGATAAATTGTTTATACAGTTCCTTCCACAACTGCCATTATGCTTTTTTTGAGCTGCTTGGTCGTTTCCTGAATATTCTCTGCGCCAAAAATCGCAGATACAACCGCAATGCCGGCCATGCCGCCGCCCTTCAACTCTGACACATTAGAAAGGCTGATACCGCCAATGGCAGCCACAGGAATGGATACACAATCACAAATCTCACGCAGCTGTGCAGTTGTGATACGAATCGCCCGCCTCTTTGTGGGAGATGGAAATACTGCCCCTACCCCGAGATAATCCGCGCCGCTCATTTCTGCCGCTTTTGCCTGCTCCAGAGTTTTCGCTGTTGCGCCAATGATAAAATCCCTGCCAACACGTTTGCGGATTTCACCAACAGGTGCATCCTCTATCCCCACATGAACGCCGTCCGCACCGCTCTTCAATGCCACATCTACATTGTCGTTGATAATCAGCGGTACATGATACTGCCGGCAAAGCTGCTTTACTGCCTTTGCCTCTTCTAAAAACGTCTTTTCATCCAGATGTTTTTCTCGCAGCTGAACCATTGTCACACCGCCGATGAGCGCATCTTCTATTTGTTCCAGCAGTGTTTGTCTTCCTATCCATGCACGGTCTGTAACCGCGTACAAACACAGGCTATTTTTACAAAAGCCCATCTTATTTCCCTACTTTCTCAAATTTCCGCAAATAAGCCGCAGCATCGCGGCACTTCATAAAGCCGCTCATCATGCAAACCCCACTGGCACCTGCACTGTGAACAGCATACACATTTTCAGCGGTGATGCCACCAATGGCATAGACAGGGATGGATACCGACTCGCAGACCGTTTTGAGAAAGTCAAGTCCGCGCGCGGCAAGTCCTTGTTTACAATCCGTTGCAAAAATATGTCCTGCCGTAATATAAGTACAATTTAATTGCTCCGCCTCCACAGCTTCTTCCACGGAGTGGCAGGATGCGCCGATGGTTATAAATTGTGCTTTTTGTTTCGCAGTCATTTTCCGTAAAACAGGCAGTGGCACATGAATGGCAGCAGCATCAAGCACAATCGCCGCATCCACAAAACAATGCAGAATACATGTTACATCATAGCTGCGGCAAAGCTGCAGTACCCGACGGGCAAGGTGTTGATACTCCTGCTCCGGCAAATCCTTTTCACGCAAAATAATTCCTGCCGGGTGGGCTGCGGCAATTTCTTCAATCCTTTGCAGAAAATCGTCACCGCAAAGACTTCTATTGGTTACACAAATGACATCAAACATAGAGATAATCATTCAGGACAGGCTGCAGACCTTCCGCCGAAATATCTTTGTACATGGTATCAAGGCTGCGGCTGTCATCAATTTCAAACTGCTCATCGCCCTGCGCCCCATCCGTCTCCTTTCCACTATATTTACTTTCATGATCGCCAATACCTGTAGAAACACCGGCAGAAACTTTTGTAGCCGCAATTTTTACAATGCCGTTGCGGAATGCTTCGTTTTCACGGGAAGAAACCGTAATCCCCACAAAGGGCAGAAAAATTCGATATGCGCAAAGCACTTGGCACAGCTCCTTCTCACCCACGTCCAGCGGATTGATCTTGTCATTATTCAAAATCGGCCGCAGTCTCGGACAGGAAAGGGACATTTCTGCATGGGGGTATTTTCTCTGAAGATAATATACATGCAGCGCACTTGCCAGCGCATCCTTGCGAAAATCCGAAAGGCCCAGCAGCGCTGAAAAAGCAACACCGCGCATACCACCGCGCAGCGCGCGCTCCTGCGCATCAAACCGATAGGGCCAAACGCGCTTATGCCCCAGCAAATGAAGTGTTTCATATTTATCCGCATCATAAGTTTCCTGAAATACCGTTACATAATCCGCACCGCACTCGTGCAGATATCGGTATTCCTCCGTGTTGACCGGATAAACTTCAAGACCTACCATGCGGAAATATTTCCGTGCCAGTTTACAGGCCTCGCCAATATATTCGACATCGCTTTGTCCACGGCTTTCACCTGTCAGGATCAGAATTTCCTCCATACCGGAATCGGCAATGATTTTCATTTCATGCTCGATCTGTTCCATGTTCAGCTTCATGCGCTTAATATGGTTATAGCAATTAAATCCACAATATACGCAATAGTTTTCACAGTAATTCGCAATATAGAGCGGCGTAAACAAATACACTGTGTTACCAAAATGCTTTCCTGTTTCCAGCCGTGCTTTCTGCGCCATTTCCTCCAAAAAGGGTGCTGCCGCAGGTGACAGCAATGCTTTAAAATCTTCAATCGAGCATGTATCATGCCCCAATGCTGCCAGGACATCCTTTGTCGTATACCCAGAGGAATCATAAGTATTGACATGCTGCATCACATGCCGGCACACATCTGACTCAATCTGCTCCATACCCGGCAGATATTCCATGTGATTTTTGCGACAGGATGGATCTGTTTCCAACTTGTGTTTTTTCTCCAGCACCTCCGCAGACAGTCCCTCTGAATCAATAAAAAACCGATTTTCCATACTACCGCCTCTTTAATCACGCAAAAAGCCTGTCAGCGGATCTGATGCAGAAGCACCGCGGGTCAGTACTCTTCCAAGACCGGAAAGATGTGCCTTGCGCCCTGCTTCGATCGCCTGTTGAAATGCAGATGCCATCATTGGCAAATCTCCAGCAGTTGCCAATGCCGTATTGGCCATAATTGCCGCGGCGCCCATCTCCATCGCTTCGCATGCCTGTGACGGTCTGCCGATCCCTGCATCCACAATGACAGGCAGTTCAATTTCATCAATCAAAATCTGAATAAACTCCCGTGTCGCAAGTCCTTTATTTGATCCGATAGGTGATGCCAAAGGCATCACCGCAGCTGCGCCGGCATTGACCAGATCCCGTGCAGTATTTAAATCCGGATACATATACGGCATAACCACAAAGCCTTCTTCTGCAAGCAGTTCCGTTGCGCGAACGGTCTCCTGATTATCTGGGAGCAGATATTTAGAATCTCGCATAATTTCTATCTTAACGAAATTGCCGCACCCCAGCTCCCGCGCAAGACGCGCAATGCGCACAGCTTCTTCTGCCGTTCTGGCACCGGACGTATTGGGCAGCAGCGTCACGCCTTTGGGAATATAGTCTAAAATATTTTCATGTTCTTTTGTATTGGCACGGCGTACCGCCAATGTAATAATCTCTGCACCGGCATCCTGCACCGCCGCTTCAATCAAATTCAGCGAATACTTTCCGGAGCCTAAAATAAAGCGGGAACGAAATTCATGTCCGCCAATCTTCCATGTATCATTTGTCTGCATGCTCTGTTCTTCCTTTCCTGTTATGGTTCATATTGCCCCGCAAGAATGCGGAGCACCATATGTGCTTCATGTGCCGCGCACACAGCAACACGCGGTGCAACCAAGCCAATATCATCAGCCACATCGCTGATTTCATCTCCACAAAGATAAAAATGCTCTGTAATCTTTCTGGTCCGAATGTCGTTTGCCGAAGCAATACCCGCCATACCGGATGCTGCAATAAGATATGTATGCGGCATAGTCGACAGCACGCCATTTACCAGCATGGCTTTTGCCTCTGCCTGATCAAACGCCTCGCATACAATATCGGCACCACGCAGAAAGCTGCCGAAATTGTCTTCTGTTATGCGCTGGGTATACGTCTCTACTGAAATATACGGTGCAATTTCTTTGATATTTTCCGCCAGCGCATCTGTTTTATATATTCCGATTTGTGTGGCTTTGTACTGCTGACGATGGAGATTCGTAATATCGACGGTATCGAAATCAATTAAAATCAATTTGCCTACGCCTGCTCGTGCCAGAGAAACCGCAATATTCGATCCTAGTCCGCCAAGACCGCAAATGGCAACGGTTGCCGCATGGAACTGTTTTTGCACTCTCTTTCCATGTCTTTGTTCAAGCGCAGTCTGCATCTCTTCTTTGCTTGGGATGCCATCCAAATCAACCACCCCCTACAAAACTGACAACTTCGATGGTATCGCCGTCCTGCAGTATCACATGATCATATTGCGCCTTTGGTACGATTTCTCCGTTGCGCTCCACTGCAATCCGGCTGCTGTCATATCGACTACCCTCCAAATAGGCGCGCAGTGTTTTTCCCGC
>JAHHSM010000056.1 GCA_020025175.1 Oscillospiraceae bacterium | reverse complement strand
CTAAATGTTGTTTAATTCCACAATTGAATATTTATACAACTCCGGCGTATAATTAATCCATTACATCATATTACATATTGGATGTGGAGGATTTCACGATGAAAGATAAAAAAAGCATCAAAAAGATCGTATTGGCTTATTCCGGCGGTCTGGATACATCCATCATCATTCCCTGGCTGAAAGAGAATTACAATAATCCAGAAATCATCGCTGTTGTCGGTGATGTGGGGCAAAACGATGAGCTGGACGGTCTGGAAGAAAAAGCACGTAAGACCGGTGCTTCCAAGCTGTATATCGCCGATCTCACCGATGAAATGGTGGATGAAGTTATTATTCCCTCTCTCAAAATGGGCGCCACATATGAGCAGTATCTTCTGGGCACTGCATTTGCCCGTCCCATTATCGGCAAAAAACTGGTGGAAATTGCTAAAGCCGAAGGGGCTGATGCCATTGCCCATGGCTGCACCGGCAAAGGCAACGATCAAGTCCGCTTTGAGCTTGCGATCAAACGTTTCGCTCCTGACATGCCCATTATCGCCCCCTGGAGAGAGTGGGATATCAAGGGTCGCGATGAAGAAATCGATTATGCTGAGGCCCATCATATCCCCTTAAAAATATCCAGAGAAACCAACTACTCTAAGGATAAGAACCTTTGGCATCTGAGCCATGAGGGACTTGACTTGGAAGACCCTGCCAACGAACCGCAGTATGAAAAACCCGGCTTTCTTGAAATGGGTGTCTCTCCCATCATTGCTCCGGACACCCCCACCTATGTGACTATTGACTTTGAAAAGGGTGTTCCCATTGCTGTGGACGGCGAGAAAATGAAGGCCAGCGATATCATCCGCAGGCTGAACAAGCTAGGCGGTGAAAACGGTATCGGTCTTTTGGATATTGTCGAAAACCGTCTGGTCGGCATGAAAGACAGAGGCGTTTACGAAACCCCCGGCGGCACGATTCTCTACAAGGCGCATCAATGTCTGGAAATGATTACCCTAGACAAAGATACTGCGCATATGAAAAGCAAGTTGGCAGTCGATTTTGCCGATCTGATCTACAACGGCAAATGGTTTACTCCTTTGCGCGAGGCACTCAGTGCGTTTGCTGACAAAACACAGGAGCATGTGACCGGCAGCGTAAAACTAAAGCTCTACAAAGGCAACATGATTACCGCCTCCATCACCTCCCCCGAGTCTCTCTACTCCGAGGAACTGGTGACCTTTAACGAAAGCGCTTATGACCAGACCAATGCCACCGGTTTTATCAACCTGTGGGGCCTGCCCGATACTGTTCTGGCTTTGAGAGCGCAGAATAAACTTTAAAAAATTCGTATATGGGCGCTGGGATCATTTCCAGCGCCCATCCATTCAGAAAGGAGCCTATCATGAAACTATGGTCCGGCCGGTTCCGCAAGGAGACCGATGCCCTCGTAAATGATTTTAACGCATCCATTCATTTTGATCAGCGCCTCTACAAAGAGGATATCACAGGCTCTCTCGCCCACGCTAAAATGCTTGGCGACTGCGGTATCATCTCCGCACAGGATGCCGCTGCCATTCAAAACGGTCTTTTAAGTATTTTAGAGGATATCGAATCCGGTAAAGTAGAGTTTTCCGCCGATAACGAAGATATCCACTTGAATATAGAAGCACTGCTTACCGCTCGCATCGGAGATGCAGGAAAGCGTCTGCACACTGCCCGCTCTCGAAATGATCAAGTCGCACTGGATTTTCGCATGTATGTACGCGATCAAATTCCTACATTGATCCGTCAGCTTCTCGGCTTAGAATCCGTTCTGTGTCGTCAGGCAAAGCAGTATCAGTCCGCCGTTATGCCCGGCTACACTCATTTGCAGCGTGCTCAGCCTATTTCCTTTGCCCATCATTTAATGGCATATGCGCAAATGTTCTCCCGTGATGTAACCCGATTGGAAGACTGCAAAAAGCGCATGAACGAATGTCCTTTAGGCTGCGGAGCACTGGCAGGCACTACTTATCCCATCGACCGTAAAGCAACCGCATCTGCCCTCGGTTTTTATGCTCCCATGAGTAATACCCTGGATGGTGTGAGCGATCGCGATTATGCTTTGGAGCTGATGGGAGCACTTTCTATTCTGATGATGCATCTGAGCCGTTTTTCTGAAGAGGTCATCCTATGGTGCAGCTGGGAATTTAAATTTATTGAACTGGATGACGCCTATGCCACCGGCAGTTCCATTATGCCGCAAAAGAAAAACCCCGATGTGGCTGAGCTGGTGCGAGGAAAAACCGGTCGTGTATACGGCGATCTGATGTCTTTGCTGACCACCATGAAAGCTCTGCCGCTGGCATACAACAAAGATATGCAGGAAGACAAGGAGCCGGTCTTTGATGCCATTGACACCGTAACCCAGTGTCTTCCCGTATTTACCGCCATGCTGGACACTATGACCGTCCGCACAGATCATATGCGCAAGGCTGCTGCCCTCGGATTTATCAATGCAACCGACTGTGCCGACTATCTAACCAAAAAGGGTATGCCCTTCCGTGACGCCTATACGGCAACAGGTCATCTTGTGGCACTTTGCACCACCCAAGGCAAAACCTTGGAAGAATTGACGCTTGCAGAACTACAAACAGTTTCACCGCTTTTTTCAGAAGACGTGTACGAAGCGCTCAAGCTTGAAAACTGCATGGCACTGCGTGACAGCTTTGGAGGTCCTGCCCTGCGTGAAACCAGTCGCCAGATTGAAGCTGTAGAAGCATTCATTCAAGCCCACGCAAACTGATTCTTCTGTGGATGCTCCCTTTTCTATACAAATCGCAAATATAAAAAAACCTCTGCGTGCCTGTCCCAGCACCCAGAGGTTTTTCTAATAGTTTCTTTCAAGACGCGATCATATCAATGCCTCTTTGCAGCGTTTCCTTATTAATGGCACCTCTCGCCTGCGCAGTCACATATCCTTCCGCATCAATAAAATATGTGGTCGGCAGTGCATATGCACCATAAGTCATAACCGCTTGCGCATCGCTGTCATAAAATACAGGGAACGTATATCCTTGTTCCTTCACAAACTTCGATGCTTTTTCCACCGTTTCTCTTGCGCCATCTGTCGCATTGATCATAAGAAACTGGATATCCTCGCCCAGTTCAGCATATGCTTCGTTAAAATCAGGCATTTCGCTCTGGCAGGGACCGCACCAGCTCGCCCAGAAATTCAGCACAATGGGCTTACCTATATAATCAGAAAGGTGGACTTCATTTCCATCAATATCATAAACTGTAAAATCAATTGCCTGCACTTTTTCGGGCTCTGCAGTATTTCCATTCTCTGATGTCGATGCTCCATTGTTCTGTTCCGCCAGCTGATCTCCGGCAAACTTCTGACCCAGCTGCTTATATAGGATCGATGCGCCGCCCAATAGTACAACCAAGAGCAATACCACAATAATCAGTATCTTATTATTTTTCATAGTTCCTCCTTAACTGAGCAGACTCAGCATCCATCCAAGCATTCCTGTTGCCATCAAAATACCAACGAAAATCAAAAAGCCGCCACTGATGCGATTGATGATGTCATAGTGCTGCTTGACCCAATCAAACGTACTTTTTAACCGCTCGATCAGAATCGCACTGACTACAAACGGAATACCAAGACCCAAAGAATAAACAAGAAGCATCAGCATACCGTCGAGTACATGTCCCTGCTGAGAAGCCATAACCAATGCAGAGCCTAAAAACGCTCCCACACAAGGTGTCCAGCCCACAGAAAATATCATACCGAACAACATGGCCGAAATAAAATTCATATTGCTGGTATCGATATTTTTTTGACTTCCATGAAATAAATTAAGCTTAAACACGCCCAGGAAATTCAAGCCGAATAAAATTACAATCAGTCCGGAAATGACATTCACAGCCGTTTGATGTTCTTTCAGAAAACTGCCGACAGTGCCTGCCAATGCCCCCATGGCAACAAACAAAATAGTGAATCCAACCACAAAGCCCAAGGCACAGGTCAATGTCCTTTTGGAGCTTCTTTCTCCGCCGCCTGCAAAATAGGAAATATAAATTGGCAGCATCGGGAGCAGACAAGGTGAAATAAATGTGATGACACCCTCAAGAAAAGAAATAAAATATTGCATCAGTTGTTACACTCCTTTCAGATCATCCCAAAACAGCTGACCTGTCTATTTTTGCATAAAAGGCGGGTCACTTTTATATTATGAGCCTTTATATCGCAAGCAGTTAATGGTTATTTAGTATATATGATTTATAAATATGCTTCTGTGATATTATCACAGATCGAAAGGGCGCCTTTTTGATTTCTGCCCGCAAACTTTTTCACCATTCAATGCCACAGCTTCTCCAATGAAATATTTGACAGATATCGTATCCCATTTTATACTGGAATCATTGTTAGAATAAGCTTTGCATAACTTTTTCAAAAAACTCTCCGTGCAGCTTTATTGTAAGCACGCCGAACCCGTTGATATAAGGAGTAGCGTTTTTATGGATGTTTCAAAATTTTTTCCTATGTGGGATAAGCTGACCCCTGCCCAGCAGCAGCAGCTTTCTCAATCTGCCACATCGCGCACAGAAAAGAAAGGCACTGTGCTGCATCACGGCTCTGTAGACTGTGCAGGACTGTTCCTGATTCAATCCGGCCAGCTGCGAGCCTATATTCTCTCGGATGAGGGCCGCGAAATCACGATTTACCGCTTATTTGAAATGGACATCTGCCTTTTTTCCGCTTCCTGCATGATGAAAAGCATCCAGTTTGAAATTACAATCGAAGCGGAAAAAGACACCGAATTTTGGAGCATCCCCCCTGATGTATATAAACAGATCATGGAAGAATCCGCACCTCTGGCAAATTATACCAGTGAAATTATGGCAACCCATTTTTCCGATGCGATGTGGCTGATTGAGCAGGTCATGTGGAAAAGCTTCGACAAACGTCTGGCCGCATTTCTTTTAGAAGAATCGGCTCTCGATGGCAGCAATACATTGAAAATCACCCATGAAGCCATCGGCAATCACCTCGGTACCGCTCGTGAAGTCGTGACGCGCATGCTGCGATATTTTCAAAATGAAGGTATCGTAAAGCTGACACGCGGAAGCGTGGAAATTATCGATACCAAAAAGCTGACGCAATTAGGACAATAAGCGAACTGTCTCAAATGATGCACACAGTCCCCCTCTTTGCAGGACCATATGAATCTTTAAGCGGAGCAGCGCTACTGACGTAACGCTGCTCCGCTTAAAACTTTATATGACTCTATAATAGGCCTTTTGTATAATCTGCATAAAACAGGGCAGTGCACCCTTCTGCCGGGGGGCTGTTTTACAGCAAATCGAGAATTGCCTGCTTGGGTCTTGCACCTGCAGCCTGATTGACAGCCTTTCCTTCTTTCATAACGACCAGCGTGGGAATGCTCATCACCTGGAAAGAAGCAGCCAATTCCGGCTGTTCATCCACATTGATTTTACCAACCTTAATGTCGCTGCGCTCTGCAGCAATCTCTTCCAAAACAGGTCCAACCATACGGCATGGACCGCACCAGCTTGCCCAAAAGTCCAACAAAACCGGTTTATCACTTTTCAATACCTCTTGCTCAAAGTTCTCTTTTGTAATATTTAGTGCAGACATGTGGTGTCCCTCCTTAATATTTTATAATTGATGGTTTTATTATACCCCTTTTTTTCGTTTCTTCTGTGATAAAATCACACATAAAAAATGAATGTTTCAAAATCAAGCTTTTCATTGCTTTTCAGGCATGGACTTCTGCCTGACAAGTCCACCTGCTTTGCGCATGTGCCTTTCTTCTTCCAGCATATTTAGAAACCGTTCCAAACGGTCCATACCCTTTTTCAAAATTTCATCACTGTAGCAATAGGAAATGCGCATAAAGCCTTCCGCACCAAAACAGGAGCCTGGTGTGCAGGCAAGCTTTCCTTCCTTAACCATGCGCTCACAGAAGGTATAGGAATCCATGCCATAACGCGCAATGGACGGAAATATATAGAATGCACCCTGAGGCTTGAAATAGGGCAGTCCCATTTGATCAAGACGGCTGCATACATAATCTCTGCGTTCTCTGTAAATGTCCAATTCTGCCTGAATATCATACTGTAGTGCTTTGGCACAGGCGTGCTGTACAAAGGAGGAAACGGAAACAACATTATATTGATGTACTTTTTCCAGCTGTTGTTTTACAGCCAGATCAGCCATTAAATAGCCCACACGCCAGCCAGTCATGGCATAGGGTTTGGAAAAGCTTTGTACGCCGATCAGCCGATCACGCATATCGGTATATTGCATAAAGCTTTCATACACATCTGTATAAATGAGATCCCGATAGACTTCATCACAGATTACAAAAACAGGCAGATCTTTTAAAACGGCATGAATTGCTTCCAGCGTATTGTGGTCATAAATACAGCCTGTGGGATTATTGGGAGAAGTCAGGATAATAGCCTTAGTTCGTGGTGTAATGACAGAAGATAACTGAGATTCTGTCATCTGAAACTCACTGGAAGAGGTATTCAAAGGAATGCAGACGCCGCGGCAGAGTTTAATGATAGCTTCGTATAGTCCAAATGCGGGCATGGGAACAATGACCTCATCACCGGGGTTGAGAATACCAAACAGCGCACAAAACAAGGCTTCTGTTGCACCAACTGTAACAATAATTTCACCGTCAGAATAGTGCAGATTGTGCTTTTCCTGCTCAAAGGCAGAAATTGCTTCCCTCAGAAATTGCTGACCGTTGTTTTCCGGATAGTGGGTTTCTCCACGGTCAAGACTTTCTTTTGCCGCAGCGCAAATTGGGGCAGGCGTGTGAAAGTCCGGCTCCCCCAGAGTCAAGAACAAACAGTCCGGCTCATTGCGTGCCATTTGCGTAAATATACGGATCCCGCTTCTTTGTATATTCGTTAATGTTGAGTTCATTGAAAGTTCCATAAAATGCACCTCGTATGACTGATGATAAAGAAATTATAGCATTGCCGCTTTCATGCGGTCAAGGAAGGGCCTGTGTGCAATAAACACCACTAAAATATTTTGCATAGAATGAAACGGGGACGTTGCATAAGCTTGTGCAACAAAGCGGGGAGTATGCGCATTATATGGCGAAAACTTTTCGCTGAGAAAGGAAGACTCGTATGGAAAAAAATATGTTAAAGCGCAAGTTGACGTCCAGAAAATTTTGGATGGCAGTCATCGGATTTGTAACTGCCCTGCTGGTGGGATTTGGCTTCAGCGAAAGCGAAGTAACCCAGATTGCAGGCATCATTATGGCAGGAGCAACGCTCATTGCTTATATCATTGGTGAAGGCTTGGTAGATGCAGGCCGCACGGAGGATGGAGGACCGAGCGATGCTGAAAAGTCGGGATATTGATCGTTTGCGCAGTGATGTGGCAGCAAACTGCCGCACATTTATCAAACTCTGTAAAGCCGAAGGATTGCCTGTTTTAGTAACGGAAACGGTACGAGATCAAGAGTATCAGGCAAAGCTTTATGCACAAGGCCGCACAAAACCCGGAAAAATTGTGACCAACGCAAAAAGGCCATCCTTCCACTGGAATAAGGCGGCATTGGCTTTTGACATTTGCAAAAATGTCAAAGGCCATGAGTATGATGACAATGAATTCTTCGAGCGTTGTGGCGTAATTGGTAAAAAAGTAGGATTTTCCTGGGGCGGAGACTGGAAAAGCTTTGTGGATAAACCGCATTTTCAATGGGATCAAAAGGGAAAATTCACATCATCTATGGTGCGTGCAGGAAAACTGCCACCGAAAATGCCAAGATATCAGGAGGTGAAGAAAGCCGTGACAAAAGAAGAAGCAAAAGAAATTATCAAAGGAAAAGCAAAAATCAGTGAGGAAACCATCGTCTATTTAGACAGCTATCGCTACGGTGATGATCTGATTGTCAAGCTGGCAGAAGCAATGCGGTAAAAAGGAAATGAATGACTGCATGATGCTGTTGCAGCCAGTATTGTACCTCCTGTTTTTTACCAACTTCTTCTATCCAGCACCCTTTTTCACTTCCCATTTGGCACTCCCCTGTTTTTGTTTCTTTCATTTACTGCAAACGGAAAAAGTAGACACGCACACTTGTTGTGCGTGTCTACTTTTAGTTTATACCGGTACACATGCGAAAATTTTTTGATTCTTTTATCACGGTAAATATAAAAGCTTTTCATACATAGCGAGTCCCTTTGCAAGCACACTTTCATTGAAAGTAAATTTTGCCGAGTGCAGCTCCTCGGTATCGCCGACACCCAAAAACATAAATACACCCGGAAGATACTGCTGATACCACGAAAAATCCTCGGTGCTCAGTGCAAGTCCTTCATACTGCTTTGGCGCATCTTTTCCCAAAAATGCTTCCACACGTGCCAGCAGCTGCGCATCATTCGTAACAGGCGGATATCCGTCGCTGAACTTTAACTCCAAATCGCATCCTGTTTCATCTGCCACTTCATGGGCAATTTCTTCACAGCGCTTTTTGAGCTTTTCAAAATCCCCCAATGTGAAGGCACGCAAAGTTCCCTCTAAAACCGTATCCGCCGCCACGGCATTGCGTACGCTTCCCCCTTGGATATGCCCGAAGCGCAAAAGGCGCTTCATTTCAGGAGGAAATTCACTTTTCTCCATTTCATAGACCTTTTGCAGCCAGCGCATGGATGCTTCAATCGTGTCCAAGCCTTCACGATACCGAGAGATATGCACACTCCTACCGTGCACATACAGCGTGATTTCACTGCTCTTTGCCATCATCGGACCGGGGCGCGTGTAAATTTCTCCCAAAGACACCTTCGGCCAAAGATGAAATCCAAAAATGCATATTACATGGTATGTTTCAAATACGCCGCTTTCACAAATCTGTTTTGCACCGCCTGTGCTCTCCTCTGCCGGCTGAAATACCAACAGCACATTATGCGGCAATGTCCCTCGTTTTGCTTCAATAGACCGCGCCAGGCCCAGAAGCATCGCCGTATGACCATCGTGACCACAGGCATGCATGTTTCCTTCGTGTACAGAAGCAAAGGGCAGCCCCGTTTGCTCTAAAATCGGCAGCGCATCCATATCTGCACGAAACGCAACTGTATTTTCTCTACCCTCATCAAAATAGGCACAAACCGAGCCTTCCGTCAACTCTAAAATTTCGCATGACAGACCTTCCAAAATATGCTTCACATAAGCACAGGTTTTCCTCAGTGCGCAGTCCAGCTCTGGAATCTGGTGCAAATCACGCCGACACTGTATCATAAAATCCAGCATAGGATCAAAGCTCCTTTTCATTTGATTCTTTTATTCTATCGTTAAACAGGGAAAAAGTACATACGAATTCTGCTTTGAAATGATAATTTTCTTGCGCTCATAGGTGCATAATGATATGATACATTTTAGTTGATTAAAGGAGTTGGTGCAATCCACTGCTTCAGGATTGATAAAAGGAGGAGATTTTTAATATGAATATCCTTTTGATTGGATATGGCCGCATGGGTAAGCTCATTGAAAAAACCGCCAATGCTGCCGGCGACAAAGTCGTCGCTGCCATTGACTTAGACAACATTTCCACATTATCGACCATGGGAAAAGCTGCCGATATTGTCATTGATTTTTCAAACCCTGGCACACTTTTCCAAGTAGAGGACTATATACGCCGCACTGGTACGCCCCTGCTCTCCGGCACCACCGGCTACAGTGCAGAGCAGCTTCAGCGTTTATATGCTCTAGGTGCTTATGCACCTGTGCTCCACAGTGGAAACTTTTCTTTGGGTATTGCGGTATTCCAGCGCGTACTGCAGCAGGTATCTTCCATTCTCTCTCCGGATTTTGATGTGGAGATTACCGAAATCCATCACAACCAGAAAGTAGATGCCCCCAGCGGCACTGCACTGATGCTGCGTGATGCGATAGACCCCAACGGCACGATGTCCACCGTTTATGGCCGCGAAGGTGCCGTCGGCAAGCGTCCTGCCCGTGAGATTGGCATGCATTCGCTGCGCGGCGGTACTGTTACAGGTGTTCACACAGTTTCTTTCTTTGGCCCTGATGAAGAATTTGAAATTACCCATCGCGCCACCAGCCGCCAGATTTTCGTAAATGGCGCACTTCATATGGCCCGTATTTTCAAAGATATGCCAAGGGGCGTTTACGATTTGCAGTCTCTGCTTTTTAAAGACTAATTAAGAAAGGATGTATTTTCCATGAATGCACAAGAAATCATTGCCTTTATCAGCAATGCTGAAAAAAAGACCCCTGTGAAGGTTTATCTTCATCAGAATGCCCCCATCGATTTTGGTGCTGCCAAAGTATTTGGCAGTGATAATTTCCATATAGTTTTTGGCGATTGGAAAGAGCTCCAGCCCATTCTGACTGCTCATGCAGACAAAATTGATGACCTGGTTGTGGAAAACGATTGCCGCAACTCAGCAGTTCCCCTATTAGACCTGAAGAACATCAATGCCCGTATCGAACCAGGCGCTTTGATTCGTGATCAGGTGGAAATCGGCGATAACGCGGTGATTATGATGGGTGCTATTATCAACATCGGTGCTGTCATCGGTGATGGCACTATGATTGACATGGGCGCTGTATTGGGCGGCCGTGCCACTGTGGGCAGAAATTGCCACATTGGTGCAGGTGCCGTATTGGCAGGTGTCATTGAGCCTGCCAGTGCAACTCCTGTTATTGTAGAGGATAACGTGCTCATCGGTGCAAACGCGGTGGTCATTGAAGGTTGCCACATCGGCGCAAACTCCGTCATTGCAGCAGGCTCTATTGTCATCGAAGATGTTCCCGCAAACTCCGTTGCCGCAGGTGTCCCCGCTAAGGTGATCAAAAAAATGAATGAAGACACTGCGCAAAAAACCGCTTTGATCG
>JAHHSM010000055.1 GCA_020025175.1 Oscillospiraceae bacterium | reverse complement strand
GAATATTGATTTCGGAGCCATTCAGTCCGCCTACCCAAGGCATATTTTCATTCACTTCTACAATAATCTTTTTCGCCCGAGCCAGCATATCTGCCAAATGGGAAGTTGCCAGGCCGAAATTAAAATTACCGTGCTGATCCATAGGCGTCACCTGGATCATGGCAACATCCACATCCAAATTGTCACGATAGAATCCGGGCAGCTCCGAATAGCGCATGGGAGAGAAATAACCCATCCCCTTAGCCATGATCTTACGATCTATGCCGCTGCAATGCCATGCATTCCAAGTGAAGTGCTCACCTGCATCATCTGCTTTGGCAATTTCGGGCATCCACATCGTAACACCGCCGCGCACATTCACATCATGCAGCTCATCCTTGCGTTCTGCCAATGCTTTATCCAGTGCTACAGGATGATTGGTGCACCAACCGTAATCCACCCAATGACCGGACTTGACCGCTTTTACTGCCTTTTTGGCCGTTGTGAGCTTCTTCTGATACATTTTTTGATAGTCCATTTTCTTTCCCCCAAACATTTTGAGTTTTATCCGATGATGTACAATGTTTCTCGCGGCTCCTAGCGTATGCTTGTCTCAGTCTGCTTCCGCTCAAACACGCCGCACTTATATACATCGTTCACACGAGCCTGATACCGGAACGTGCCCTTGATTGGATCAATGGGGCGATACATCCTCAATTTCTGGTCCCTATATAAAAAAGAAATCGTCGGCTGAATGATTTCATCAGCCAACATCAATGCCGGAAGCGGCATCCACTCCTACGGACCGCATTGACTGTTCCCCAATATGGGAATTGTACCATAAGTGGACCGTGCCTTCAATTGTTTTTCATATTTCATATGTATTTTATATGTATATCCAAGACCCCCGCATTTTGCACCCATAGCCAGAGCATACAGGCTCATATCGCACCAGACAATGCATTTCCAATGCTGACCCTGATTGCAGTGATCGTATTGCTCCTGTGCTATGCCTTTATGACACTAGGTTGCGCTTTATTTGCCTGTTTTTTACCAGAGCAGTTTATACCTGTATCCAACTGTCCAGCCTTTTTCTTCGACAGATTCTTAGATACAAACATTGACACAAAATGCTTTGACGGGTATTCTATAAATGTATAGATATCAAATTTTTTTAAGGGGGATTTTTTCCCATGCCATTTTGTTGTTATTGCGGTGCTGCCCTTTTAGACGGCGCCCGTTTTTGTCATATTTGCGGCAAGGAAGTCGATCTCAAGCCCCATTGCCCGAAATGCGGCAGTATCCTGCCCGAAGGCAGCCGCTTCTGCGGCTTTTGCGGCACCTCTCTGGAGCAGGCCTCCGCTCCGCAGCAGCCGGTTCGCCCCGTGCAGCCTCCTATAACAGCGCCGGCTCCCGCACCGTTCCCCGTGCCTCAGTCCGCACCCCAAACCATTAAAATCCCCGCGCCCACACCAAAGCCGCAGGTTTCGCGCGGTCCCGTCCCGCTGCCCGGCAATGCGCCGCTTGACGGTATTTCTGTGCCGGCTGTGGTAAACCCTCACGGCTTCACCGGCTCTGTCCAGCGATTTTACGGTGAGAGCGGCAGCTTCTACACGTTCCAAGGCATCGGCATGTATGGTTTTCTTGAACCATATTCCATGAATTATACCGCAGGGCAGGGTCCCATGGTTAAAAACGGGGGAAAATGGTTCTATCATATTTCGCCATCCTCTCAAGCTGTGGAAATTCCAGAGCTGGACGGCGCGCAGATCATTACCTCCACCCCCGACGGTATGTATGTCTACATGGAACCCACCATCTATTTTGTCTCCCCTGACGGCACAATGCGTCCCTTTATCGAAGCTGCCGAAACGCTGACAGATATGATCTGCTATCAGGATTGGCTGTTTGTCACCTATTTGGGGCCCTTTGAAGAACTGCCGCAGGAAATGGGCGGCAACATGTGCTGTGACCGTTCCTATGTCGTGGCATATGATCGCTTCACTGGCGATGCCGCATCCATTTTTGAACGCTGCGCAGGCATTTTCTATATTGATAAACGCATTGTCATCCTCTGCGACTTGATGGATAACGGCGAAATTCGCCGTAATGTCTACAGAACGCCTATCCATGGCTGGACGGAGGATGGATTCCGTTCGCTGGCAAATTATATCGGCCGCATCCGCGGCAGCACCCCTTTTTCCAAACTCATTCTCGACAGCTGCGGTGGAAATGGCAACTGGAAAAATCCCACAGAATGCACTGCAAATCTGCGGTTTTGCGATTGGGACCAGAAGCTCCTCGCCTTTCAGCAAAAGGGATCTGTCATCTGGCGTGATTTTAGCGGAAACGCCGGGACCAGTACCAAAGAGCTTTAAAAAATTAAGCGAGTCGTTCCATTTGGAACGGCTCGCTTTTCCTATTGTTTCGATTTTTTCGTTAAACCAGCAGCTCCACGCGGCTGCCGCCAGTGCGTTCTTTTTTTATGACAATTTGTCGATCAATGCGGTCTTTCAGCTCTGCCACATGGGAAATAATACCCACCAAACGATTGCCTTCCGTCAAATCGCTCAGGGCCTTGATTGCCTGATTCAGCGACTCCTCATCCAAGGAACCGAACCCCTCATCCACAAACATGGTATCCAGCTGAATACCGCCGGCAGAAGATTGAATCTCATCAGAAAGTCCCAGTGCCAAAGAAAGCGACGCTTCAAAGGATTCTCCGCCCGACAGTGTTTTCACGCTGCGCTCTGTGCCATTGTAATGATCAATAACATCCAGCTCCAGTCCACTTTGACTGCGCTGATTATCTGCACTGGTCCGGCGCTTTAATTCGTACTGTCCGCCGGTCATTGCCATCAGGCGCACATTGGTACGGCGGATAATGCGGTCAAAATAGGTCATCTGGATATAGGTTTCCAGCATAATTTTTTCCTTACCGCTCAGCGTACCGTTGGCTGTGCCGGAAAGGCTGCGCATCCATGTCCATTCCTCTTCTACCGCAGCAAGCTGTGCACCGTTGTGTTTAATTTCTTCCTTTGCCATTTGGTTTGCCGCAATACGTGCCGCCAAAACTTCTTTCTTTTTCTGAAGCAATGCCTGCTGCTGCCGCAGCGTCTGCTCCTGCTCAGACAGTGGCGCCGTTTCCTCACCACCGGCACCCTCCAGCTGTTTTTCAAGGGCGGCGATCTGTGCGCGGCACTGCTCCAGCTTCAGCTTACCGTTATGGAAACGTTCCTGTGCCGTTTCCATCGCCTTTTGGAGATGCTTTTTTTCCTTTTGCAGCGTTTCGATATGAGCTTGGGCAGCGGTCTTACTTTCAAATTCCAACGTCTTTGCTATGGCATCCCGCTCACGGAGCGCCCCCTCTGCTTTTACGCGGCGCGCAGTTGCTTCTTGCCCCAGTGCTTCAGCCTGTTGTTGTATTTGCGCCAATTCCTGCTCTTTTTGGGGGATTTCCTGCTGTAATGTTTTTCGAAGATCATCCTGCTGCTGCAAAAATGCAATCTCTTTTTCAACAGCAGAAAGGCGTGTGGACGTATTTTGCAAGGCTGTTCCCGCCGTTTCCCCAGTATCCGTTAAAAGGCTCTGCTCTTTTTTGTGCAGCTGTTCTTCCATACCTTGTGCACGCTCATTGCGGCGCCCTGCTTCCACACTGGCCTGCGCGGCTGCCTGCTCCGCTTTTTGCGCAGCAGCTTTCGCCTTCTCCAGTTCTTTTTGCGTGGGGGCACTCTCAGGCACCTGCGCCGGTGACGGATGGTGGAGCGCACCGCAAACAGGGCACGGCTGCATTTCCTGAAGCTCTCGTGCCAAAATACCTGCCTGTGCATCTAAAAAGGCCCGTTCCAGCTGCCGGGCATGGCTATGCTGCAGCTCCGCCTGCTGCTGCAGGCGCCGATACTGCTCTTGTGCCTGCATTGCAGCATTTTTGGCATTGCGTACTTCCTCTTTGAACAGTTCCAACTCGCCAAGCGCAATAAAACGTGCTTTCAGCGCATCTTTTTCGTTCTGCACTTTTATAAGATCAGCGTGCACATCCGTCATAGCCTGATACTGCTTTCGTGCTCCATTCAGCTGTTCCGACAGAATATGCTCCCGTTCCTTTTCTAATGTTACCTCTCTTTCCTGCCGCGTTGCAGCCACTTCTGCCTGCGTGTACTTTTCTTCCAATACCGCAAGGCTTTCATAGGCATCAAGTTTTTGCAATTCATTTTCGATGCTCGCTCCCAGCCGCTCCAACTGCGGGCGCTGCAATTCTGCCGCCTTCATGGATTCCTCCGCATCAGAAAGCTCCGGCACAAGGTGCACCTCTTCTCCGCGTGCGCTTTCCAATGCCGCACGCGCTCTCGCCTCACTCTGCGCTTTTCCGAGCCGCTGCTGGATTTGCCCCAAGGTATCGCCCAGCTCCTTTGCCCTTTTATCCAGCTGCTCTGCTGTCCTGGCATCCTCCGCAACCAGCTGCTCTGCCAGTTCCACAACCTCAGCCATGGATGCATACGTTTCCAGCGCCTGCATTTGTGCAAGTGCCTCTGCATAGGCACTCTCTTCTGCGCACCGCAGCCCGTTCACAGATTGGTGAATCCGAGCACCCAGCTTTTCATATTGATCGGCACGCTGCCTCGTCTCCGCCTTCAAGCGATCCTGCAGGGTCTGATAGCGGCGTGTATTGAACAGTTCCCGAAAGATTTTGCTGCGCTCCTCCGTCTTAGCATGCAGCAGCTTTAAAAATGCTCCCTGCGCAATCATGGCAACTTGGGTAAATTGGCTGCGATCAAGACCGATCAATTCTATGATTGCCTCTGTCACCGCCCGGGATTTGGTAATGGGAGCACGGCCATCCGAAAATATGAGTGCAGCATCGGCGCGCTCTGTAGTCATTCCTTCCCCCCTGCCCTTGGGCCGCTCATATTCAGGATTTCGGCGCACCGTGTATTTTTTCCCACGATAAAGAAACTCCATTTCCACAAAGGTGGGCGTTTTGGGGTCAGCGTATTTGCTTCGGAGCATATCCGCTTCACGTCCTGTGCCGCTGGCTTCTCCATAAAGAGCAAAGGTAATGGCGTCAAAAATGGTTGTTTTTCCCGCACCGGTATCACCGGTAATCAGGTAAAGGCCACTGTCGCCCAGCTTTTCAAGATCGATCTGCGTGCAGTCTGCATAGGGGCCGAAGGCCGAGATTTTTAACTTTGTCGGCTTCATAGCTGCTCCTCCCAAATCTTTTCAATCATTTTTTCCACAAATTTCACCTGCCGGGTGCTCATTTTGTCATTGTTCTGCACTTCATAAAACTCCTCAAACAGCTCCAATGGGGATTTTTCCTCCACTTTTTCCATCGCCTGCACTTCCCGGCTTTCCTGTGTGCGGCGGTTGTCATAGCTCAGGCGCATGATATTGGGATAGATGGCACGCAGCTTTGCCAGCGCATCCGGCACATCTTCCTCATCTGTCAAAATCGCATGAATGTAATCTTCCGTGTTTGTGTCCGCATAGTTCTCTCGCTTTGTAAGCTCCAGATATGTTCCGCGAATTTCACGCAAATCACGGAGCGGTTTGAGCGGAATTACAGAAATTTCCACAGTTCCTTTTTCTTTCAGCTCCACAACCGTCACCGATTTCTGATGCTTCGCTTCGGAAAACGAATATTTCAGCGGCGTTCCGCAATAGCGCAGCTTTTTCCCCAGATTCTGCGGACTGTGTATATGCCCCAGCGCTACATAATCAAAGGCACTGTAAATTGATGCCGCCACCTGATCGAGTCCGCCCACACTGACCTCTTCCGATTCACAGCGCTCGGCGCCGGCGACAAACTGATGTGACAATAATACATTACGCTTCTGCGGATCGAGTTCCATCTGTGAAACCGCATAAGAAACGGCATCCTGATAACTCCCGATCTCCGCCTCCGGATGAGCATGGCGTACCATCGCCGGCTTTACAAAGGGCAGAAGATAAATGACAACACTTCCATATGCATCCTGCAGCTCCACACCCTGCTGCGCGCCGTGATAAACCTCCGATACATAAACACCGTTTCTGGCAAACAGCTTTGCGCCAAACGCCAACCGCTCCGCAGAATCGTGGTTGCCGCTGATAAGGAACACCGGCTTTTCCCGCTGCGCCAGGGCTGTCAAAAACGAGTCAAACAGTGCCACTGCCTCCGCCGGCGGAATCGGCTTATCATATACATCTCCGGCAATGAGCACCCCATCCGCATTTTCCCTGTCAATGATTTCCAAAATCTGCTGCAAAATAAATTTTTGATCCTCCAGCATAGAAAATTCATTCACACGTTTTCCGATATGTAAATCCGACAAATGTATCAGCTTCACAAAATCCCTCCGATCCCCTTTTATTTTTTCATTATACCCCATCTGTACAGAAAAAGCAGCCACACATCTCCCTTTCTCTTTACAGTAAATTTTCATACTGGTATACTATAGTGGATATAAAACGAGGTGTTTTTGATGTATGATGAACTGACACAAGTTGACATTGATAAAATGAAGGAGGAAATCACCTATCGCACAACGGTGCTGCGGCCTAAGCTCATTGAGGATGTGCAGACCGCCCGCGCCTTCGGTGACTTGAGCGAAAACTTTGAATACAAATGCGCCAAGCGTGACAAAAACCGCAACGACAGCCGTATTCGCTATTTAGAGCGTATGGTTGCCACGGCAAAGGTGATTGAAGGCAGCCCTACAGAAGATCATACCATCGGCCTTTTCAGCAAAGTGACCATGTTTAACGAAAAACTGCAAAAGGAGCAGCAGATCCAGCTGGTGACTACCCTGCGTCAAAACCCTTTAAAAGGACTCATCAGCAAGGAATCCCCTGTCGCCAAGGCGTTGATGGGGCATAAAGCTGGTGAACGGGTGGAGATCGTTGTGAGCCCCGACATGAAATACACCGTGGAAATCCGTGCAGTCGAGCAGGGCGAGGACGATGCCTCTCTCGATATCAGCAAATATTAAATACAAAGGAGCTACCCTATGAGCAGAACCTTTACGCCCTGCCAGATTGCAGAGCGCAGCATCCAAAAGAAATATCGCCGCGAATTGTGGGGACCCTTTGTGGCAGCCATCAAACGCTATGAGCTGGTGCAGGAAGGCGACCGCATTGCCGTGTGCATTTCCGGCGGCAAGGACTCCATGCTCCTTGCAAAACTGATGCAGATGCTCCAACGCATCAGCGATGTCCCCTTTACACTCAAATTCCTCGTGATGGACCCCGGCTATAATGCCGCCAACCGCCGGCGCATTGTTGAAAACGCAGAAAAACTCGAAATTCCCATTCAAATTTATGACAGTGGCATTTTTGAGGTTTCTGAGCGCATGGACGCAAAAAAGCCCTGCTATCTCTGCGCAAAAATGCGCCGCGGCTACCTCTATCACCATGCTCAGGATATGGGCTGCAATAAAATTGCTTTGGGGCATCACTTTTCCGATGTGATCGAAACCACCCTGATGGGTATGCTTTACGGCGCTCAGATTCAGGCAATGCGCCCCAAGCTGCACAGCAACAATTTTCCCGGCATGGAATTGATTCGTCCGCTGTTCTGCGTCCACGAGGAGGATATCATCGCCTGGCGCAATTATAACAATTTGGAGTTTCTCCAGTGTGCCTGCCGCTTCACCGAAAATATTGCCGCAGGCGAAGGCGAATCCAAGCGATTTGAAATCAAAAATCTCATCCGCACACTGAAAGCCGACTGCCCACAGCTGGAAAAAAATATTTTTAACAGCCTCCACGATGTGAATGTGGATACGCTGCTGGGCTTTTCCTATCAGGGAAAAACACGGGACTTTCTCACCATGTTCGATGAGGAAGCAGAAAAGCTGGACCGTCTGCGTGCAGAAGCGTCCGATACAGATGGCGCATAACCCCTTTTGTCCATGGGCAAAAGCGGAGCCGTACCGAATAGGTACAGCTCCGCTTTTTCATTCTCTTTTTTCAAAATTCATGATAAATCGCACGCCCATCACGAAGGCTTTTTCATGGTCAGGGAGATGCGGTGCTTCTTTTCATCCACTTCCAGCACACAAACGGTGACCACATCGCCCACCGCCACTTTTTCGGAAGGATGCTTGATGAACTGGTCGCAAATTTGAGAAATATGCACCAAGCCGTCCTGATGCACACCGATATCCACAAACGCACCAAAGTCAATGACGTTGCGCACCGTGCCCGTCAACTCCATGCCCGGCTTCAAATCCGCAACGGACAATACATCCGTGCGCAAAATGGGTTTGGGCAGCTCATCACGGGGATCACGCCCCGGCTTTTGCAGTTCCGCCGCCACATCCAGCAGCGTAGGCACACCGATGCCACACTGCTGCGCAAGACGTTCCACGCCCAGAGACTCCACCTTTTTCTTCAAATCACCCAGCTTGTTTTTCTTCACATCGTCCAGCGTATAGCCGCACAAGGAGAGCAGCGTTTCCGCCGCACCGTAGGATTCCGGATGGACCCCTGTATGATCCAGAACACTCTTGCTTTCCGGTACACGCAAAAAGCCTGCGCACTGCTCATATGCTTTCGGACCCAGCTTGGGCACCTTCAGCACCTGCTTGCGCGAGGTGAAAATACCGTTTTCCTCGCGATACTTGACGATATTTTTTGCAGTTGTTGCATTGAGTCCCGCAACCCGGCGCAAAAGAGGTGCCGATGCCGTATTCAAATCAACGCCCACGGCATTGACGCAGTCCTCCACCACGCCGTCCAGCGTTTCATTCAACCGTGCCTGCGGCATATCGTGCTGATACTGCCCCACGCCGATGGCTTTGGGATCGATTTTTACAAGCTCCGCCAGAGGGTCCTGCAAGCGGCGCGCAATGGAAACTGCCGAACGCAGATTCACGTCAAATTCCGGAAATTCCTCCGCTGCCAGTTCTGAAGCCGAGTAAACGGATGCACCGGCTTCATTGACAATCATATAGCTGACACCGCCGCCCACGGAGCGAATCAATTCCACTGCCATCTGCTCCGTTTCACGGCTTGCCGTACCGTTGCCGATGGCGATATGCTCCACGCCGTCTTTTTTGATGAGCCTGCCCAATTTTTCAATGGCCTCGTTCTTCTGCCGCTCACCGTAAGTCGGATAAACCACGGTGGTATCCAGAACTTTACCCGTACCATCCACCACCGCGACCTTGCAGCCGTTGCGGTAACCGGGATCAAGCCCCATGGTCACCTTGCCTTTTACGGGCGGCTGCATCAGCAGCGGGCGCAGATTCAGGCCAAAATTGTGGATAGCGCCTTCATTGGCTTCATCGGTGAGCATGGTGCGGATTTCCCGCTCCAAAGAGGGCTCCAGCAAACGATCCCACGCATCTTCCGCCGCGGTGCGGACAAATGCCATGGACGCGCTGCCCGGCACCAGAACGGCTCTGCGCAGTGCGATCAATGCCGCATCACGATCCAGCTCTGCCTTGACCTTCAAAATCTCTTCCCGCTCGCCGCGGTTCATTGCCAGTATCTGATGCCCCTGCACCTTGGACACCGCACCACGGAAAGCATAATACAAACGATACACGCTGTCTGCCGCATCGCTCTGTTTTGCACAGGAAACCAGCTCACCGGAGCGAATATACAGCGCGCGCAGCTGCTTGCGAAGTGCCGCATCGTCAGAAATCATTTCTGCAATAATATCCGACGCACCGGAAAGGGCATCTTCAATCGTTTCAACACCCTTTTCCGCATCCAGGTACTTTGCCGCCTCCTCTTCCGGAACAGGGCAGTCCTTCTCCTGCGCAAAGAGCACCAGCGCCAATGGCTCCAGACCTTTTTCCTTTGCCATGGTCGCACGGGTGCGGCGCTTTTGCTTATAGGGACGATACAAATCCTCCACTTCCGAAAGCGTCTTTGCCGCGTCAATGGCTGCGATGAGTTCCTCCGTCAGCTTTCCCTGACCATCGATGGCGTTTTTAACTTCCTCGCGGCGCTTTTCCAAACCGCGCAGATAATTTAAACGATCCTCCAGTGTACGCAGGGTCGTATCATCCATCGCGCCATGGAGTTCCTTGCGGTAACGGGCGATAAAAGGAATGGTGTTGCCCTCATCGATGAGCTGCACCACATTTTCAACATACTTCAGCGGCTGATCCAATTCCTCCGCCAGAATTTGATTCAATTCCATAGTGTTCTCCTTTTTCAAAGACTATTTCTATTTTACCAAAAAAGCAGAAAAAAGGAAAGCATTCCAAAAGAGAGCCGCAGCCTTCTGGCTGCGGCTCTTCTTGTATCGTTATGGCATTACCATTCCTGACGGGTAGTTTCCCGCATGGGAAGGTGCTGATAGATTTCTTTCACCACCGTGCGGTATTCATTCACATCCGTTGTTCGGCGCAGCCGCTTTGCAAATTTTTCATGGTCATCAAAAAGATGAATATGATAAAACCACACTTCCTTCATGCGCATCATGGCATTGCGCGTATTGCCGAACATTTCGCTGTAGGCTTCAAACAGCGCTTCATGAAATGCGCAAAGACGGTCCTTCGTTTGTTTTTCCGGCACAAGCAGCGCAGGATTCGCCACAAGCCCCCGCCCAATCATCAGGCTGCGCACCTGCGGAAACCGCTCCTCCATCTGCGCACAGTCCGCAAGACTCATTATGTCGCCGTTATAGCAGACAGGATTTTGATATTGCTGCAATGCCGCTTCAAACGCTTCGACACGAACAGGATTTTTATAAAAATCCTTGCGCACACGGGGATGAATGGTCAGCTCGGAAATAGGATAACGGCTGTAGATTTCAAGCAGCGCCGGAAATTCTGACGGGTCATTCATCCCCAGCCGTGTTTTCACGGAGATCGGTCCGTCCAGCGCAGCGTATATCTGCTCTAAAAACGCATCCAGTTCTTCGGGATGCCCCAGAAAACCGGCACCCTTGCCCTTTGCTGTTACCGTACCGGACGGGCAGCCGAGATTCAGGTTGATTTCCTCATAGCCGAGGGCACGCAGTTCCTTTGCCGCCCAGATGAACCCTTCCGCATCCTTCCCTAAAATCTGGGGCACCAGATCGTGATAAGGATTATGTTCGGGGCAAATATCCTGCCACTCTTTTTTCGAAAAAACACGGCTCTGGTTTGCCGAAAGAAACGGCATATAATAGCGATCCACGCCGCCGAAGTGCTTGCGGTGCAAATTGCGGTATACATATCCGGTGACACCCTCCATGGGGGCAAAATCATAACGCATTCTCTTTCTCCTCATTTTTTATTCCGCCCCATTGTATCAATACCGCTTCATCCGCGCAAGGGGCAAATCCGCAGACTTCTCCACACCACAACGCTTACTCGTTAAAATTTGTCGCTTTTTGATTTCAAATTGTATATTTTTATCCATATTATACTCATATCTATCATTTTTCTTTATTTATCTTTTCTTTTCTTCCACAATTTACTCGGCTTTTAATCTATGTGTATGGTTCATTCCATAAAAAC
>JAHHSM010000054.1 GCA_020025175.1 Oscillospiraceae bacterium | reverse complement strand
AAAATAAAGAATTCAATTCGATATAAAGAAATTGCAAAAGCACTGCAAGAGTAAGAAAAAGCCAGAATCCTTGATGAATCAAGAATTCTGGTTTTGGTGGAGGTGAGGGGAGTCGAACCCCTGTCCGAAAGCACATCCTTACGGCTTTCTCCGGGCGCAGATCATTCTTTTACATTCCCTCTCTCAAAGGTGAAAGATCAAACCTGTGAGTTCAGTAGCTTCATTATGCATGGTGCGCGCAAAGCTTAGCGCACTCATGTTCACCGCTAGTCGACGCCCAAGCCCGGCTCGCGGTCCTTCCGGGGTGGACGGCTGCCTTAATTAGGCAGCAACAAGCTCGTAAGAGTTGTCCTTTAAATTTAAGATGCCCGTTTTATGGTGGTCAGGCACCACCGCCCGCTTACCGCATATCAATACCCCCGTCGAAACCGGTACACCCCCGAATCGAGCGGACATGTTTTGTACGTCCGCGTGAGGATTATATGCGAAAGATTTTATCTGGAATGAAAAATTAGCACTTCTCAGGTTCGGGATATTCTACACCGAATGTGTCAACTGTAACAGTTTTCATAACCTGAGGAGTTTTCGGTTTATCGGAAAAATTGCGAGGAGACAAAACAATGCGGTCTGCTACGTCCTGACCTTCGATTACCATACCGAAAGATGCGTACTGACCATCCAAATGGGGAGCATCTGCAACCATCAGGAAGAATTGGCTGCCAGCGCTGTTGGGACTCATGGCGCGAGCCATGGACAAGACGCCCTTGGTGTGGCGCAATTCATTGTTAAAGCCGTTGAGCTTGAACTCACCCTTGATGGAATAACCAGGACCGCCCATGCCAGAGCCTTCTGGATCACCGCCTTGAATCATAAAGCCGGGAATCACGCGATGGAAAATAGTACCATCATAAAACCCTTTTTTTATCAGGGAGATAAAGTTGTTGACAGTGTTAGGAGCGACAGTGGGGTACAGTTCGATTTTAATCTGGTCACCGCTTTCCATTTCAATAGTGACAATAGGATTCTGAGCCATAGTAGTTTCCTCCATGTGTTTAGAATATCAGCGGTTGCGCGTTTTCATAACGCGATCCATTTCACGGCTGGCATCACGTTTTGCTGCGCTTTCGCGTTTATCGTACAATTTTTTACCGCGGCATAGACCGACCTCAACCTTTACATGTGAATTCTTGAAATACACAGAAAGAGGGACAAGCGCAAGACCATCCTGCTTGACGGTACCGTGCAGTTTCATAATTTCACGCTTATGCATTAAAAGTCTGCGAGGACGCACTGGGTCACGGTTAAAGATATTTCCTTTTTCATACGGACTGATGTGCATGCCATAGACATATAATTCACCGTCTTTGACGGAACAATAGGAATCTTTCAGATTCATTGTACCCTGACGGATAGATTTCACTTCGGTTCCACTCAGCTCAATCCCGGCTTCGTAACGCTGCTCGATAAAATAATCATGGCCTGCTTTGCGGTTGACAGCAATCGTTTTTGTTCCGTGTTTGTCCATAGCCTGCACCTCCTTTGCTTAAAGCGGTATGTAAAAATAATATAACATAATTTTTTGGCACTGACAAGCGGTGGAAGATTTTTCTTTGGGTGTCTTTTCATATTTTATCCGATTTCCGTTCAAAATAACCTTAAGGAGGCGGAAAAAATGAATACACAACAAGATGAAAAATCTTCGCAGCAAGAAGAAACCAATACAATCGGGAAAGAAGAACGTCAGCAGATGGTTGATTTGGGTGCGGCTACTGTAAAAACGGATCAAGGTACTGTATATATTTTGACAATCATTGGACAAATCGAGGGACATCAGGTTTTGCCAGAAAATACGAAGGCAACAAAATACGAGCATGTACTGCCGCTGCTGGCATCAATGGAAGAGAAGGATGATATTGACGGGATACTCATTCTGCTGAATACGGTTGGCGGTGATATTGAGGCGGGACTTGCAATTGCCGAGTTGATTTCGGGAATGAAAAAACCTACCGTTTCCCTCGTGCTGGGCGGCGGACATTCAATCGGTGTTCCGCTGGCGGTATCTGCAAAAGTTTCGATGATTGTACCGTCAGCATCTATGACAATACATCCGGTGCGTATGAATGGGACTGTGATTGCGGCGCCGCAGACATTTCATTATTTTGAACGAATTCAGGAGAGAATCATTCGTTTTGTCAGCAAAAATTCGTCAATTTCAGAAGAAAGATTTAAGGAATTGATGCTGAATACAGATGAATTGGCATCGGATGTTGGAAGCGTTTTGTACGGGACTGAAGCAGTTGAGCTAGGCCTGATTGATCGTATCGGAAATTTAAGTGATGCATTGGAATGCCTGCATGATATGATTGAAAAAGAAAAATGAGCAGGAAATAAACTGAAATCTTAAAAAGTAACGGCTTTTTTGGTAAAAAGCCGTTACTTTTTTGCTTGAAAATCGTGAATGATACTGATATAATGTACCAGTTATAATATACACATTTATTGTAATGTGTGGAAATAGCGCAAACCGAAGCGATGGGGTGAATGAGAACCGTGTATTTAAAAGCATTGGAAATTCAGGGATTTAAGTCTTTTCCGGATAAGACCGTTTTGAATTTTGGTGAGGATATTACTGCTATTGTTGGTCCTAACGGAAGTGGAAAGTCCAATATTTCTGACGCCATTCGCTGGGTTATGGGCGAGCAAAGCAGCCGTACACTGCGTGGCAGTAAAATGGAAGATGTCATTTTCGGTGGTACGGAAAAGCGGAATCAGGTTGGATTTGCTCAGGTTACGCTGGTGATCGACAATACAAGCCGCATTTTTCCAATGGAAGAAAGCGAAGTGGCGGTGACGCGCCGCTATTATCGCAGTGGCGAAAGCGAATACTATATCAATAAGCAGGCTGTTCGCTTGCGTGATGTGAACGAATTGTTTATGGATACTGGTATGGGGCATGAAGGCTATTCTATCATCGGTCAGGGTAAAATCGATGAATTGCTTTCGGTGAAAAGCGGCGAACGCCGCGGTGTGTTTGAAGAAGCGGCGGGTATTTCCAAGTTTCGTTACCGTAAAGAGGATTCTGAGCGTAAATTGCAGCGCACAGAGGAAAATCTGGTGCGTATCAATGATAAAATTGCGGAGCTGGAATTGCAGGTTGAGCCGCTGCGTGATCAAGCTGAACGGGCAAAACGCTATCTGATTTTGCGTGATGAGATGAGAAGTCTTGAGGTTTCCCTTTGGGTGCAGCAGCTTGCTGATCTGCATGCAAATGCATTGAAGCTGGAGTCAGACTTTGAAGCTGCACAGCGTGATTTAAATGATGCAAATCAGAAACTGGAAGCGCTGTATCGTTATACAGAGCAGTTCGGCAGTAGGCTGGCTGCAATTGATGCGCAGGCGGAAACTTTGCGTGAAGGTGCTTCTGCGTTAGATGGGCGAATCAACGAGTGCGAATCGGAAGTTGCCGTGATGCAAGGCAGCGTCGATCATCACAACATGGATATTGAACGTATCCGCAGGGAATTATCGGAACAGGATAATCGCACAGGCAGTTTACAGGAGCAGATGAGATCGCAGCGTGCGCGTATTAATACCATTGATTTGGAATGCACAGAGCTGCGTAAGGCGTTGGAAGAGTTGCTGTGTCAGGCAGAGGAAACCAGTGGACAGGCAGGCTGTATTGCTGATGAAGCAGAAGCACTGCGCGCAAAAGAAGCGCTGTGCATGGCAGATGCATCGGATGTCCGCTTGGAATTGTCTGCGTTGAATACGGATGCGCAGAATATCTTGGAGCGTCGGGATTCTGTTTTGGAAGAGCAGCGCGCAATGCGCTTGCAGCAGGAAGAAACGGAACATAAAGCTGCACAAAGCCGTAAGGCACTGGCACAGGCTCATGAAGAATGCGAAAATACAGTCAATGTCATCAATGGCTATAATATGCGTATGGAAAACCGCCGGCAGAAAGCAAAAGAGGCGGCAGACCTGACATTACAGCTGACAATGGAGCAAAACGCGATGGAATCGCGTATCCGTTTGCTTGGCGAAATGGAAAAGGAATATGAGGGATTTTCAAAAGCCGTCCGTGTTGTGATGCAGGCGGCAGAGAAAAATATGCTGCGCGGCGTTTGGGGACCTGTGGCAAGCTTGCTGCGAGTGGATGACCGCTATACGGTTGCCATTGAAGTGGCATTGGGGGCGGGTATGCAGAATATTGTGGTGCAGCGTGAGGAAGATGCAAAGGCAGCTATTTCGTATTTAAAGCAGCGAGACGGCGGCCGTGCCACATTTCTGCCAATGTCTTCCATGCGGGGAGATGTGCTCCGTGAGCGTGTGCAGGACGAATATGGTTTTATTGGCATTGCCAGCCAGCTGGTTCAGTATGATAGCAAGTATGACGGTATCTTTAAAAATCTTTTGGGACGTACGGTCGTTGTAGAAGATTTGGATTGCGGTATTGTTATGGCCAGAAAATTTGGATCGAAATTTCGTATTGTTACACTGGATGGTCAGGTTATGAACCGCGGAGGCTCCATGACAGGTGGTTCTGTCAGCCGGAGTGTGGGTATTCTTTCCCGTGCCAATGAGCTGAGTCGTTTGCAGGGGCAGCTGGAAACATTAAAAGCACGGCTGTCTGGGGCAATTCACAAAAAAGAAGAAAGCGAACGTGAGCTCACTGCTTCCAAGTATGAGTTGGAGGTGGCGGAAAATCAGAAACGGCAAGCGGAAGATGCTGTTTTGAAACTCGAAACGGAACAGCAGCATTATCGCATACTTCTTGAAAGTATTGCTTGTAATTGTGAAAACTGTGCTGGGGAATTGCTTTCGCTGGAAAAGCGTTTGGAGGAGAACAGGAGTGCTGTGGCTGAAGCGGAGCAGAAGATTTCTCTGCTGGAACAGGAGGCTGCACAGCTAAGGCAGGATGCGCTGATCCGCTTGAGTGGTCAAACCGATTTACAGGTTAAGGCGGGTGAGCTGAGTGCTTCTATCGGTGAAAAGAAAGAAACAATGGCGCGCCTAAATGCAGAACGTGATACAATGATGGGTGCGTTGTCTGATTTGGAGCAGGTTTGTGCTGGCATGGTCAGTGATCGCAGTGAACGCGAGAGGCTGGCGAAGCAGTATGAAGATGAGACGGCGGTGCTGCAGGAGCAAATTGCAGAAAAATGTCATTCCATTGATGAACTGAAAGCGCAGGGTGAATCTTTCCGTGCACAGCTTCAGGAATTGATGCAGAAAAAACTGGAACTGGAAGCAGAAAGAACAGCAAAAGATCGGGAAAGCCGTGAAAAAAATGATGCACTGCTGCGTATGGAACGGGAAGTTGCACGTTTGGAACAGAAAAAGGTAACTTCTTCCATGGAAGAAAAGCAGATTCTGGATCGCTTATGGGATCATTATGAGTTGGCTTTTGAAGACGCAAAGCGGCAGAGTCTGGAGCTTGAAAGCATTACTAGGGCGAACCGCCGCATTGGTGAGCTGCGCCGTGAAATCAATGGGCTGGGTGCGCCGAATATCGGCGCAATCGAAGAATTTGATCGTGTGAATACACGATATGAATATCTTACATCACAGCGCAACGACGTTGAAAAAGCAAAAAAAGAGCTGCTTGGTGTGATAGAAGACATTACCTCGGAGATGCAGCGTATTTTTAAAGAACAGTTCTCTGTGATTGATGAGAGTTTTCAAGAAACATTTTTGGAGCTTTTTGGCGGCGGACAGGCAAAGCTGGAATTGGACGATGAGGATGATATTCTAAATTGTGGTATCGAAATTAAAGTACAGCCTCCCGGTAAAACGCTGAAAACAATTTCTCTGCTTTCCGGAGGAGAAAAGGCATTCGTTGCCATTGCACTTTATTTTGCGATTTTGAAAGTGCATCCTACCCCATTTTGCGTGATGGATGAAATTGAGGCGGCCTTAGATGAGGCGAATGTTGTGCGTTATGCGAAATATATGCGGCGTATTGCTGGAAAAACGCAGTTTATTGTTATTACACATCGCCGCGGTACAATGGAGGAGGCAGACGTTTTATATGGTGTCACTATGCAGGAGCGTGGTGTTTCCCGTATTTTAACGATCAATATGAATGATATGGCAAAAGAACTGCAGATCGATTGATCAATATAAATAAGGAGTAATTCTATGGGCTTTTTTGATAAACTGAAAAAGGCGTTCAGCGGCAGTATTAAATTGGATGATGAGTTTTTCGATGCAATGGAGGAAACTCTGATTCTGGGTGATTTGGGTGTCACTGTGGCAACAGAAGCTGTGGATCAATTGCGTATAACGATTAAAAAAGAACATTTGCAGACAGAGGAAGAGGTCAAAGAAGCTTTGCGTCAGATTCTGGTTGGAATGCTGCGAGTCGGCGATACGACATTGGATCTTTCGACAAAACCAAGCGTTGTTATGATGATTGGTGTCAACGGTGTGGGAAAGACGACGACGATCGGCAAGCTGGGTTACCATCTGCGCCATGAGGGGAAAAAAGTTTTGTTCTGCGCATCAGACACGTTCCGTGCCGCCGCCGCCGATCAGTTGGAAATCTGGTCTGAGCGTGCAGGAGTAGATATCGTGCGGCAAACCGAAGGCTCCGACCCGGGTGCAGTGCTGTTTGATGCGATGCAGGCTGCAAAGGCGCGCGGCACAGATGTTGTATTGGTGGATACAGCAGGACGCCTGCACAATAAACAGAACCTGATGAATGAGCTGAGCAAACTGCGTAAGATCGTGGATCGTGAAGCACCTGATTCTGCAAGGGAAACTTTGTTGATTCTGGATGCAACAACCGGTCAAAACGGACTGATTCAGGCGAAGCTCTTTAAGGAATCTGCCGGACTCACCGGTATCGTTTTGACAAAATTAGACGGCACGGCAAAAGGCGGTATCGTTGTTGCAATCGCAAAAGAGCTACAGGTCCCGGTTAAGTATATTGGTGTTGGAGAGGGTATAGAAGACATCAAACCCTTTGATGCGGAAGATTATGTCCGTGATTTGGTTTGATGCGAGATGAGCAGAAACGAGGTTGTTGCTATGAATAGAATTGACGGAAGAGCATTTGATGAACTGCGCTGCGTGAAAATTACTCCTGGTTTTGCGGAATTTGCCGAAGGTAGCGTTTTGATTGAATGTGGACATACAAAGGTATTATGCTGCGCATCTGTTGAAGAACGCACACCACCTCATGTCCCCATGGGAGAAGGCTGGGTTACGGCTGAGTATTCGATGCTGCCCCGTGCGAATCGCGAGCGCAGCCGCCGCGATGTATCCAAGCTGAAATTGAGCCCCCGCAGTGCGGAAATTCAGAGATTAGTGGGGCGCAGTTTGCGCGCAGCGGTGGATATGAAGAAGCTGGGCGAGCATACGATCACCATTGACTGTGATGTACTGCAAGGGGATGGCGGTACGCGTACCACATCCGTAACAGGCGGATATATTGCACTGGCATTGGCTTGCCGAAAGCTGGTGGAAGCGGGCAGGATCAGTCAAAATCCGCTGAAAGGATATGTGGCAGGTATTTCCGCTGGTATTGTGGATGATCGTGTATTATTGGATCTGTGTTATGAAGAAGACAGTCGTGCCATGGTGGATTTGAACTGCATCATGAACGAGCAGGGGGAGTTGATCGAGCTGCAGGGCACAGGTGAGGGAAGAACCTTCACGGTAGATGAACAGCAGGAATTGGTCCGCCTGTGCGCTAAAGGCGTGAAAGAATTGATTGCGATTCAAAAAGAGATCCTGGAACAGTGAATTTTCTGCGAAGAGATTGAGATTACACAGAAAGGAAAAAGAGAAGCATGAAAATCGTGTTAGCATCCCATAATCAGGGTAAAATGAGAGAGATGCGTTCAATTCTGGCAAGCTATGGTGTGGAACTTGTTTTACAGAGCGAGCTGGGTGTGAATATTGAAGTGGAAGAGACAGGAAGTACATTCCGTGAGAATGCATTGCTGAAGGCACATGCAGTGGCAAAGGCGACTGGCATGCCTGCAATTGCAGATGACTCCGGGTTGATGGTAGACGCATTGAATGGTGCGCCGGGTGTTTATACGGCACGTTATGGCGGTGAAGGATTGACGGATGAAGAGCGTTATCGTTTGCTGCTGAGTGCATTGGTGGGGCAGACCAATCGTGCGGCACATTTTTACAGCTGTATTGCCTGCGTATTTCCCACCGGTGAAACATTGACGGCACAAGGTGTATGTGACGGCACAATTGCATTTGCGCCCATAGGAGATGATGGCTTTGGTTATGACCCCATTTTCTTTGTGCCTTCATTGCGTAAAACTTTTGCGCAGATGACAGACGAGGAGAAAAATGCGGTTTCACATCGCGCGAAGGCAATGGCTGCATTCCGCAACGAATTTGAAAAATATTGTAGGGAGAAAAATATCAATGTTAACAAGTAAGCAAAGAGCATACCTGCGTGGTATGGCAAACACATTGGAATCCGTACTGCAGGTTGGTAAGGATGGAATCGGTGATAATTTGATTGCACAGGCTGATGGACTGCTGGAAAAACGTGAATTATTCAAAGGCAGTGTTTTAGAAAACAGCTTGCTTTCCGCACGTGAGGCTGCAGAAGCCATTGCGAAGGAAACGAATAGTGAAGTTGTTCAGGTAATCGGTTCTAAATTTGTCCTGTTTCGCGTTCAGCAGGATAAAAGTAAGCGAAAAATCGAGCTGCCTAAAACAAAGAAAAAGTGATTCGGAAGAGGGGCAGACCCATGCGAATTGGTATTTATGGCGGAACTTTTAATCCGCCTCATATTGGGCATGTCCATGCGGCAGCGGAAGCTGGACGGGTATTGCAGCTGGATAAACTGTTGGTTATTCCGGATAATGTACCGCCGCATAAGGCGATACCCACAGGTTCTCCCAACAGTGAACAACGCCTTGAGATGGCACGCCTTGCATTTGGCGAAATTCCGTGCGCAGAAGTATCAGAGCTTGAGCTGTGCCGTGAGGGAGAGAGTTTCAGCTCGGATACAGTACAGCAAGTGCAGGCAATGTATCCCGATGCTGAATTGTGGCTGTTGATGGGCAGCGATATGCTGGAAACATTCCATTTGTGGCATGAGCCGGAAGTCATTACGAGGTTTGCGAAGCTGGCAACATTTGTGCGGGGTGATGCAGGAGAACAGGAAATGTTTGATCGCATGATCCCACTGCTGAAAAATATTTTTCATGCAGATGTTACTTTGATTTCGATGGAAGCATTGAAGGCATCTTCTACGGAAGTTCGAAGGGCTATCAGTCATGGCAAAGCAGAGCAATTTTTAACAGAAGCGGTTTGGGGATATATTCAAAGAGAGCATCTGTATGAAACAAATGTGGACTTGAAGCATCTGTCTCCTGAGCAGCTGCGTCCGATCGCTCTGTCGTATTTAAAACATAAGAGAATGCCGCATGTTCTCGGAACAGAAGAAGAGGCCATTCGTTTGGCGCAGCATTATGGGGCAGATATCAATCAGGCAAGGATTGCGGCGCTGCTGCATGACTGCACAAAAAAACTCGATATGCAGCAGCAGATGGTGTTGTGCAAGAAGTATCATATTGCCCTTGATCCACTGGAGCAGAAGGCATTGAAGCTGCTGCACGCCAAGACAGGTGCAGAAATTGCAAAAGATGTGTTTGGCGTAGACGAGGCTGTTTATGAGGCGATTAAGTGGCACACTACCGGAAAGGCAGATATGACGTTATTGGAAAAGATCGTATATCTTGCCGATTACATTGAGCCGACCCGTGATTTTCCGGGAGTAAATACATTGCGGAAAACGGTGTACGAAGACCTGAATGCAGGACTGGCATTGGGGCTTGAAATGACCATTGAAGAGATGAAGAAAATGGGGAATCCTGTGCACGAAAAGACATTAGAAGCACTGCGTTTTTTGAAAGGATAGGATGAAGAAACCTATGGGATTTGGAAAAAAACAGGGCGGCGTACATGAAGCAAATGCGGCCCAAAAAGTTCACAAACCAAAGAAACAGCTCACAAAGAAAGAAAAAAAACGTCGCATCCTTGTCGCAGCGTTGGTGATTGTTGCAGCTTTATTATGCATGGTTGTAGCGGTAACAGCTTTTTTCCAGCGGCCTGAGCTTCCGAATAATGGAGATAAGGATGATGAGTTTAGATCTGATTTTGAGCTGATTGGCCCTAAGTTGGACGGTGATCGTAAAAAAGACTTTTTCACATTTCTGATTATCGGACGCGATACCGGCGGCGGTGGCAATACGGATACAGTATTGCTCGCTGCATACGATATTCCCAATCAAAAGATGAATGTCATGAGCATTCCTCGCGATACGATGGTGAATGTCAGCTGGGATGTAAAAAAGATCAATTCCGTTTATAATTTTAATGGCGGCGGAGATAAAGGAATCAAGGCACTTTATAAGGAAGTCAGTGAACTTGTCGGATTTGTTCCCGATTACAATGTGGTTGTAGAATGGGAGGCTGTGGGAGAACTGGTGGATGCCATTGGCGGTGTCTGGTTTGATGTGCCTCGTGACATGGATTATGAAGACCCGGCACAGGATCTTTCCATTCATGTGAAAAGGGGCTATCAGCTGCTGGATGGCGAAGATGCAATGGGCGTTGTTCGTTTCCGTGAAGGAAAGAACGGCTATGCAACGGGTGACCTTGGCCGTATTGAAACGCAGCAGGCATTTCTGAAAGCTCTGATTGAGCAGTGCCTGAAAATTGATAAAATGACAAAGGTAATGGAGTATGCCCGAATTTTTACACAGCAGGTTACAACTGACTTGACTGTGAATAATTTGGCGTGGTTTGCGCAAAAGGCTATCTTTGGTGGCTTAACATCTGAAAATATCAGTTTTATCACGATGCCCTATGATACGAGAAGCGTTTGGAGTAGAAGTTATCATCAGCGATTGAGTTATGTCGTGCCTAAGGTGGATGAGTTGATTGAGGTTGTCAATACAAACTTCAATCCTTATCAGGATGCGCTGACATCGGATGAACTTGATATCATGTTTGTGAATAGTAACGGAACAATCGGCTGTACATCGGGACGACTGCAGGATACAAAAGCGAATACAGCTGTGGCACAGAAGCAGCAAAAGCCCATAACACCGACAAAACCAGAGAAACCGCCTGTGGATATCAGTAAACCGGAAAATCCGGAAAAACCACCTGTAGATATTAATAAACCAACAGTGCCGGAGACACCGGTGGATCCTTCTGTAGATCCGGAGATTCCGCCGGAAGAACCCAATACGGGAGGAGAAAATCCTGAAACAACGGATCCAATCGATCCGAATGGCTCCGGTACACCACCGACAGTGCCAGAAGGTGGTAGTCCTGTAAATCCGGGATCTGGAACAGGAGTTACTGAAGGTAAAACAGAAGAAACGAATGTACCTGCAGAAAATGCAGCGTAAAATAGAGAGGAGAATACTATGACACCTTATGAATTGGCAGAAGTTACGGTAAAGGCGCTGGATTCGCGCCGCGGTAAGGAAATCCATCTGCTGAAAACAACTGATATCACATCTTTGGCAGATTATTTTGTAATTTGCTCCGGTACTTCCAACACACAGATCAATGCATTGAACGATGCGGTTGAAGAGGCAATGAAGAACGTCGGTGAAATGCCGGGCCGCGTGGAAGGGCACCGTGAGGGAACTTGGGTTTTGAGTGACTATGGCTGTGTGATCGTGCACATTTTTTCTCCCGAAGCAAGAGAGTTCTATGATCTTGAGCGTCTTTGGAGCGATGCGGAGGAAATTGATATTTCCGGTATTCTCACAGCAGACTGATTGATGAAAAAAGAAAGATCGGGCGGTGAAGAATAGTTGTTTCACCGTCTGATTGGTTAGGGAAAACCCCCGGCTGTGCCGGGGGTTCAAAAAAGCTTTAGCGATG
>JAHHSM010000053.1 GCA_020025175.1 Oscillospiraceae bacterium | reverse complement strand
TATTGAAAATTGATGATGAAATCGCCTTAACCCTTATTGGTTAAGGCGATTTATTATATTCTGTATGATTCACATACAATAGGACTGGGAATGAGCATATTTCACAAAAAATATGGATAGAATTGACAAACAGTTGTCTTCCGCATAGAATATCATACAAGAACGTTTGGTTTAATTCGCTAAATTGATGAAAATGTGGATGGAAAAATTTTGAAATAGAATTGGAGGAGAATGATGTTTATTAATGTTGATACGGCCAATGAAAAAGTAGTTGACATTTTGCAGAAAGCACATGTGTTCTTAATGGGAATCGGTACTGCACGAGAAATGATTCCTTTTTTGGCACAGGATAAAGCGCTGCTGCATAGTGGTCCGCCTATTGCGTGGAATCATATGTGTGATGCTATGAAAGCAGCTGTTTGCGGAGCGGCTATATATGAAGGTTGGGCAAAAAATGTGAAGGAAGCTGAGATGTTGGCTGAAAGTGGGAAAATTGCTTTTGCCAGTGCAAATGACCACGGTGCGGTTGGTTCCGCGGCAGGAATCATTTCTCCGTCTATGCCTGTTTGGAAAATCAAAAATGAAACATATGGTAATATGGCGTATGCTGCCTTTCATGAAGGTACTGGCAAGGTGCTGGGTTTTGGCGGCAATGATGATGAAGTTATCAAGACGCTCAAGTGGATGGAGCAGATTTTAGGCCCCATGTTGTCAGAGGCGCTGAAGATGCACGGTACATTGGATTTAACAAAGATGCTTGCAACGGGAATTCAGCATGGTGATGAAGGACATCGCTGCAATATGGTTTGTACAAGTATGCTCATCCGTGAATTGACACCCTATCTGTTGAAAACATCAACCAGCCGCGATGATGTCATTGCGGCGCTGGAGTTTTTGAACAGAGATGACCAAACATTCTTGAACCTGTCAATGGGTTTATGTAAGGCAACTATGGATCCTGCTTATGGTGTGGAAGGAAGTACAGTTGTCACTTGTATTTGTACAAATGGCTATGAATTTGGCATGCGGATTGCGGGATTAGGGGATCAGTGGATTACTGCACCTGCCGTGTACGCAGAGGGCAATTACTGTGAAGGATACAGTCGTGAAGATGCAAATCCTACCATGGGCGACGGATATATTGTAGAAACAAACGGTATTGGCGGTGTTGCAGTGGGTGCAGCTCCGGAAATTACACATATGATTGGACGCAATGGTGATGAAAGCATGCAGATGACAATGGATATGTATAAAATTACTGTTGCAGAACATGAAATCTTTAAGATCCCGGCATTGAATTACCGGGGCACACCACTGGGAATTGATATTCGAAAGGTGCTGAAGCTGGAGCTTCTTCCGATCATTACCACTGGTATTGCACATAAAAAACCGGGGATCGGTCTGATTGGTACAGGACTGATTCATCCGCCATTACAAATTTTTGAAAATGCACTGGCTGCCTTTGAGGAATAATGAAAAAGATGTGTGATTTCGGCGGCGTTCTATAAAGAATGTGTTCTGAACTTCTATACAATTTAAAATGCGTTTGATATGTGTGAGTTGTTGTGTCAATTTTGAAAAAATATCCATAAAATTTTTATAGAACAAATTTAAGAGTATTACAATTAATGTCAGGTGATTAGATGGAAAATGTCATTTACAAAGGGGATAGGATTGCTTTGTTTGCAAGGAGTACAACAGAAAAAAGGAAACCATTCTTTTCCGCGGTGGAAATGACAGCTATTTTGAAGAATTGTTTTTTCCCATGCTGTATTTTTCAGAACACGGTTATGATATTTATCTGTTTGAAGGCCCGGGACAGGGTGGTGTTTTGCGTGAACAGGGGAAAAAATTTACCTATAAATGGGAAAAACCAGTCTGCTCGGTTCTGGATTATTTTAACCTGGAAGATGTGATTCTGATTGGGGTGTCGTTAGGAGGGATGCTGGCTCCCAGAGTGGCTGCGTTTGAAAAGCGGATATCTCACGTTGTGGCCTGGTCGATCTTTCCTAATTTTTTGGAAGTATCCTTATATGACTTACCCAAAAGTGTGCAGTCCATTTTTCAAATGCTGGATGTTGCAGATCAGATCACCCAAGATGTGCTGATTTTGCACGGAAAAAATGATCACTTTATTGACTGGAGACTTTATAAAGAGGAGGTAGACAGTTTAAAAAACGCAAAATCCATTACCTTAAGACTATTTACGGAAAAAGAGTCTGCCTCAAATCATTGCCAGTGCGGAAACACTAAGCTGGTTTTAGATACCATCATGAACTGGTTAAAAACGGTATGAGCTGTATCCCCATACTTATAAAACCGATACCTATTTGGAAATTTCTGACAATGTGGTGGAGGCTATTAAAGATCAGAAAAGGGCTGGAGCTGCTAGAAAAGTAGGATAACATCCATTGAAGGAATAGTTATGTTCCTTGTTTTCACTTCCATTCTTGCATCTTTCACTCACATAAAAGGATTTGCGGTATTTCAGCAATTTAACTGTTGTGATATAAAAACACATTATTTTACATATCAAATAGTATTTAAAAACAAGCAAAAATCGTTTATACTGGGTATCAGAATTTGAAAAAGGATGAAACGGATGCGCATTGGAATACTATACGCCATGAAAAAAGAAGCCAAGGGTCTGCTGTTGAAATTGGGCGCAAAGGAGTCGGAAATTATTGCAGGCATAGAAGTTTATCCCATCTCCGATCAAGTGATCGTATGTGTTGGCGGTGTTGGAAAAGTAAATATCGCTATGGCGGCGCAAATGATGATTGATCGATTTCATGTAGGGAAGATAGTCAATGTTGGCTGTGCTGGTGCTTTGGCGGATTTACCAACAGGAACATTGGTGATGGGAACGGATTGTGTACAGCATGATGTGGATACTACATTGGCAGGAGATCCACCGGGTCTTGTGTCCACAGTAAACTGTGTGCGGTTTCCATGCAGTGAGCAGTTGGAAACGTTGACGCTCATGGCAAATATGGGCTATGTGATGACCCCCGGAACGATTGCTACCGGTGACTGGTTTGGTCGGGATTATGAGCGTGCGGCATACATCAGAGATACATTTGGTGCGGTTTTATGCGAGATGGAAGCCGGCGCTATTGCACAGGTTTGTATGCGTAATGAAATTCCGTTTGTATCGTTTAAAGTGGTTTCAGACCATCTTTTTGGCGAGCATCAGGATGTCGAGTATGAAGAAAATGTGAGAGATGTTATGATGCGTTTAAATGATGCTGTGTGTGTATATTTAGATTTGATGGAGGATTAAGAGGATGGAAAAAATTGCGAGCTTTACTGTGGATCATACCGTTTTGCAGCCTGGTATGTATTTGTCACGTCAGGATGGAAATGTGGTGACTTACGATTTGCGTTTCAAGAAGCCTAATACAGGTGATTTGCTGTCCAATGCGGAGCTGCACTCGGCGGAGCATCTTTATGCAACGCTTCTGCGTAACTCGGAGCGGAAGGATGCGGTGCTTTATTTTGGCCCTATGGGATGTCAGACGGGTTTTTATTTACTGGTAGATGGGACAAAGCTCAGTCATGAAGATGCGATTGCATTGATGCAGGATGTCAGTGCGAAGGGCGCACAGTATGAGGGAGAGGTACCCGGAAAGAGTGCTGTGGAGTGCGGCAATTACCGCAATCTGGATATTGCACTGGCAAAAAATGTCTGTAGAGCGTACTGTGATATTATCCGCAACTGGCCAGTGGAAAAGCTGCAGTATTGAATCCCCAAAAGAAGGAGGACTGCTTATGCCGACCTTTTGCGCTAAATAGAAGGAATTGTGCGTACTTGCGGATTTTTTCTGGAAAAATCATAATTTTTTGGTGCTTTTTTGAAAATTATATAGGAAAAAGTCATTGACAAGCTTGATTTCTACTGATACAATATATAAGCCGCTTTGAATGGGTATTAAGTGTAAACAAAAGTTTCCACCCCCGATAGCGAGACTCGAACCGCAAAAAGCGGGTATTGAAAGAGAGGTGCAAAAGAATGCACGCAATTATCGAAGCATGTGGCAAGCAGTACAAGGTTGCTGAAGGCGACGTCATCTTCATGGAGAAGCTGGGCGCCGAGGCAGATGAGACCGTTACCTTTGACAAAGTTTTGGCTATCCTGGATGGTGACAAGGCTACTTTCGGTGCTCCCGTTGTCGAGGGCGCAAAGGTCGAGGCTAAGGTCGTTAAGAATGGCAAGGGCAAGAAGATCATGATCTTCAAGTTCGCTCCCAAGAAGGGCTATCGCAAGCGTCAGGGCCATCGTCAGCCTTATACCAAGGTTGAGATCGGCAAGATCTCCGTCTAAGTTATGACGACGGTTTCATTCCATATGGAAGAAAGCCGGATCGTCGCTTTTGACGTGAAGGGTCACAGCGGATACGCCGACCAGGGCAGCGACATTGTATGTGCTGCGATCACCAGCGCTGTGCGCATGGTGGAATGCACTTTGAACGACGTACTCGGTCTGGGCGCAACCGTGAAAGTTTGTGAGAATACAGCGAAGATTTCTTTTTATCTTCCCGGTGGGCTCTCTGCTTCTGCGGACAATACCTGTCAGGCGCTGTTAACAGGTCTGATGGTCTACCTGACGGAACTCCATGAGGAGTATCCTGATAACATTACTGTTTTGGAGGTGTAACGTATCATGTTAAAGATTGGTCTTCAGTTCTTCGCTCATAAGAAGGGCGTTGGTTCTACCAAGAATGGCCGCGACTCTGAGGCTAAGAGACTGGGCGCTAAGCGCGCAGACGGTCAGTTTGTGCTGGCTGGTAACATTCTGGTTCGTCAGCGTGGCACCAAGATTCATCCGGGCACCAATGTGGGTATCGGCAGTGATGATACGCTTTTTGCAACTGAATCCGGCGTTGTACGTTTTGAGCGCATGGGTAAGGATCGCAAGAAGGTTTCTGTGTATCCCGTCGCTGAATAATGGATTTTGTAAAATGGTCCGAACCTTGTGTTCGGGCCATTTTTTACAAATTTCTGTATGATTTTGAAAAAAGAAAAAATACTAAAATAAAAATAGGGAGGTGCCGAGTAATATGGCAGCGTCTTTTGTGGATAAGGCACGCATTACCGTAAAGGCCGGTAAAGGCGGCAATGGTGCGGTTGCATTTCATCGCGAAAAGTATATTGCAGCGGGTGGACCCGACGGCGGTGATGGCGGTCGCGGTGGTTCTATTATTGTTGAGATAGATAACAATATGTCTACCTTGATGGACTTCCGATATAAAAGAAAATATGTAGCCGGTGATGGTGTCGATGGTCAGGGTGGTCGTCGCTCTGGCAAGGATGGTGCGTCTTTAACATTGCGTGTGCCGCGTGGTACACTGATTCGCGATGCAGAAACCAACGAAATCATTCATGATATGTCTGATACAGAGCCTTTTGTGCTTTGTAAAGGTGGCCGCGGTGGTTGGGGCAATGCGCATTTTGCAACGCCTACACGTCAGGCACCCCGTTTTGCAAAAGCAGGTACGCCCGGTGAAAGCCATGATGTGATTTTGGAGCTGAAGCTGCTGGCAGATGTAGGTTTGGTAGGTTTTCCCAATGTGGGCAAGTCTACACTGCTGTCTGTTGTCAGCAAAGCGCATCCTAAAATTGCAAATTACCATTTCACAACGCTGTTCCCTAATTTAGGCGTGGTGTTTGTTGAGGGCGGCGAATCCTTTGTTATGGCAGATATTCCCGGCATTATTGAGGGCGCATCGGAAGGTGCCGGTTTAGGTCACGATTTCCTGCGCCATATTGACCGCTGCAGATTGCTGGTGCATGTAGTAGATGTATCGGGCAGTGAAGGTCGTGATCCCGTGGAAGACTTTGATGCAATCAACGAAGAATTGAAGCAGTACAGTGCAGAGTTGGCAACACGCACACAAATCGTTGTTGCAAACAAGAGTGATATCATGATGGATGAAACACTTTTGGAGCGCCTGCGTGAGCGTGTGGAGAAAGAGGGGTATCCGTTGTTTGTTATTTCTGCTGCTGCACATCAAGGAACGCGTGAATTGGTGCAGACGATTGCCGCAACGCTTCAAACACTGCCTCCTGTTCAGATTTATGAGCCGGAGTATGTGAAGCGCCCTGAAAGGATCGATATGTCCACTCCGCTGGAGATCAATGTCGAGGATGGTGTTTGGTTTGTGGAAGGTCCTTGGCTGGAGCGTTTGATTGCCAATGTCAATTTTGGAGACTACGAAAGCCGTATGTTCTTCGATAGACAGCTGCGTGAATCAGGATTGTTCCAGCGCATGGAAGAGATGGGAATCCAGGATGGGGATCTGGTCTCTATGTACAATTTGGAATTTGAATATCAAAGATAAATAAAAAAGGTATCCGAAATTTCGGATACCTTTTTTAGGTCCAGATCAACTTTAATCAGCAAATAAAAAAACGGCAGAGTGAAGAACACTCCGCCGTTTTGTGTGTTTTGGGATTGAAAAAGAATAGAAAATTACTTGAGCTTCTGTTCGTAATCCTCAATCATCTTCTTGACCATCTGGCCGCCGACAGAACCGGCTTCACGAGAGGTCAAGTTGCCATTGTAGCCTTCCTTCAGGTCGACACCAACCTCAGCTGCTGCTTCCATCTTAAACTTATCCATAGCAGCGCGTGCTTCGGGAACATTGATCTTACTACTAGACTTGTTAGACATAATGTGATTCTCCTTTTGTTTCAAAAAGAATTAATTGGGTATCGCAAGCATAGTTTGTGCAGAGAAAGACAGATTATTGTATTTAAATATTTCCGCATTTTCCAGAATTTAAAAACCATAAAAGTGGAAAGAGGTTTTTCGGAAAAAGGTTTAAGCAAGGCAACTCATGAGTTTTTTCAGAGGACGTTTTGTGTATCAGTCACCATTATGGATTAGGTCTTAGCTTTGCAAAAATGGTTGCAGAACTTTATCATTGATCACTTGAAATCAAGAATCATACGAAACCGCATGGTGCAAAGGTGATACTCAAAATTATCAAATAAATTGGTATCACAGATTTTGAGAGTTGGCTGCTGCGGTATGCGTACGAAAAAACATACTGGTTTGGTAGTTAATACCAAAAAAATGAGATTATGTTGTATAAATAGTAAATTCTGTAAAAAGGGGCATTTAATAGTTGACTATACGTGTCCACAATGGTATAGTGAAAACACAATAAGAAAGGGGTGATCTTACTGCTAATCACAAAAGAGACAGATTATGCATTGCGCATTTTAAGAGTATTGGCTGATGGCGAACGACATACGATGAAACCATTATGCCAGGCAGAGGAAATTCCCCAGCAGTTCGCCTATAAAATTATTAAGAAGTTGGCAAAGGCGAAAATCGTACAAAGCACTCGCGGTGTAGACGGAGGATGCCGATTAACAGTTGATTTGGAAAATGTATCCTTGTATGACTTGCTGGAGATCATGGAGGAAGATTGCAAGATCAGTGCCTGTATGCAGGCGGGATATGAATGTTCGTGGGATGCAAAGCATCCGACGCGCTGCACAGTGCATTGTCAGCTGGCGAGTATTCAACGGAAACTGGATCAGGAACTGCGTAAGCATAGCTTGAGAAGCATCCTTTTTGAAGTTTCTTAATCGCAAAGATATAATTTATTTTACATTTAAAATGGATAAAATCTATCAACAATAAAAAGAAATGCAAGGAGGAACATGGTATGTACTTCAAGACCACAGCAGAGCATGAGGCATTCCGGGCGCAGGTGCGCGAATTTGCGGAATCAGAGGTTAAACCCTACACATTCCTTTGGGATAAGGAAAATGAATTTCCCCGTGAAGTTGTAAAAAAGATGGGAAAGCTCGGTTGGCTGGGTGTACCCTTCCCTAAGGAGTATGGCGGGGCAGGCATGGATGCTATGAGCTATGCCATTGCAGTAGAGGAGCTTAGTCGCGTAGATGGTGGCGTCGGTGTTATCTTATCTGCGCATGTCTCTTTGGGTTCTTGGCCTATTTTTGCCTTCGGTACAGAAGAACAGAAGAAAAAGTATTTGGTACCGCTGGCAAAAGGTGAAAAGCTGGGTGCGTTTGGTTTGACTGAACCCAATGCCGGCTCTGATGCAGGCGGCACTGAAACAACGGCTGTATTGCAGGGGGATCACTATCTTCTCAATGGCGAGAAAATTTTTATCACCAACGGCGGTGAGGCAGATACCTATGTTGTCTTTGCTGTAACAACCCCGGATATCGGTACTCGTGGCATCAGTGCATTCATTGTGGAAAAGGGTTGGCCCGGATTTGAGTTTGGGGATCACTATGATAAGATGGGCATTCGTTCTTCTGCAACAGCACAGCTTCTGTTCAATGATGTAAAGGTGCCTAAAGAGAATCTGCTGGGTAAGGAAGGCGAAGGCTTTAAGATTGCAATGGCTACGCTGGATGGTGGTCGTATCGGTATTGCATCTCAGGCTCTCGGTATTGCGCAGGGTGCGTTTGAAAGTGCTGTTGAATATGCAAAAGATCGTGTTCAATTTGACAAGCCGATTGCGTTCCAGCAGGCAATTTCCTTTAAGATTGCTGATATGGCAACGAAGCTTCGCTGCGCACGTCTGCTTATCTATTCTGCTGCTGATTTGAAGGAGCACCATGAGCCTTACGGTATGGAATCTGCGATGGCGAAACAATATGCTTCGGATATTGCGCTGGAGGTTACCAATGATGCATTGCAGATCTACGGTGGCACTGGTTATCTGAGAGGCATGGATGTCGAGCGGATGTACCGCGATGCTAAGATCACTACGATCTATGAGGGAACAAACGAGATTCAGCGTGTCGTTATCGCTTCTCATATCCTTGGCAAAGAGCCTAAGAGCGCAGCTGCACCTTTGATGAAGAAGGCCGGACCTGTCACCGGAGCACGCAAGAAGATGATTCTAAAGGAAGGCACCGCACAGGAGCGTGTTAATGCACTGGCAGAAAGTCTAAAGCGTGATGGTTATGATTTCACAGTGGGTATTCCCATTGATACACCGATTACCAAAGCGGAGCGCGTGGTCAGTGCCGGTAAGGGTATTGGCGAGAAGAAGAACATGAAGTTGGTTGAAAATCTGGCAAAAGCAGCCGGTGCTGCATTGGGCTCTTCTCGTCCTGTGGCGGAAACGCTGCGCTATGTACCGATCAACCGCTATGTTGGTATGTCCGGTCAGAAGTTCATGGGCAATCTGTATATTGCTTGCGGTATTTCCGGTGCAATTCAGCATTTGAAGGGTATTAAGGATGCATCTACCATTGTGGCAATCAATAAGAATGCAAATGCTCCCATTTTTAAGAACTGTGACTATGGTATTGTTGGTGATGTGGCGGAGATTCTGCCTCTGTTGACTGCAGCACTGGATACAGGCGAGAAGAAGCCTGCACCTCCTATGAAGAAAATCAAGCGTGCCACACCTAAGAAGGAACGTCCGTCTTATAAGTTCCATATTTGCAATGGCTGTGGTTATGAATACGATCCCAGCAAGGGTGATCCCGATAATGATATTGCACCCGGCACTATGTTTGATAAGCTGCCAGAAGATTGGGTATGCCCGGAGTGCGCTGAAGCGAAAGAAAACTTTATTGAAGCATAATAAATTGATTTTCAATTTTGTGAAGGAGGATTACATATGCATTGCGTAAGAAATGTCACAGAAGATCTGTATTGGGTTGGCGCTAACGATCATCGCCTGGCGCTGTTTGAAAATATCCACCCCATTCCCCGGGGAGTTTCCTATAACGCATATCTGCTGAAGGATGAGCAGAGTGTCCTATTTGATACCATTGACTGGTCTGCATGCCGTCAGTTGCTGGAGAATATCGAGTATTTGCTGGAAGGTAAGGACCTTGATGTGTTGGTCATCAATCACATGGAGCCTGACCATGGTGCTTCTATTGAAGAGATTTTGATTCGTTATCCAAAAGTGAAGGTTGTTTCTACTGAAAAGTCTTTTATGCTGATGCGTCAGTTTGGTTTTAGAATTGACAGTCACGAATTGGTAGAGGTCAAAGAAGGCGACACTATGAGTTTTGGTAAGCATACTGTTACCTTCGTTGCTGCACCGATGGTTCACTGGCCAGAAGCTATGGTGACTTTCGACTTGACTGATGGTGTGCTGTTTGCTGCTGATGCATTTGGATCCTTTATTGCATTGGATGGTAAGCTATTTAACGATGAGGTGAACTTTGATCGCGATTGGATCGCTGAGGCACGCCGCTATTATACCAATATTGTTGGCAAATATGGCCCTCACGTTCAGGCGTTGCTGACAAAGGCTGGTGGTCTTGTTGATCAGCTCAAATATATCTGCCCTCTTCACGGTCCGGTGTGGCGCAATGACTTTGGTTACATTTTGGATAAATATCAGCACTGGAGCAGCTATGAGCCTGAAGAAAAAGCAGTTATGGTGGTCTATGCGTCCATGTATGGCAATACTGAGGCAGCTGCACAGGCATTGTGTGCTAAGTTGGCAGAGCGTGGTGTAACAAACACTGTGCTTTACGATGTATCAAACACCCATGTGTCTTATCTGATTTCTGAGACATTCCGCGTAAGTCATATTGTTCTGGCTTCTGTCACTTACAATCTGGGTATCTATCCGGTGATGCATAATTATCTGATGGATATGAAGGCACTGAATCTGCAGAACCGTACCTTTGCGATCGTAGAGAATGGTTCTTGGGCCTGCCGTTCCGGCGACTTGATGCAGAAGTTCCTCGATGAGGAGATGAAGTGCATGACAGTGCTGAACGAAAGACTATCTTTGGCATCTTCTTTGAGCGAGGATAAGGAAGATGAGCTGGATCTGTTGGCAGATGCGATTGCTGACGATCTGAAAAATAGTTAAATTAGAAAAATGTCTGACAAGGTTTGACCTTGTCAGACATTTTATTTACAATACAAAGCAGGTCATATAGCGACATGGAAATCCGGCGATAAGGAGAGCGGGATTCTTCTGCGGTGCGAAATGCATTTATCAGTTATTGTATTCTTTGTTGCTCATCGTGCTGAGGTCAGTTTTGATCTTATTTGTTTCAACGACGCTGCTTTCAATATGCTTATATTCATAAAAATGGATCAAAGACCGACACTCATCCTTACTGTGAGTGTCGGCCTTTTATAATGGACTGTGTGAGTTTCAATAGTAAATGTACAGTAAGGGTTACCTCAGAAATATTGCATCTTATAAAATATACAAAACAAGTCGATATGTAAAATATGAGAATGTTTAAAGGAGGTAAGCACATGAGACTTGTTGAAGCAAGACAAGCGATGAATCAACAAATGGATCTTCTGGATTTCCGCCGCAACCAAATCCATAAATTATTAGAAGAACAGCAAAAAACCGGAAGCAGCAACTTTGATCGAGTGGAGCTTTCCAAAGAACTGGAGGCTCTAGATAAGGCCTATGAAGAAACATTCCAGGGACGTGAGCGGCTTAATGAGCTGAGCGCTTCTATTCATAACGCAGAGGCATCTAGACAGCAGGCCGAAGCAGCGGCTGAGGCAAACGAGGAAATGATGAAATGTCTTGAGATATTTAGACGCATTGCAAACGGTGACAAAGTTCCACCTAGTGATGAACAGAAGCTGATGGAATATGACAGCAAAATGTATATGGCGGCAAAGAGTATGTCCGTTGTGCATATGGACAAAGAGGGAAAGAAATATGATTCTCTTTGGGAGAATGAGGAAGAAAAGGAAGAATCGCCTGACCCCTCTGAACTGGCAGATAATGCGGAGGTTACTTTGTCTATGCCGGAAGTTCCGGAACAATCTGTGTCGGAGACAATAGCGTAATTGTTGATCAATACTTTCAGTTTCTGTGCCGGAATGCAGTCTTGCACCCGCATCTCGATCCCTATGCCAAATATAAGAAAAAATCCAACTGTATCATACAGTTGGAATTGTTATTGGTTAATTAAT
>JAHHSM010000052.1 GCA_020025175.1 Oscillospiraceae bacterium | reverse complement strand
CTATATTCGCAAGGACGTGGAAGGATTCCAGGAGCAGTGGCTTCACTGCCGCCGCAGCGACCAGGAAAAGAGCATCCGTGAGGACAAGAAACGGCTGGCAAACTCAAAGAAGCGCCTTGGCGATCTGGATGTTATTATCCGTCGGCTCTATGAGGACTCCGTCCTTGGGAATCTCCCCATGGAGCGGTATCAGAAGATGTCCGCAGACTATGAAGCCGAGCAGAAACAGCTCCAGCTTGAAATCAAATCCCTTGAGGAATGGATCAACACGCAGGAAGAGGACAACAACGGTTTGGATGCCTTCATTGCCCTGACCCAGAAATATGTGGATGTGACCGAGCTGACGCCCACCATCGTCAACGAGTATATCAAGAAAATCGTAGTGTTCGCACCGGACAAGTCCAGCGGCAAGCGAAAGCAGAAGATCAAAATATACTTCAACTTTGTGGACGAAGTCAATATTCCGGTCCTTTCTGAACCCATGATCGCATAATTGCCATATAAACGCAGAAAAACGGCGTGACCATAGCGGTCACACCGTTTCCTGCGGCAAATAACCTAATAGTTACTTGTCACTGTTAACCCTTATGGAACCGGGTGTTTTTTTCATCCTATTTTAAATCAGCTGTTCTTCATCACCACACGCTCAATGGAACCTGCCACATTGTCGCAGGCATCTGCGCATTTTTCAAGATAAATATAAATCTCTCTCCATGAAATGATCTCCAACGGATCGTGGCTCTGCGTATGCAGATCGCGCATCGCCTTGATAAAGGCACGGTCACATTCCTCTTCCAGCGCACCAATTTCAAGCACAAGCTTCTTCAGCGTCTTGGATCTGCGGAAGTTTGGGAACTCCACCAATGCTTCCTTTGTTGCCTCGCAGCAGCGCATCAAAAGCTTTGTAAAATTCACCGCATCCGGACGAATCAATGTAATATTGTTTACATATATGCGAATGAGAACGTCTTCAAGGCAGTCACATACATCGTCAATATGATGCAGCAGCTCCGCAATATCCTCACGCTCAAGGGGCGTGATAAAAGCACGCATCAGCTCCTCCACAACCACATGCTTTTTTTCATCCGCACCATGCTCAATGGCATGCATTTTATCCAAATGCTTCTCCAAATTGGCGCTGTTAAAATTTCTGAGGGTATCGTGCAGCAGGGCTGCCGCCTTGCAGCCGTCCTCGGCGCAATTTATAAATGCTTCATAATACATCTGATCGCCTTTTTTTGCCATAGGTTCCATCCTCCCATATCCATCTCAATCAAAAAATATACATAAACAGTTTCGCCATCACATAGCCGATCAGACCACAGCCGGGGAAGGTCAGAATCCATGTGAAAACCATTTCCTTCACCACGCCCAAATTGATGGCAGAGGCGCGCTTGACCGCTCCCACACCCATAACGGCAATGGTTTTAGTGTGGGTGGTGGAAACAGGCAGACCGAAGAGCGTTGCGCAAAGCAGACACAGCGCACCTGCCGCATCTGCGGCAAAGCCCTGATACGTTTCCATTTTTACCATGTCCATTCCAACGGACTTAATAATTTTTTTGCCGCCGATGGAGGTACCCAGACCCATAACGATGGAGCAGAGAATCATCATCCAAATGGGGAGGACAAACTGACCTGAGGTGTCCGCACCGTTGACCAGCACCACACCCAGAATCAAAACACCCATGAATTTCTGCCCGTCCTGCGCGCCGTGCATAAATGCCATCGCCGCACCGCCGCAGATCTGGGCCTTTTGAAAGACACTTCTCGTTTTTCTGCGATCCATATTGCGGCATACTCTTCCTGTGAGCCAGCACACACCGTAACCCATGCCGAAACCAAGAAATGTGGATACAATCAAGCCATAAATAACCTTCATCCACTCAGCACCGTTGATGCCGCCAAGACCGCCCTGCAATGCAATCGCCGCACCGGAAATACCCGCAATCAACGCATGGCTTTCACTCGTCGGTATGCCAAACCACCAGGCCGCCGTTGCCCATATGACAATGGCAAACAGCGCTGCACACAGCGCAATCAGCGCCTGCTGGTTATTTCCGCCGAAATTGACCATTTTCGTAATCGTCATGGCGACCGTGGAGTTGACCGCCGTCATCAAAATAACGCCTAAAAAATTAAAGACGGCTGCCATGATAATTGCCTTATTCACACCCATGGAGCGTGTGCCGACCACCGTTGCAATGGCATTGGGTGCGTCTGTCCAGCCGTTGACCAGAATAACACCCAGCGTCAGCAGGACCGTCACCGCCAGAGCAGGACTTGTCGTCACCTGTTCCAGAAAAAATCCCAACGAAAGATCCATGTAATTCTCCTTTGTATGTTCCAAATACTCTTATTTTTTTCCACACGGATCTAAAAAATACACCGTACAGAATTTTTAAATTCAGTGTACCATAAGGGGCCATGAATCTGCAGTAAATTCTTCTTTACAATTGTAAAATCTGTGTAAATTCTTCTTTACAATTTATGCTTTTTGCCAAATTTTTTTCTTTTCCGCCCTAAACTAAAAGGGAGCAGATTTCTTTTTTATGAAGAAAACAGGGAAACCGACGCAGAAAAAACGCCCGAACGAATTGGAATAGTTCGGGCGTTTTCGGTTGCTTTCTGTATGTTCTGCATTCCTCTCAGATATCCTCTATCGATTGAACCGCCGAGATATCCATATCAAACGCAGCCACATCCTGCGTCTGCTGTGTATACACAAATTCTCTGTTATAGAGCTGAATGCTATCCGCCACCGGCAGCAGGCACAGCAGGCTGAACAGCACCGCCCCGAGGAAAATGCTGATGCGCATGGTGGGCAGGGCACGGAACTGCTGCACAATGACGCACACAAACACCACGGCAATCCAGACGAGGAATACCGACACCATGACGCGCTTCACCGTCAGACCGTAGGCGGCAATATACAATCCCATTTTCGCCGCAGCAGTGGTCAGCAGCAGGAGAGTCAGCACCGCAATACACAGATTGCAGATGCGCAGAAGGCGGTTTTCACTGCGCGGAATACGGCTGACGATGTTTGCCGCCAGAAGAATCGCCAAATTGATGGCAGCAATGGCGCAAAGCTCGAAAAATCCTCTGCGCGCATACTCCGCATAGGAAAATCCGTCAGGCAGTGTCCCCCCAAACGCGCCAAACAAATAGTTGATCTGTACCATAATAAACACAATATACACTGCGCAAAGCGTGAATAATGCCACCGAAACCGTTATCTTTGGCACAATGCGGGCAGAGGTCTGCGCTTTGTGCACCATTTGTTTGGTGTAGTCATGGTTTGTGGGAGTATGAATGCAGCCATAACCAAGACCATACAGGAAAAATGCCACCGGAATGATGAAAATAATTTGAGAAAAAAACGAGAAAATCCCCAAAAATGAGAAAATATTGCTTAGCCAGCCCATGATGCCGCTGAGCAGACCGGAAAGCAGCTGATAAACCAGCCGCGCAAAGCCTGCATCCGCCGCAAGCAGCAAAGGCAGCACAAGGGCGATGCAAATGCCGGCAAACAGGATACCCAGTAAAATCGCCAGAACATGGCTCTCTTTTTTTATGCAGACTTTTTTTCGCGTGGAAAACTTTCGGACTTCTGCTGTAATCCAGTGCACCAGCACCACAGGCAGACGATAGCAGTTTTCGATCGGCAGCACCACGGCAGCACGGAACAAATCCGCAAAAATCCAGTTGGAAGTTTTTTGCAGATGCATGAGCTGCCCCGATGCGCAAAGTACCCAGTAGCAGGCTGTGATATGCAGTGCCGGCAGCTCCACGGCATCCAGAAGGCTGGGCGTGTAGGGCAGCGCCGTAGAAATCCCCAGTCCCAGCAGCACGGCAAACCAGAACCAGCTTTCCCTTGTGGGCTGCCTGCCGCTGCACAGAAGATAGGACAGCACAACGGTGGCAAACAACACCGTGAAAACAAGGGTCCCAAAATAAACCGTTCCATAGTAGAAATACTCAGAGTAGGTCAGCTGTAAATGATAATAGCACCAGCCAACAAAAAGAAACAGCAGCGAGAACATGCCGTCCACAAACAAAGCCGGGCTGCCTTTGGCACTGCCCGTGTCACCGGCTTGGGGCGGATTTGGCTGAGTTTGTGCGGCAGCCTGCCCGGAAACGGGAACAGGCTGATCCGGCAGCGGACAGGTAGCCGCCGTTTTTTCTTGATGATTCGTTTGATTCATTTAACATTCCTCCTCAAAGTCCAAAAGATCGGCAGGTTTGCAGTCCAGTGCACGGCACAAAGCTTCCAGCGTGGAAAAACGAATGGCTTTTGCTTTATTATTTTTCAAAATAGAGAGATTTGCAGGGGTAATCCCTACTTTTTCAGCCAGCTGTCCAGCGCTCATCTTACGGCGCGCCATCATCACGTCAATATTCACTACAATGGGCATTGTCGAACTCTCCCTTTCTCAAATGGTATAGTCGTTTTCATCTTTTAGGGCAACTGCCTCGGAAAATACATTTTTTACCACACGCAGAATGAGTCCTATAAAAGCAGCGGCAATGCTGAGAAAGAAAAACGGCAGATAAAAGAAACCGGAGACAAAAAAAATCAACCCGGCAATTATGCAGTACCAGGAAAGCCTTCTCAAAATGGCCACATTGCATACTAAAAATACATTGCCGCAGCTGATATTCCAAAGCAGCTTTCGCAGATCCCACAACGCCGCGGCAGCGGGAACCGCTGTAGTATAAACGGCTGCCAGAAAAAAGGGCAGCTTCGCCATAGATTCGCCGCGCATCTCCAGCAGCGCGCGAAACAGCTGGGGTGCCAGCACGCAAACTACCACCAGAATGACCATAAAAAGATAAACACAAAATTTGGAAAGCTGCATACTTTTATTTTGATTCCAATTCATATCCGTTCCTCCAAGCACTCTTATTGAGTGTAGTGTAGCACATATCTTTTTGAAATTCAATTATTATTTATCGTTTATCAATAATTTTCTTCACCATGCAAAAGAAAAAAAGGGGACCGTATCATATATGATACGGTCCCTGTTTGGTTCCTCAGCGCCTCGCTGCCCCGCTCAGCTTTGCAGCATATCGTCAAAGGCGACGAGGTCATAATCATACAGCGTCCTGTAGGAGCAGCAACTGTCATCTTCTTCATCTGTAATCCGAATCCAGCAGTTGATATAATCCGTTTCCCACTCCAAATCCTTGGCAACGGACACATTGTTATTATAAAAATGATAGGTTGCCAGCACGGTGTCCAGATCGGCTCTCATACAGTCCATAAAAGCCGCCGCATCCTCTTCATACCAGTTTTTCAGGTATTGGCGCAGATACGCCCTTGTCCGCTCAAAGATGCCGGATGCATCAATAAAGCGCTGAAACTGCTCGCTGTCCATGGGCACAGCAATTTTTTCCTGCTGTGCACCTTTCGCCACCTGTTTTTCGTCCATGGGCGACTCCTTTCCGCTGAGCGCAGATCAGCACATTTTTGCACCGGCAGGGATGGCGTCGTCGATCATCAGCAGATGCAGCTTTTCCTCGCCCTTTTCAGTGTGAACGGCAGAAATCAGCATACCGCAGCTTTCCTGACCCATCATCTTTCTGGGGGGCAAATTGACGATGGCCACCAGCGTTTTGCCGATCAGATCTTCCGGCTCATACCATGCGTGGATACCGGAGAGGATCTGGCGGTCGGTGCCGGTACCGTCATCCAACGTAAATTTCAGCAGCTTTGCGCTCTTTTTCACGGCTTCACAGGCCTTGACCTTCACCGCGCGGAAATCGCTCTTGCAGAAGGTATCAAAATCCACCTGCTCGGTGAGCTGGGGCTCCAGCTCAATGGGGGGCAGCACTGCCTTGCGCGCTGCTGCTTCCGCCTGTTCCAGCTCTTCCAGCGCCTTTTCCATATCCACACGAGGGAAGAGGTTCTCGCCCTTGGTCACGGCAGTGCTCTCATGCAGCGCGCCCCACTGGGCGGCGCTGTCCCAGGTGCGCACATCTTCGCCTGCGCCGATCTGGTCAAACAGCTTGCCGCAGCTTTCGGGCATGAACGGTGTCAGCAGGATACCGGACAGGCGGGTTGCCTCCAGCAGGTTATACAGCACATGTGCCAAACGCGCGCCGTTTGCCTCCACGTCTTTTGCCAGTGCCCAAGGTGCATTTTCATCAATATACTTATTGGCGCGGTCGATCAGCTTGAACACCTCATCCAGCGCCTTGTGGGGTGCATAGCTTTCCATCTGCTCCTCAAACTTTTCACGCATCTGCAATGCAGTTGTGATCAGCTCCACATCGTACTTGACGGGATCGCCTTCGGGGAAGTTGAAGCTCAGGCTCACCTCGCTCTGGCTCTCACGGGCCTGGGCATACACATCGTTGAGGTACTTCTCATCCTCGGTGGCGCCGCTGCCTGCGGGCAGCGTACCGCCGAAGTACTTGCCCACCATGGCAGTGGTGCGGGACACCAGATTGCCCAGAGTGTTTGCAAGGTCGGTGTTGATGGTCTGGATCAGCAGCTCATTGGAGAAGTTGCCGTCGCTGCCGAAGGGGAAGGTGCGCATCAGGAAGAAACGCAGCGCATCCACGCCGAACTTTTCGCTCAGCAGATAGGGGTCTACCACATTGCCCTTGGACTTGCTCATTTTACCGCCGTCCAGCAGCAGCCAGCCATGACCAAAGACCTTTTTAGGCAGGGGCATGTCCATGCTCATCAGCATGGCCGGCCAGATAATGGAATGGAACCGCACGATTTCCTTGCCCACAATGTGCACATCAGCCGGCCAGTATTCGTCGTAATCATCGTATTTGTCGTTGAACAGACCCAATGCGGTGGTGTAGTTGAACAGAGCGTCCACCCAGACATACACCACATGACCGGGGTCAAAATCCACAGGCACGCCCCAGGTGAAGCTGGTGCGGGACACGCACAGATCCTCCAAACCGGGATCGATAAAGTTGTTGACCATCTCATGGACGCGGGACTTCGGCTCCAAAAAGTCGGTATTCACCAAAAGATCGCGCACACGGTCTGCGTACTTGCTCAGACGGAAGAAATAGGCTTCCTCCTGCGCATCCACAACGGGGCGTCCGCAGTCGGGGCATTTGCCGTCCACCAGCTGGCTCTCCGTCCAGAAAGACTCACAGGGCGTGCAGTATTTGCCCGCATAAGCGCCCTTGTAAATATCGCCCTTGTCGTACATCTTCTTAAAAATCTTTTGAACCGCTCCCACATGATACTCGTCGGTGGTGCGGATAAAGCGGTCGTTGGAAATGTTCATCAGCTTCCACAGATCCTTCACGCCGCGCTCGCCGGTGACAATATTGTCCACAAACTGCTGGGGCGTTACGCCTGCCTCTTCTGCCTTTTCTTCAATTTTCTGCCCGTGTTCGTCTGTTCCGGTCAGGAACATCACGTCAAAACCCTTTAATCTTTTATAGCGTGCAATGGCATCCGTTGCCACGGTACAGTACGTATGACCGATATGCAGCTTGTCGGAAGGGTAGTAAATCGGGGTGGTAATATAAAACTTTTTCTTTTCCATAAATATATCTCTCCTTATCACCGCCCCGAATGGAAGAGCGGCGAAAAATCACTGTGCTTGCAGTATCTTTTAGTATAACATGCTTTGTTAGATTTTAACAGACCAAGCACAAATTTCTTACCATAGGCACTAAAATTTTTTTCAAAGTGTCTGGAAGCCCTTTCCTGTGGACAAAAAGCACATCATTTGCTATACTTTATATAATATTTTTAGGTAAAGCGCTATCATTTATTTTGAATACTTGTTTTTTATAAGGAGTTTTTTATGATGAAAAAACGCACTTTAGGCGCTCTTTGCGCCCTCTGTCTCACAGCATCCCTTTTCGTCACGGCACTGGCAGAAACCTACACCATCACACTGACAAAAGATCAGGCAATCAGTGACGTTCCCGTAGTTCTGGATATTCCGCCCCAGACTCCAGCGGATGTGGGCGTAACGCCCGCGCAAATTGTTATCAACGCACCTGTGACAAATGCCGCGGTGGAAATTAAAATCAACGGCGATGCCAAAACCGCCGAGCTGATTTTGATCAACAGCGACGGCACCTACAGCTTGCCTGAGGAATTTCTCACCGCAAAAGGCACGGTTTATACACTGCTGCCCACGAAAAACGCCACCCTCACTGTTTTGAAAAAGCCGCCTTTCACCGATATTTCCCGCACGGAATGGTACGCCCCCGGCGTTTACTATGTTTACCACAACGGCCTGATGAACGGCACCGGAAAAACAACTTTCAGCCGCAACGGAAAAATCAACCGTTCCATGATTGCCGCCATCCTGTGGCGGCAGGCAGGGGAGCCGCTGCCCGAAAGTGCCGCCTTCTACAGCGATGTTCCTTCCGACAAGTTTTACACCGATGCCATGTTATGGTGCGCAGAGCAGGGAATCCTGACTTCGGCTCAGGGCAAGCTCCTGCCAAACAGAGCAGTCACCCGTGAGCAGCTCGCCGTGATTTTGTACCGCTACTGCGAGGCTATGGGCATGGATGTCAGCGGCAGGGCTGATCTTTCTCCCTATTCCGACAGCGGCAAGATCAGCAATAGCACCAAAGCTGCCATGTCCTGGGCGGTCAGTGAGGATATTTTCTCCGGCAACAGCAAAAAGCAGCTGCTGCCCGGCGGCACCGTCACACGAGATCAGATGGCTGTGATTTTAATGCGCTTTTTCGCATAGCCCTTTTTGAATCGTTTCATACAGCAAAACGCATCGGCGCAGACTGCCCCGATGCGTTTTCTTTTTATGTGCGTGCTCAATATGCCACTTCCAAAATGCGCCGCAGCAGCTCCAGAGATGCCGGCGATTCCGCATATTCCTTCACACTGTCCTTTGCCACCCAGCCGGTGGCGTAAATTTTATTATAAATTTCCACCAGCTCCGCGATGCGGCGGTTGGCGTCCTCCTCCGTGACGGTTTCGGTGTGCAAAGTGCCCGCCTCATCCGTATATGTCCAGGATACATAGCCCAGATTGCCCACCACAGCCAGCATCTGCACCGCATTTCTTCGCATCTGCACATTCATCTGTGCCGCGCCCCGCGCGTCCAAACCGGAGCCGCCGGGTGTTGTCCCGTCAAAGCGCAGCGTCCAGCCATAGGGTTCCTGTGCCGTCTGCAATTCATAGTGGCATGCGCCCACCGTCTCCCAAATATCGAGGGTATCCTCAACATTCGACAGCGCCGACGGATTTCCCACATAAGGTGTGCGGTACTCATACAGCCACCGGCTTTCCTCGCTGATGGGCATTCCGTCTGCCCACACCATCGTATCCAGGATATAAACCCTGCTGTATGTGTCCGCATCCAGCCCAAAGCCGTGGCTTCGGCTGGGTGTCAGCGGTGATTTTTTCACCTTCCTGCCCGACAGATACAGCTCCCCATGTGCCCCTTCCTTTTCCTTCCAGTCCTTGATTTCCATGGATCTGTCCCTGGTGTACACATCCATCAGCATATATCCATTGATATTCCGAACGCTGTATTCCAGATCTTCCATCTTCAGCGGCGTACCGATGACATACGTCTGCAGCCCCCATACAATGCCGCCTGCCGCCGCAATGGCAATGACAATCGCGCACACAATGGCAATACCCGTCCATCCCTCCATCTTTTTATGCACACGGGTAAAATAATCCACCTCATGCTTTTCCCGCTTGCGTTCACTCAGTTTCGGCTCCGGTGCGGTCATGATTTCATATTCCCTCCGGCAGTTTTCGCACGCCGCAAGATGCGCCTGCATGGCTTCGTTGGTTTCCTCGCAGGTCAGATGTTCCACATAGGTGGGCAGCAGATCCTGCACAATGCCGCAGGACAGTTTATCCTTCATCGTCCTTCACTCCTCCCCTCAGCTTTTCCTTTCCGCGGTAAAAGGTCACACGCGCCCAAGTTTCCGTTTTTCCCAGCACCGTGCCGATTTCCTGAAAGGAAAGATCTCCAAACAGGCGCAGATACACCACTTCTCGCATGGTTTCCGGCAGGGTGTGGATTTTTTGCAGCAAGATCAGATGTTCCTGCCGCTGCAGGACGTTCTCCTCCGCCGACGGCACAGCAGGACACAGCTCCTCCCTCAGTTCCTCGCCGTGCTTCTTCTCCCGGCGCAAGTGCTGAAACCAGAGGTGCTTTGCGATTTGGCACAGCCAGACCGACAGCTTGCAGGACCCGTCATATCGCTTAATGGACTTCACCGCCTGATAAAAGGTTTCCTGCGTCAGCTCTTCGGCAAGATCCTCGTCATGACTCTGGGACAGGAGGAACTTATAAACCGTCTGGGCGTAGTCACGATACATTTCATCCATATTATTTTTATCCTTCATCGGCGTTCCTCCTTTCACTTTGTATATCCCACAAATCTGCCATTTGTTACAATCCTTTTTAAAAATTTTTGCGCCGCCCAAAAACTCTTGGGCGGCGCATTTTTTACAATTTATGCTTCCAATTCTTCTTTTTTGTCCACCACAGTGCCGCAGAAGCGTTTCCAGCGTCCGGAACAATAATAAATCACCATCATCGGTGTGCCAACGAGCCAGCCGCCCAGATAGCAGGCGAACATATACTGCTGTCCCAGCCAATCCGCCAGCACATAGCACAGTCCCACACGCATAAACACCACGGAAATCAGGCTCGTGACCATGGGGAAAATCGCATCACCTGCGCCGCGCATGGCATTGCCCAGCACAAACAGGATGGAAAAAATCGTGAACCCGGGCAGAATCCACCACAGATACAAAACCCCTGCCTCAATCACCGCAGGCGTTTTTGAAAACAGCATTATGATCTGGTGGCTGATGGGCAGCAGGATCACCGCCATACCGATGCACCAGACCTCGCTCATAATAATTGTTGCCTTTGCACCTGCATGCACACGATCCAATCGTCCGGCGCCCACATTCTGCCCCACAAATGTGGTTACGGCATTGGCAAAGCTCTGCACCGGCAAAAAGACAAAGCAGTCGATTTTATTGCCTACGTTGAAGCCTGCGGTAAAATCTGTACCAAAGGTGTTCACCTTACCCATCAGCGCCATACTTGCAATGGCAATCAATCCGTTTTGAATACCGGCAGGCAGCCCGATGCGCGCAATTTTGAATAAAAGACGTTTTTCAATTTTTAAGCCGTGCACATGCAGCTGAAATTCCTCATATTTTCGATTGATATAGAAAATACCGAAAATCCAGGAAAACCACTGGGCAATAATGGTGGCCACTGCTACACCTACAACGCCCCATTTAAATACCGCCACAAACAAAATGTCCAGCACAATATTGATAGCCGTGGAAATAGAAAGGAAGAACAGGGGCGTTTTACTGTTGCCCAAGCCCTGCAAAATACCGGCATTCATATTATAACCAATGCTGCCGACCATACCCAAACTGACAATCTGCATATAGATCTTCGCTTCGGGATAGGCCGCCGCTTCCACATGCAAAATATGCAAAATGGGATCTGTGAGGAAAAATGCCACCAGGGAAATCGGAATGGCAATGATGATAAAGGCACCATAGGTTGTGTTGATCGCTGCACGCATACGCTCCATGTCGCCGGCACCATAAAACTGGGCAATGACTACGGTAGAACCAATGCTCAAACCAATAAAGAGCGATATAAATAAAAACGTGACGGGAAAGGCAATGCCTACGGCTGCCAGTGCCGTATCTCCGGTAAAATTACCCACCGTCCAGCTATCCACCATATTGTAAAGCTGCTGCAAAAGATTTCCAATCAGCAGAGGAATCGAAAACATAAAAATATGTTTTGCCGGTGAGCCAACTGTCATATCTTGCTTATTATTCTTTGTCTCCATCTTTGTCTCCATTTCTTACACAATAAGCATTTTTTTATTTTCAATCATATCATTTCATTTTATATTCTATCCCAATGAAGTCTGCTGTCAAGAGTGATAGCCTGTTCCTTTTACGCAACACGCCCTTCTTTTTCTATCTTATT
>JAHHSM010000051.1 GCA_020025175.1 Oscillospiraceae bacterium | reverse complement strand
TTTTTTCCGCACAAAAAAGCGACACCGGCCGGCCATCGCCTCTTGTGCAGAGCAACTATTTCATATGGCAGACACCTGCCATTTGAAACCTAAAAACTGTTTACACTTCTATATATCGACGATATAATACAATACTTAAGGGCTTTTTTCAAATTTTCCCTTTTTCGTCTTTTTTTATTGCGTAATCTTCTGAATTTCGCCGCCAAGACCGACCCAGTAAAGCTCCCGCCCTGTGTTGGAGAACAGATACTGCCCTGCAATCACGTTCGTTCCGGTCTTTTCGTCCTTTTTATACACATTCATGCGCAGGCAGGGTGTTGTTCCCACCAGCACAGCGCCGTCCAGCGCAAGCACCTGATAGTCATCCATCGTTTCGCCGCTGAGACCCAGCACAGAGGGATCGAGCGTATGGAAATAGTCCACAGCTTCCATCAGTGTCATGGGCTTGGGCTCAGGAGGCGTGACAATACCGCCCTCGATCTGCCCTACAGCAGCAGAAAAATGATCCGAGTTCCATTGCAGCTGAATCATGAACAAAGACTCGCTTTCTCCACCCTCGTCAGTGCCCTCATTTGACGCATTGCCCGAGCCAATAGGGCGCACCAAGCACACGTTGCCAGCCAGCTTCTCAAAGGTTGGCAGCTTCGTTTTTATCACGTTTTCATCCACAGGAACAAAGCCAAAATCTTCCGCCATCAAAAGGTCACAATAATTTTTGATGCGCTCGATATGCCCGGCAAAGCCTTCATAATGATAGGTGACCGACACCGTAACGGCCGGTCCCTCTTCCTCCTGATCAGCAGAGGCGCTTTGCCCATCCTCGCCCTGGGCGCTTTCTCCGCTATCTGCCGCTTGCTTTTCTTTTTTCGGCTTTTCTTCCCTGACTTCAATGCCATCGCCCACAGGCAATGCCACCACAGATGTTTTTTTATCTAATTGGTACACAACAGGTGCCGATATAACCGGATTCTCTTTATCCGCATCATCGCCTGTCCCTTTTAAACGGAGCAGAACAACCGCTGCCACAGCAATGATTACAAGAAAAATTATCGCGATAATAATCTTTTTCTTTTTCAATACATTTCACGCCCCTCATCTCGAGTCATTCTTTCTATGTTATCAGCAGATATTCACATGATCCCCGTCTTTCATAATGCGCTGGAATCCACTATCTTCGCCATTTACCACTAAACTGACAGGTTCTTCCAAGTGCTCAAAATCAATCCCGGAGTATTCCAGCAAATCCATGAGATAGTAGGGCTGTCCGCTCTCCTTGGCGGGCAAATCCAATTCTTCGCCGTTTAAAATCACTTTCAGCGAAGTGCTGGCAGCTTTTGACGGTTCTGCCGTTTCCGCCACTATCCCTTTTTCCGCCTCTTCCTGCTGCATTTTTGAGGCACTTTCCATCAATGCCGATGCCTTATCCAGCATCAAAATCACATCGTAGTTTTCAAGCTGTACATCCAGCGCCACTTCCTGATTATTCACCAGCACACGTCCAACAGACAGCTCCTCCATACGATTATCCAAAGAAAGCTGCTCTAGCAGAAAATCTCCCAGGGTCATTGCCGCATCTTTTCCGTGGCGCGCAGGAGTGAACACAATATGGTCCCCGGCATGGACAACGGCACTGATCGTACTCTCTTCACCATTAACGGTCAAAATTGCAGGTGTGGCCGGTTCACCACGGAGCATTATGCGTCTTCCGTCCAAAGTGACCGACAGATTTTTACCCGTTTTTCCAATGATATCCTGATAGGTGTAACCATTCATCAGCAGTACATCCCGCACAGTGAGAACACCACTGCGAAACAATTTCGCACGCTCCCCGTTCAAGGTGATTACATAGCTGTCGTTCAGCAATCCCAGCGCTGAAGAAATCGCAATACCCAACGGTGTTGTATATTCCGGATTTTGCAAATCCACATCCTCCGAAAAAGCGCTCTTTTCAAAATTATTGCCTGCGATTGCCACACGCCTTTCATCCATGCCGAGACTTTCCGCAACTTTTTCACGCAATCCGCAAAGCTTACTGCCGCCTCCTGCCAAAAATACCGCCGACGGTGTCCCAGTGTTGATTTCCGTGATCTGCTTCGCGATTGCTTCCGCCAGCCGCTCCATCGGGCTCTGGATGGCAGCCAAAAGCTCCTCATAGGAAATACTGTTTTCAAGGCCTAAAATATCCTTGTAAACAACCGATTCTCCTTTGCGCATACTGCGCTTGATCTCTTCCGCAGTGGAAAAATCCACCAAAAACGTCTGCATGATTGCCTCTGTAATTTCATCGCCGGCAATGGTCGCCATGGTATATCCCACAACGCTTCCGCTCCGGCAAATCGCAATATCGGTGGTTCCGGCACCGATATCCACCAGAGCCAGATTGAGAAGCCGCAGCTCCGCAGGGATTGCAGAATTCATCGCAGCAATCGGCTCCAGCGTCATGCTCGCAATTTGCAGGCCTGCCGTCCGCATGGCAGCATACAGACTTTCAATGACCTCCCCCGGCAAAAAGGTGGCAACTACATCGACCTCTGCCTTTGTCCCCTTATGATCGACCAGTACTGTCAGCGGATAATGATCCAAACGGTATTGTGATACCGTGTATCCCACCAAAAACATCTGCTTCCGATCACCTTCAGCAGCCTTCAGCGTTTCTTCCGCCTGAGACACTGCACCGGCTTCCAGCTGGCTGATCAATTCTTCATCCATAATCTGCTCCGCCGGAAGTTCCAATGCATAACTCCCCTTTTCAGTTTGCAATGCCCGTCCTGCGGCCGCCACACACACCTGTGTCAGTGAAACATCCAAGCGCTCCTCCAGCCGATTTGTTACCTTGCGTGCTAAATCCGCCACTTTCTGGATATTATCAATCTGACCGTCGATCATTGTTCTGCCGCCGTGTTCTGCCACTTCCACAGCCAGCACTTTAAGCTTTTCATTGCACGCCTCTCCCACAACACCTACAATGCTGCGTGTGCCGATATCCAACGCAAAAACCAAATCTCTTTTCTTAGCTTCCTCCATTTATGCACCGCTCCTTATCATTTTTCAACCGATTTCAGTGCACCACGCAGACCTTCCAGCAAATTTTCCTGTGTAAACGGTTTAAACAGGAACCCCTTTGCGCCCAATGCTGCTGCATGGTCGATCATATCATCATAAGCCATAGAGGACACCATAATGATATTCGCATCCGGCCAACGCTCACGCATTTCCGCACATGTTTGCATACCGTCCATCCCCGGCATAACAATGTCCATTGTTACCAGATCCGGTTTTACTTCCCCATACTTCTCCAATGCCTCTTCTCCGCTACGGCAAAATGCAACAATCTCAATTTCACTGTCTTTTAGCATTTTTGTCATCTCTGCGTACACAACACGCGAGTCATCAACTACCATAATTCTATATTTATCCATTTTATTAACTCCTTTTCATCATTTCTTCAATTGCGCTTGATGTCCATGAAAAACCGGCATATTCCTGCGCATCGCTGACAAAGCCCACTGCGCGCATAGATTTTTGATCATCCGGTCCTACCCAGTTTTCTAAAACACAATTCTCCACAGCCATGAGCCGCACTTTAATATGAATCTGATTCACAATTTCCGAAATAAATCGACCGCAAACAATATTCAAAAATTCCATTCCGTAATCCTGAATATCCTCTTCTGTCGGCTCATCGCCGATCATATTTTTTGCCAATCGGTAAAAAAGATTTTTTTCTGCAAAAAAGCTCATTTGCATGGTGTAGTCTCCACCCACCCATACATAAACGCCCACCATTTGCTTGGACTCCAGCTCCTTCAAAGGCACTATTGATAACCGTATGTTTGCCATCTGTTCTATGATTTCACCAACAAGATTCTCAGCCATAGCAGTTACCCAGGCATCTTGCATTTCTTTCATTGTGCCGCCCCCTCCGAAAAAACGATCCGTAAATCAGCGGATCCCTTGTAACATCTCTTTTTGGGTGTCATACGATATTCTGCAGTTCATCCGAATATCCCTCGCTGTCCAAGTGGCATTGTGCACTGTAATTGTAGTGATCGGATAAATTGTATCACATTCCAATCGACATTTTGTAAGCTCCGGCACCATAGTTTCAACCTTTTCATGCCGTTTGCAAAGCTGCTCAGCCTTCATTTCCAAAACAGATTGTCTCATCCGCAGCTTCGCCAGCCGAGCATCACTGCCTTCCAGACCCTGCTCCTTTTCAAGAAGGCGCAGCTGCTCATCCAACTCCTTGATTTCAGCCCGATTCACTTCCATATCCTGTTCAATGTCCTGCAGTTCTTCTTTCTGCAAGGAGAATACACCCAGAGTGATCTCCGTACGCCGTCCCGACTGCGCGCCGATCATCTTTGCCTGAATCTGTTCCGCCGCCGTCAGTGCACCGCCGATCACACTGCCCCTTCCGCTGCAAACGTGGATACTGTTGTCACTGAAAACCTGGGAGTTCATGATGCAGTCCGCATACACACTTCCTTTTGCGTACACTACACAATTTTCCAAATATTTTGCACGAACAGAACCTTTACTTCTAATTAACGCACGATTATCTCCGCCAACACCACGCGTAATGATCAAATCCGTTCCCGCATCAATCGTTGCTGCCTCAACCAAACCGTCAATCATAATCGATCCGGTTGCCCGCACCACAAAATTCTCGCGGACATCGCCCTTGACGTGAATATCGCCGTTAAAATTCAAATTTCCCACTTCATAATCTACATCGCCCGGAATCACCAGTACGGGACAAATCTGAAATACTCCGTTTTTATATTCCAAATTGCCATCTATTGCTGCGATGAGATGCAGCCCATCTTCTGTAACTTCCGTATTTTCCCCTTTCGGGATTTTCACGTCCTTTACCTTCTTGGGTTCTGCAATGCTGCCGTCAATCCGCAAGCCTGCTTTTCCCGGAACGGCATAGGTAATGTCGCAAATCACATCACCCTGCATGATCTGATAGACATAGTTTGACGCTCTATAGTCTGCAACACCATTATCATCAATTTTTACTTCAAATGGGGGTGTTTTTTCATAATACTCCTTAATTGTGCCGTTGGTGCCCTCCACAGGCGGTGTTCCAATTGCGATCGGAATCAATTCAAAGTAGGGTTTATTTTGAATGATACGCACAATTGCATCCGATTCAATACCGCTGCTCACCTGGCAGCTTTGCATTGCTTTCCCGATTTCATCCACACGAAGCGTTCCGGTTTCGCCAACAGGCGGGAACAAAATAAGCCATGCAAGCATTTTATCGCGCGAAATATAGACGCAGCACTGTGCATCCAGAGACTCGTTCCCTTTCTTTTCCATAGCATCTATTTGCTGCAGACGCTGCTTTGCAGCCTGCTGCAACTGCATATTTGCACGCTTTGCCTCCGCCTCCAGCTGCTCTGCATCCATTTGGACGCGCTCTTCATCCAGAGTTTCCGTCAAAGAGAGGCTCGGACGTATTTCATCCTCTTCAGCCCACTTATTCCACAGTTTCAGCAAACTGTCTTCTAAGGGAGGCAGGATACCGCTCTCTTCCCATTTCATCGGCTCTTCTGGCAGCTTATCCGGTATTGTATCCAACTTCTCTAAATATGGTTCCCTTGTTTCCAATTCCAGCTCATCATCTTTGCCAAAAATAGACTTCAGCAATCCTTTAAACCCTTTATTTTGGGCCATCTTTTTTCCCCCTTATCAATCAATCATGCATGCCACAAAGGAAAAATTGCCAGAAGGTTGCTTTTGGAAACCTTCTGGCAATTGCACTAAAACGCATTACCAGCGCAAAAAGGCCTTTTTGTATACTCTAATCCTTATCGCGCTAAGGACTTAATATTTGCTAAAGGCCGTGCTGGAAACACCGGGAAATCCATCCTGCTCGTTGTCTGCACCGTAATCACACGTGTCAGGTGCCCCACCGAAACGCAGCTCTTGTTCGGTTGTACGCAGCTTAAACTGAGACATCAGACTACGCATCATGCTTGCCTGACTGGACAGTTCCTCACTGGTTGCCGCAGACTCCTCACTGGTTGCGGAGTTTGTTTGAACAACGCAGGAAATCTGCTCGATACCATCTGTAACCTGAACGATTGCTTCTGCTTCATTCTCAACAGCTTTGGCAATTTCATCAATGGAATTCTTCAGTTGATTTGTAGCATCCACCGTTTTTTGCAGGGATTCGGAAACACGGGAAACGATGGTATTACCATCCTGAACAGAGGCAATAGAACGATCAATCAGCTCTTTGGTCGCCTTAGCTGCCTGATCAGACTTTGCAGAAAGGTTGCGCACTTCATCTGCCACAACCGCAAATCCCTTACCCGCGGAACCGGCACGAGCAGCTTCAACCGCAGCATTCAGTGCCAAAATATTCGTCTGGAACGCAATATTTTCGATGGTAGCAATGATTTTGCTGATCTCCTGAGAAGAATCAGAAATACGGCCCATTGCCTGCACCATTTCTTCCATATGCTCAGCACTTTCGTCCACACGATCACCGGTATAATTTGCACGCTCCAGTGCCTCTTCACTGCGTTTCGCATTCTCTTTGGCATTATTGGAAATTTCCTGAATGGTAGCAGACAACTCTTCAACGGCACTTGCCTGCTGTGTAGCACCCTGAGCCAGTGCCTGTGCGCCGGTAGATACCTGTTCGGAACCGGCAGAAACCTGCTCAGCGCTCAGGTTGATCTGTGTCAGTGTGTCAGAAAGCTTCTGATTAATGGTAGTCATGGCTTCCTTCACTTCCAGCATTGCACCTACATAAATGCTCTCATCCTGGAATCTCAGATCAAAGTTGCCCTTTGCCATTTCACCCAGCAGATAACTCTCTTCTTGAATCACGCTGCCCAGTGCCCTCTGACTGGTGCGCAATGCCGCGCACATCTCACCCAGTTCATTATTGCTCTCATATGTAACAGGAATATCCAACTTGCCCTGACTGAAGCCAATGAGAGCCTCATGTACTTCTGCTGTAGGCGCTGCAATACTTTTGATGATTTTGATTGCCAGATACATAACACAAATCGCAGCGATAATCATCGCAATCACTACTGCAATCAATGCCTTATTCGTATTGCCGGAAATCTCCTTTTCTCTCTGATCTATGCTGTCATTGATCCTAGCACTCAAGTCTATTGCTGTTACTGCCATATCATTCAGTGCCGGCGTACAATCGCTGCTCACCTTACGGATTGCACCATTGATATCGCCTGCATTATACATATTTAAAATGCTTACAAGAGTTGCCTGCCAATTATCAACTTTGGTCAGATAGGTATCCAGATCTGCTCGGTCTATATTATCGGGATAGGTTTTTTCCAGCTGCGCTGTCAGTGCATCCACTTCCTCCAAAACTTCGTGAATTCTCGCTTCCATTTTCGGATTCATCGGATCATCTGGAATCAAAAGAATATCCCTCAGATTTCTGGCAGCAATATTACAATAGTTGCGTACCTGAAGCAGGGTTTGATTTGCAGTGACTTCCCTTTCCATCAGACCGTCATAACTGCTCGACTGTCTGCTCATTATTGTCAGAATCGCAAAAATGATTACTACAGAAATAACAATCGTAATAATATATCCCATTAACAAACTGTTTCTTACTTTCATATTTTTGAGCATTCTTCGCTCCTCCTCATATCTCTTTTTTCTTTATAAAATCATCCCTGAGCGACTATAGGCTCTTTTCCTAACCTCTCCATACCTCCCTTTGATATTATCACTATAAACATGCCCGTCCACCAGTGTGATCACCCTGCGCCGCAGCATATTAACATAGTTACTGTTATGTGTAGACATGATCACTGTTGTCCCCAACCGATTAATTTCATGCAGCAGCAAATATACATCCCACATGCTATCCGCATCAAGATTGGCTGTCACTTCATCTAAAACCAGAACCGGCGGACTATTGATCAATGCGCGAGCCAATTCCGCCCTGCGGCGCTCACCTGCCATCAATTCTCCCGGATACTTTTTCTCAACCCCGGACAATCCCGTGAGCCCCAATACTTTGCGAATTCTATCTTCACATGGAGGCTGGTCACCAAAAATTCTGCATCCGATCTTTGCACTCTGCCTTAAATTTTCTTCAATAACCATCCGTGAATTCAATACATTCTGTTGCGCTACATACCCAACTAACAGCGGCAAACGCTGAAGACTGCGCTTTTTAAGCTTAGAGAGATCTTTTCCGTTGATCTCCACACTTCCGTAATCTGGTGCCATTTGCCCCGAAATCAGCTTCATCAGGGTGCTCTTGCCAGATCCGCTGCTCCCGATAATGAATACAAACTCTCCCTGTTTCACAGAGATGTTCACATCATTCAGGCCAACTTCATATCGACCTCTCTTTCGAAACAACTTTTTCTTCTCAGCAAAATAATATTTAGAAACATGATTTACTGTAATCGTCGGCATTCTCTTCTCTCCTGTGATATGGTTTCATCATTTTTGTAAATATGTTTTCTTCTGAACTGATTTTCAGAATCAATTCAATCACTCAGATTCCGCACTAAGAAACCAAGTCACTTCCAAAAGGCAGGCATTCCATGCCACACTATAGTATCCCACTACACAATGCGGATTCGATTGCCTCCCCGACAAATATAAAAGAGCAATCTGACAGGCCAAGCAGCCGTGCTGCGTATTGACAAATCGCGCCTGCCGAATGAAGCGCGCTGCACAGAACCGTTTTACTGTTAAATAACCAGGCGCTTCTATTTCAGAAGTGTTCACAGCAGATTCCATCACAAGCAATTCTTTTATTGATAGATAGACTTCCCACGGGTAATTTTCCGATTCAGACGTTTATCCAATTCATGCACCTGCTTCAGCAGACGCGCATTGACCGCCACCTGATTGGCAAGTCCCTCTTCATTCTCTGCCACAGCAGCCTCACCGTTCAGCAGCGCGCGAAGACGCACAGACTCTTCCATTTCCGCCTCTTCTATCTGCTGCATAAGGAGTTCTTTTGTTTCCGCAAGTTTTCGAATGGGCTCTTCACGCATACCCAGCAGCATCTGCACCGCAACCTGATCTTCACGATCAATGGCATCCGCTAATTGTTGGGAGAGCTCATAGACCTCTCCCAACAAATTGTAAATGCGGCGTGTCTGCACCTGCGCGTCCATGATTCTTACCTGTTCCATTGATGCACCACCTATTTCGAAGAATCGCCGCTTTTCTGCGCAACGCGGAAAGCATCTCGCAATTCATCCGCTTTCTCCTTCACATGGTGCAGCGCTTCTTTATTGCGCCCAATTTTGGCGCGGCCCAGCTCATATGTAAAATACTCATACAGGCGCGCAAGCTCATCGCTGATAGGATATTGATGATCAAGCGTATTGTCCAGATAGTTCACAATGTCAATGCCACGCTGCACAGACTCCTCGAACACAGGAAACAGCGACTTATCCAAAGCGAGCTCTGCCTGTGTCAGACGTTTGACCAGTTCATCATACAGCAGAAGAAGCAGCTCACCCTGTGTCATGGTGTTAATCATCTGCTCCTTATACTGTTGGACATTTCTATCGTTTGCCATCTAAGTATCCCCTATCATTAAAATCCGCCAGTCATCCCCATCAGCGTAGCACTCTGGTTATTCATCTGGAGCACCATCTGTTCCAAAGCGGTAAATTTACTATTGTAATAGTCCACCTGGCTGGCCATCTTCTTGCGCCAAGATTCGATCTGCTTATCGTAATCCTCCAGCTTCTGCTGCCAGGTATTTTGATAGACAGATGTAGGTGCCAGCGGAGAACCTGCCTTTGCGATTAAAACACCCTTTACAGCACCGCTGGTTCCTGCATATTTCTCCATCTGCGTCTTCAAGCCCTGCATCAAGCCATCCGAACTTGCACCATCGCTTACGCTTCTGGTAAAGATGTCTTTTACCTTTTCAGGATCGTTTTCCAGCGCCTCGCGCAGCTTTGACTCATCCAGTTCCATAGTAGTGGCGCCGTCTGCATAGGAAATGGTCAGCCCCAGTTTGTTCATATCGTTGCCGCTTTTTCCCAGCACGCCCAACGCCTGTGTCATGCCGGCATACAGGTTGGCCAAATCGCGATCGGCAAAGAGAATGCCGGTCTTCGCCTTTTCCTCATAAGCCTTGATGGCAGACTCGGACATATCTGCTGTGTCGTCGTCGGTCAGAGGCTCATAATAATCGCCATTCGTTTTCTGCATAGGCATGGTGGAATAGGCATTCTTGATTTCAGCAGCCATTTCATTATAATCTTTCACCATGTCCTTAACAACATTGATGATCTTGTCCGTATCCGTTGCAGAACTGAAAGTGACCGGCTCGCTGCCCTCTGCAAACGTACCCTTCATGGTAATCTTGCTGCCATCGATATCAATGGTATTACTGCTCTGTGTGATCTCTTTTGCTTCACCGTTAACCGTGACCTTAAATTTAGCATCCTGCCCCTTGGTTGCCGTGCCGCCGCCAAACAGCGCATCTGCCAAACCGCCGCCAATCTCGATCTTCTGACCTTCACCGGTGTTCTTGGATTCAAAGATAAACTTGCCTGTAAACTGGGAATAGGTCACTTTTGCGTCAGAATCCGGATTTTTATTAACCGCATCCATCACGCTTTGCAAGGAGCTGTTTTTGCTGAATTCACCGACCGACTTACCGTTGATGACAAAAGAGTGCAGTGCTTCGCCCTCATCGTCAACGCGATACCAGCCGCCCTGGCCATCAGACTTCACACGGCGGCCCTTTTCATCCGTACCAAACCCATCATTTTTTCCGGACTCGGTGACTTTGCCTTCTGCCTTAACCTTCTCAAAGCGATCCCATGCATTCGTATCTGCCATCAAATCGCTCAGCTTGCGGTTTGTATTCACATAGCTGCTCACGCTGTCTTCCATGCCAATCAATTTGCCGACGGAGGAGTAGACGGAGAATTTGCTTGTATCACTTGCCGCCTCAAACTTCAGCTGGACTTTTCCGTCAGCTGTATTTGCATCACTGACTTTCAGCTTGCTTTCGCCGCTCTCAGTCTTGCCGAACTCTTTATCGATATTCTCCTGCAATTTATTCAGGTAATCCTGCTCAGTCCAGCTGCTGCCCAGCTCATCCTTAGTAGGACCTTTGATGGTTTTGGAAACGCCATCCAGCGTGATGGTAAGGCCATTTTCACTAAGCACATCCACCATAGCCTTTTGTTCCACAACCTTATCTGCCTGGAACAGGAAAACCTTCAGATTTTTATTGTTGCCATCGGTATCAATCCCCAAAGCAGTTTCAATGCTTTCACTGGCATCAGAGATCCATACGCCATTGTTATCATCAGGCTGAACCGTTTCAAATCTGATTCTTCCATCCGCTGCTGCCACAGCACGGATACGTTCATTTGCCTTTGCCTGTGTACCGCCGTCGAAGGCAATGGTTTCTTCTGCCAGCTTCTTGTTGATGGCCTCAGCCATTTCATCGGCAGACTTAAATACATCATTTTCATCAAAGGTGATCTGCACAGTTTTACCGCCGTATCCCAGCGACAAAGTACCATCCAGCTTACCCACGTCTACATTTCCTTTTACATCAAAGGAGCCGGCCGCCACATTGCTCGGATTCCATTTCTGATTTGCGGCAGGAATAGAATATGTAGCCGAAGTTGCCAACTGCGTGACACTGTTTACCTGCACGTTGCTGGTGCTCTTTCCGACCGCGCTCACCTTATCCGCATTGGCTCCGTTCGCAGTCACTTTCACTGCACTGTCAAAGAACCCGGGACTCATCAAATTGTTTCCGGAAGAATAGGAGAGATATTTCTGATTGAAGCTCACCATTTTCTGAATAATGCTTCTGTATGCTGTCTGCTGCCATTCCAAGCGGGTACGCTGCTGCTGCAGTTTGCTGATTCTCACTTTATAACCAGACACAGCATTTTCAATCATACTTTCGGTATCCATGCCACTGGCAAGGCCAGAAATCACAGGTCTGTTTCCGAAAATACTCCCACCGGACTTACCGCCCATTACACCGCCGATTGATGCCATATTGCATCCTCCCTTCAAAGTAATCAAATAATATTAAATATGGTTCTTCAATATTTTTTTATTTTGCACTGTTTATTC
>JAHHSM010000006.1 GCA_020025175.1 Oscillospiraceae bacterium | reverse complement strand
ATATTGTATAAATCATACAAATTTCATAGGTTTTATAGGTATATAAAAAAACAATTTTACATGTGGGCGTTAAAAAAGAAAGTTTTAAAAAGTTGTAGTCTGAAAACAGGGGTGGTTGCATATAGTAAAGGCGTGGAGATTTGTGCAATCGTCCTAAATACACAGGGGAGTATTTGGTGTGCAAACTATACACTGTGTGCAATTTGCGCGAAATGCATAAAATTGTTCTTTTGATTATATTATTTCATGTGCAAACTGCACTGTTTATTTACTGGAGGCGTGTTATGATAGGCGTAGAAGCACAAGCAACAAATCAGTTTTTAAAAGGGAGGATCGACATGGATAACGAAGCAAGAGCACAGGAAATTCTGAAAAGACGCGGTTTGGATGTCACACCGGTCGACAACTTCACCGAGGATGATGTTCCCGACCCCAGCGAGCGATTCACAAAGCTCATCAACATCTACTATACCATGAAGAATACGGTGGATATGGAAATCCCGTATTGGTATAACCGTGTTTGGTGGGAAAATGAAGGGGATGTGCCCGAAATCCGGAGAGCTAAGGCTTATGGAGCAGCACTGTCCCATACGACACCTACTATCTGGCCTGGTGAAAAGCTTGTTATGAACAAAACAAAGAACTGGCGTGGTGCTTTCCCGTTCCCCTGGGTTGACGCATCGTTCTTTAACGCACAGGCTGAGGCACTGATGAATGAGGTCGATGCACCTCCTCTGGCAGCAGCAGATGCTGTTTCCGTGGTTGGTGCTGGCGGCGGTAACGTTACAGAGAGCTTCGGAAACGTTATTTCCATTGCACAGAAGTTCGGTATGCGCAAGGAAGAAATTCCTGTGCTGGTCAAAGTTTCCAAGTATTGGGATAATGCTTCTGTAGAGCGTGTTACGGATCGCTATTCCAAGACAGTTCCTGAGTATCCCAAGTGGAAGGCCTACAGAGATTCTGTTTTGATTATGTTTGACTCCTGGGCAATTCCTCAGGGTCGTGAAGTAATCAACTATTACATGCCTCTGGAATACGGGTTTGACCGCATTATTGAGATGTGCGATGAAAAGATTGCAGAGACATTGGGCGAAGCCGGTGATGATGGTATCCTGGGCATGAGCCGTGGCTACTATTATATGGCAACCAAGGAAATCACCAAGGGTCTGTCTCGGTGGGCTGATAACTATGGTAAGCGTGCTACATATCTGGCAGAGTTGGAAACAGATCCTGCTCAGAAGAAAGACTATGAAGAAATTGCAGTTGTAATGCACAATATTGCACATAAGAAGCCTGCTACATTCCGCGAGGCATTGCAGCTGACCTTCCTATGCCATCTGGGTGTTGTCAACGAAGATCCGCAGTCCGGTATGTCTATCGGTCGTCTGGGTCAGGTTTTGCAGCCCTTCTATGAGAAGGATATAGAAGATGGCGTCACCACCGATGAAGAAGTTGTGGAACTGTTGGAGCTGTATCGTATTAAGATCACCTCTATTGAGTGCTTTGCATCTTCTGGTGTCACCGGCGGCGTGCTTTCCGGCAATACCTTTAACAACCTGTCTCTGGGTGGCTTGAACCGCGACGGTTTGACAGCTGTTACACCCTTGGAATATCTGATTGTTGAGGCAGGTATGCGTGCAAAGACCACACAGCCTACACTGTCTGTTTTGTATGATGAAAAGACACCGGAAGAGTTCCTGATGAAGTGTGCTCGCTGCTGCAAGCTGGGCATGGGTTATCCTGCATGGATGAACAATCAGGGCGGCATGAACTATATGATGCGTCACTATCTGCCTGAGGGCATGAACCTTTACGATGCTCGTGCATGGTGTCTGGGCGGCTGCTTGGAATCCTCTCCGGGATGCTTCCAGCCCCTGCATTATAACGGAAAGACTTACATGATCCCCGGCGGTGCTGCTCCCACTTGTGGTACCGGTATCCACTTTACGGGCTTGCCGAAGCTGCTGGAGCTGGTTCTGACCAATGGTCTGGATAAGCGTACCGGCATTCAGGTCTTTGAACCGCATAACCGTAAACTTGACACCTTTGAGGATGTTTGGGATGTATGGATGAAGTACATGCGTGAACTGCTCGAAGTGGCAAATAAGATCAACAATATCCAAATGGATATCTGGAGAAAGAACAATATGCCTGTTGTTGCATCCATGCTGAAGCCTGACTGCTTCGCTAAGGGTCAGCATATCGGCAATGAGGGTGCTCGCTACAATGGCGGTATCAACTTTGAGTCCTGCGGTACGATCAACTTTATCAACTCCATGGCTTCTCTGAAAAAGAATGTGTATGACGATAAGAAGTACACATTGGAAGAGATGACCGATGCGATGCTGCATAACTTCGGATTTAAGACCGCATTCGAAACCGGCGTGTACTCTCCCGATCGCCGCGAGGCAACTGAAGAGGCACCCAAGTATGAGAAGATCTTCTACGATTGTGTCAATGCACCCAAGTACGGCAATGCGGATCCATATGCCGACTCGATTTTGAAGGAATACGAAGATCGTATGCTGCCTGAGATGCTCAGACTGCGCTCTTACTACGGCAAGCAGTACTATATGTGCCAGATTTCCGTTTCTACTCACGGTCCTCAGGGTGCTATCACCTTGGCAACACCCGATGGACGTTTGGCAGGTACAACTTACGCCGATGGTTCGATGTCCCCTGCACCTACCACAGATAAGAATGGTATCTATGCAGTGTTTGAGTCCGCAACTTGTTATGACCACGCTATGTGCCAGAACTCCCAGATGAATGTTAAGATTCATCCCAATGCGGTGAAGGGTCTTAACGGTACAAAGAAGCTGCTGGATATTATCCGTGCTTATATGCGCAAGGGTGGTTTCCATGTTCAGTTCAATATCACATCTTCCGAGGTGCTGCGTGATGCACAGAAGAAACCCGATGATTATCGTGATCTGATGGTTCGTGTTGCCGGCTTTACCCAGTATTGGTGTGAAATCGGTAAGCCGATTCAGGATGAGGTTATTTTCAGAACTGAATATGATCAATAATGCTGCGGTGAAGACTTCATCCGCACTCAATTAGGATTGCAAATAGAATGGAGGTATCATTATGAAACATAACGAATGCGCAAATTTCCTGAGCTTGGATTGTGAAAAGGGTATGTGCGCTCTTGATAAAACCATGGTTCCTCTGGATGGCGAAGGCTGCGAAGCCTGCCCCAGATTTAAAGAAGGTTTTCTGTGCAGCAACTGCAAGCACTTCAGCGATGCGGATAAATATGGAATTGGTACCTGCCACGGCTTTGAGAAGGAAAACTGGACCTATGCACTGAATGGTTCCTTCTGCTGTGAGCATTACGAGAAGAGATAAAAGAACAGGACGATGTATGACGAAGGGAGTAACATTATGCCTGATAAATTAACCGCAATGATTTTTGACATTCAAAGTTACTCCGTTCATGATGGCCCGGGTTGCAGAACAAATGTGTTTTTTGTTGGCTGCCCACTGCAATGCAGATGGTGTGCAAATCCGGAAAGCTGGAAGATGAAAAAACATCTGATGTTTTCCGAGAGAAGCTGTAAATGGGATCAAGGATGTACGGCATGCAGGGATGCTTGTCCCAACGATTCTCTTCACTTTGATGAGAATGGTAAGCCTGTGCTGAACTGGGCTATCTGCAATGAATGTGAGACAATTGAATGCGTAAAATCTTGTGCTGCCAACAGCCTGAAACAGTGTGTGCGTTTTTTGACAGTAGACGATTTGGTTAAAATTCTTAAACGTGATTTTTCCAACTGGGGTTCCGATGGTGGTGTGACATTTACCGGCGGTGAACCGCTGCTGCAGCATGAATATTTGTATGAAGTGCTTCGCAAATGCCATGCGCTGCAAATGCACACCGCTATTGAAACCAGTGGGTATGCCGCTGAGGATGTCTTTTTAAAAATTTTCAGTGAATTGGATTTTGCGTTTATTGATGTGAAAAACATGGATGATGAATTGCATCGTTGGGGAACCGGCGTAAGCAATCAGCAAATTTTATCCAATATTGCCGCACTGGTTCATTCCGGCTGGAGAGGGAGACTGGTTCTGCGTCAGCCAACGATCCATGGCTATAATGACAGCACTGAAAATGCAAAACGGGTCATTGATTTTATGAACCAGCTGGGTCTTTATGAGATCAATCTGCTGAGATTCCACCGCATGGGCGGAACAAAGTGGGAACAGCTTGGTAAGACGTACGAATATGCCGATCATGGTGATATGTCCGATGAGCGTATGCTGGAATTGCAGGAGTTGTATCTGGACAATGACATCGCCTGTTATATCGGCGATGACACGCCGTTCTGATGTGACCCAATGCCTTCCATTATATGAGACGGGAGGAGTTTGCGGGATGGGACGCGGCTTCTCTGATAAATCCAAATCAACACCATAATTTTCCTGTGACCGGTGTAAGTGTGGCCCATCCCATGCTTATGCCGGTCATTTTAGGGAGAGGGTGTTCTCAAGATGCTTTTTGATGAGAAAATGTTTTCTGTCACGTTAAGAAAACTCATTTCTGACGGAGATCACGATGCGGTGATCACATTTCTGCACTCAGAGCTTCGACGCATTGAGGACAGCGATATTGCGGTGGCAGACAGCTGCTGTTGTGGAAAATCTACTTGTGCATTAGAAGAAGAGGATCGTGCGTGGCAGCATAATCGTCTGCAAGGACAGATCCTTATCTACAGTGAGCTGGCGAACTGCTATCGGGAACAAAGATGTTGGGATCGTTGTTTTGAAACCTATGAGACGTTGGAGGTGTTGCTGCGAGAGAACGATCTGATGGACACAGAGGCATACGGCAGTATTTTGATTAATGAAGCTTATGCCCGTGCAGGTCATGGAGACAGTGATCTGGCATTGCAGCAAATCTGCACCGCAGAAACACTGCTGGAGAAGTTAGGAAATCAGGATTGCAAAATCTGGTCCAGATTGTACAATCTGCTGGCGGTAATCTATCGCCGGCAAAATAATGAGACAAGGGCACAGCAGGCGTGTCAAAAAGCAGCTGAGAAGATTCAACAAGGCGCAAAAGATGAGAATGAGCGCGTGGATATGCTTCTGAATCATGCAGCAACGCTCATGCAAATGGAAAATCATGACGATGCGCTGCGCGTTGTGGAGGATGTAATCCACTCCTGTGAAGCTGATGCGTGCCGGGTCATGCCTTATTTCGCTGCACTCAATCTCAAAGCAATGATTTTTTGCCATGGAGGAAACTATCTGGAATCTGCAAAAACATTTGCTTGTCTCATTGAAAAGGCACGCGCTGTAGGAGCGCTGTCCGGTCAACTGCCGGCTGTATGTAGAAATTGCAGTCAAATGTATGTTCGCGCAGGCTGCGAGGATCAGGCACAGATTTACGCTTCTTTGGCAGAAACACTTTGATTTTTTGAAAAACACCACCTTTCGCTGTTGGTGAAGGGTAGCGCAAAATTGCATATGGTACAAATCAGTTGTGCTTCATACCTGTGTGCATGAAGCAAGAGGAAATGGAGGAATCAATATGTCAATCTCTCCTGAAAAAGCGAGAACGTACGGTCTCTGTACTGTGATTTCGGCATGGTTGGCTGTTTTCTGCTTGTTTGGTTATCGTTCCAGCTTTTCCGTTATGCAAAATATGATCATTGCGGATACTGGCTGGTCTACAATTCAGGTTTCTCTCGGTTATTGTTTGATGATGACGATTTATGCAATCACAGCGTTTTTCAGTGGTTCGCTGGTTGATAAAAAGGGCTGCCGCCCGACTTACGCCATCGGTGCAATTACTTGTTTTCTGGGCTTTTTCCTGACCTCTATGGTCAATGTGACATCGCCCATCGGTTATTATCTGTATTTGTTTACATACGGTCTGTTTGCAGGCGTTGGTACCGGTATGCTGTGGGTTTCTTCCACAGTATCCTGCCGCAAATGGTATGTTGGTGCAAAATACGGTACGATGTGGGGCCTTGCTTTTATGGGTGCTCCCATGGCACAGTTGATTTTGACACTATTACTCAAGCCGGTTCTGACAAACATGGGCTGGCAGGTCGGCATGAAGGTTTTGGCCGTTATCATGGCAATTTTCCTGCTGGTTGCCGCTGCAATCGCAAAGCGTACGCCTGAATATTATGGCGTAGAAGCTTTTGGTATGGAGACATTGCCACCAAAGAAGACACCTGCAAGAACGTGGACACTGGGAGAGGCATTCCACACCTATGCAATTTGGTGTGTCATTCTGTGCTTCCTGTTTGCTATGGCAGGCGAATTCCTGGTTTGGTCTCAGGTTGTTTCCTTCTTCCAGGTCGATATGGGGCTGAGCCTGAATGAGGCATCGAACATTTATCTGGTCATCGGTATCGCAGGTATCTTCTCTATGCCGCTGACAGGTAAGCTTTCAGATAATCTGGTGAAAAAGCTGGGGGATGAACGAAAGGGACGTAAGATCATGCTGATCATTGGTCCTGCCTGCGGTGCAATCGCAACGCTGATGCTCTTGACGAAGAATGTTCCTGTATGCTTTATTGCCATGATTCTGCTGGCAGTCTACTGGGGCATTGAGCCTGGTGGCTGCGCAGGTTATGCAGGTTCTGTATTTGGTGGTGCAACTCTCGGTAAGATTTGGGGTCTGGCAACACTAATCGTTATGGGTATTGGACCGTCTTTCGGTACCTTTATGGGTGCATGGTTCAACGACCGTTTCGGCTCTTACATCCCGGCATTGATTTTCTGCCTGTGTGCATACCTGCTGTCCGTTTTGATGGCTATCACACTACCCATGAAAATCAAGGGCGAAAATCCTGCGGAGGGGCAGTAAGTTTGCTGAGTCATTAGCTGGCTGCATGAAAATTCAGGTGAAGATATGAGGGATATCATAGAACACATCATTGACAAAGAATATGCTATGCTGGATCAGGTTCATGGCCTGGATGGCCGGGCTTCGTGTCAGGATCATTTTTCGGAGTTTCGTTTGATGCGGGCCAGTCAGTTCCTGGTTTGGCCTGAGGAAATTTGTGAAAGCTATTTGGCAGATCTTTGGGCAGCAGAGAAGATCGGACGTAATCTGATTTTTGAAAAGTATGCTTGGATGATGCAGGCTTCGCTGCCGGAGGAATTTCAAAAGGTATGCCATGTGCTTCCACAATTTACACAGAAGCAGATCGAGCGTATGGAAAGGATCGTAAAGATTCAGGTGGCTTGGGCGGAGGCGTTTGTGGAAAAGTACCCCGTATGCGGAAGCCGCGGAAGGCTGCTGCATACATGGCAGGACACACCGCACGATACCTCTGTAGAGACATATATGCGAGGTGAGCTGGCAACTTATTCAGATGCAACGGTGCAGTTATATGATCAATTTGTGGAAAACTGTTTGGCGGAAAGAAGAAATTTAACTGTAGAAGTACGAGAAAATCAGGCGCATCTTCAGGGATGGAAGTCTCTGGAAGAAGTGGAGCGGTGCTATGCTTCCCGTCAGGAAGCATGATCCGTGGGTGTGCTCTGTGCGCTCTGCATTATCTGCATACGATATAGTTAAAAGATAGATAAAAGGCTGAGTAACCATCCCTAAAAAAACACAGTGAGTCTCTTTATAGAGATTCACTGTGTTTTTTATGGCAGTAAAGGCGGATTTGCAGGTTTTTTAAACAATATGATAAAGGCATGCTACTATGCCTTTATCATATTTTGCATACAGGGACAGTATAATTTGGCTTTGAAGCTGAAAAAACTCCCGCTGCGGTGAGTCATGTTACACTGCAGCGAGAGTTCATACCTTTTGGTATTGTTTTTTAGCGGGTGTATTATATCACCTTTTTCGTACAACTGTCCAGTTTTCTGATATGCTTTCGAATGGCTATTCTTTTAAATCTTCAAACGATGAGAAGCAATTATTTTTTGGTGAATTCTACGGTTACACCAGACTGCTCCAAAAGCAGCTTATCGCCGTCAATTGTCATGGTACCGGTGTCACCCTGAATATCCAGAGAGACTGAGTTGCCGTCCTGGCTCCATGTACCTTCAACTTCTGCACCGGACAGAGCCAGTGTTACCTTGCCGTCCTCGGCAAAGGTGTAGGTCATTTCGCCGCCGAGCAGGTTTTCAAGAGTAGCCTTGTCAACGGTGGTGCCACCCTGAGAACCGCCGCTCAAAGCCCAAGTGGTGCCAGTCAGGTCAGTATCTTCGGGTTTATCGGAATTGCCGCATGCAGCCAGGCAGAAGGTCATAACCAATGCCATCAGTACAGTTAATACTGTTGTTTTTGTATTTCTCATAGATATATCCTCCTTGTTTCATTACTGCTTATCACAAAACTTATATGACAGTATCCTTATTATATATCGGATAATATTCTTGATAATTAATAGATTCTTAAAGTTTATTTTACATTTGCTTTATTTGTGGAAAAGTTTATTTGTCTCATATGTGGGTTCGCAGGTCAGCCGCAGTCCCAGTTTTTTATAAGTGGACGAATCCACCTGAGAGAGAATAACAGAAGAATGCGCATCGCAGCCGCGCAGCTTGTCCAAATGGGAAAGCGCCTCTGCTGCCAGTTCGCTGGTTGTTGCACTGATAGCAAGAGCAATCAGCACTTCATCAGAGTGCAGCCGGGGATTGCAGCTGCCAAGATGATGGACCTTTACAGTCTGTATGGGTTCGATTGCTTCGCGGGAAATTAAATGATGATCGTGACTGATGCCTGCCAGATACTTTAGCGCATTGAGCAATGCGGCAGAAGATGCCCCCATCAAATCGGTTGTTTTGCCGGTGATCACTTTACCGTCAGGCAGCTCGATGGCAAAGGCTGGCGCATTGGTTTCTTCTGCCAGAGAACATGCGGCGTGGACAACCGCACGCTGATCGGTAGTAATATTTGCCTGCTGCATCAGCAGATCCAGTTTATAGATTGTTTCGTCATTTCCAATGCCCTGACGACGGTTGCAAAGTGCCTCGTAGTAGCGGCGGATGATTTCCTGCTTGGCAGCGTTACAAACGGCTTCGTCATCAAAGATGCAGTAGCCTGCCATATTTACACCCATATCAGTGGGAGATTTGTAGGGATTTTCGCCGATAATTTTGCCCAAAATCGCATTCAAGACAGGGAAGATTTCCACGTCGCGGTTATAGTTGACAGTAGTTTCACCATAAGCCTGCATGTGGAAAGGGTCAATCATATTGACATCGTTCAAATCAGCAGTGGCTGCTTCGTATGCAAGGTTCACAGGATGGGTCAGTGCCAGATTCCAGATGGGGAAGGTTTCAAATTTTGCATACCCGGCCTTGATTCCGCGATTGTATTCATGGTAAAGCTGGCTCAGGCAGACGGCCATTTTGCCGCTTCCGGGGCCGGGAGCAGTTACCACAACCAAAGGGCGCGTCGTTTCTACATAATCGTTTTTACCATAGCCGTCGTCGCTAACAATCAGCTGGATATTGCGAGGGTAGCCGGCAATGGGATAGTGCAGGTATACTTTAATACCGAGGGCGTCTAAACGATGGCGGAATGCGTCTGCGGCAGTCTGGCGGTCATATTGCGTGATAACCACACTGCCAACATACAAATCCTGTGTATGAAAGGCATCAATCAGGCGCAGGACATCATCTTCATAGGTAATACCTAGATCTCCGCGTACTTTACTTTTTTCAATATCATTGGCAGAGATTGCGATTACGATTTCTACACGATCTTTCAGCTGTGCCAGCATGCGGATTTTGCTGTCCGGTTCAAATCCGGGCAGCACGCGTGAGGCGTGGAAGTCATCAAACAGTTTTCCGCCAAACTCCAGATACAGTTTGTTGCCAAACTGGGCAATTCGTTTTGCGATGTGGGACGACTGCATTTCTAAATATTTTTCGTTGTCAAAGCCGCGCTTATCCATCTATTACGGATGCACCCGGTCTGGGTGACACCCATCACATCCTCTCTATCATTGATGTCAAATTCTTTATTATGCTGCAATAACTTATATAGTTTAACACAAAAAATCTGCAGATACAACGGTTGATATGGAACAAAGAATAAGGTTTTTAGAAAAATATGATGCAGGCAATGGACAGGAAAAAAGTGGGTGGAAGTGTTTGCCTTTTTTTAATGTTGGATGGCGCAAGCATTAAAAAAAATAAGATGCTTGCAGTTGCTTTGTGCTGAAAAAAATGTAAAAATAAATAGGGGTAAAACGACAGAAGTTATATTCTGGTCTGATGAACTGCCTTTTATTCTGACGAAATGGAAAGTACGTTATAAAATATGCACTTAGACTATAAGAAAGATGTAAGGAGATATGAGAATATGACAAAAATACTTTTCGTGTGCCATGGCAATATTTGCAGAAGTCCGATGGCAGAATTTGTTTTAAAGGATATGGTACGAAAGCAAGGGATTGCACAGGAATTTTCCATTGCGTCGGCGGCCACATCTACAGAAGAAATTGGAAACGGCGTGCATCGCGGCACCAAAGAAATTTTGAACCGGCTGGGGATTTCCTGTGACGGAAAAACTGCACGGCAGATGACACGTGCGGATTACGATGCTTACGATTATCTCATTGGTATGGACAGCGCCAATATCCGCAATATGACGCGTATCAGTGGCGGAGATGACCAGGGGAAAATTTATAAGATGCTGACCTTTGCCCATCGAAATGATGATGTAGCAGATCCGTGGTATACAGGGGATTTTGAAGTGACTTATCAAGATGTCAAGGATGGCTGTGAGGGATTTTTAAATTGGCTGAGGGAACATGAAAAAATATGAAGTAATCGTAAAAATTCTGGAAAAAGGAATCTGCATTTGGATATGTGCTGAATGCGAGTGTTAGCTGCCCTAAGAAACATAAGAAAAGAGATTCTGCTGATGATTTTGGCAGAATCTCTTTTTTATCAGACGGCGTCAATCACGGTACTGCGGCAACCAGAGTTTGTGTTAAAACAATAATCAGAGGCATCGTCAGGATGGACAGAAGTGTGCTCATAGATACCAAACCCACAGAAAGTTCAGCATCTTGCCCGTAAATGACAGAGAACATTGTGCAAAGTGCAGCCGCCGGGGCGCACAGGGCAATCATACAGGCGGTAAGTGCCGTGGGGTCCATATGCAGCAGAAGGCCCATCGCAAGTCCAATCAAGGGAATGATAATAAGTCGTTCTGCAATGGAAAGCCATGCGCGCCAATCTCGGAAAATGGTCCGCAGCTTGGCGTGGGAAAGATGGTAGCCAATGACGACCATCGGAATAGGCGTATTCAGTGCAGCAAGATAATTAACCGGTGCTGCAATGAGTGTTGGCAACGTGGTGGAAGTGGTGAAAAGTATCATACCTATGATCACACCGATGATTCCTGGGTTTGTGATCAGTCGCTTAAAAGAAAGCAGCTTCTTGTTATGGCTCATCATGTGCAGACCGAGGGTCCATGAAAAAACATTGAATACTGCCAGATAGGCGGCACCAAAGAACAGACCGTCTGCACCAAGCAATGCCTGTTCAAGGGGCAGTGCCATGAATCCGCAGTTTGAGAAAATTGCGGAAAAACGATAGACACTTTCACGATGTATTTCGTGGCTTTTTAAAGTTAGCTTCGATAGACCCCAAGCAAGAACAGTCGTAATCGTGGCAAAAATAACTGCTTGAAGGAAAATACCTGCAAGGGCTCCGTCAAAGTCGCGCTGAAATACCTGAATCATCACAGAGGGGGTAACAATATATAACACAAAGTCAGTCATACCGGTGACAGCAGTATCGGATAACAATTTTCGTTTTCCACAAATAAAGCCGACACCAATTAAAATAAACAAAATGATTACTTGTTGTCCCACGGTTAAAAAATTTGTCAGCATGAAAAAAACTCCGTTCAAAAAGGTAGTTCCATTGTAAAACGGCTTTGTGCAGTATGCAATAGAAAAATAAAATAAAATTGTAGAAAATAGCAAAGCAGATGAGAGGAAAGTTTAGCTGTTTTTTTGTTATTTTCAGTAGGCACTGAAAAAGAATGGAGATTTTAGGCAGCAACTGTGGAGATAATAAGGTTTATTTAATAAATACACAGTAAAAAGTGCAAAAGCAGCTATATAAAATATAAAAGCAGCCAAATATAATTGGCTGCTTTTATGGACAGATAAATAAGCAGGAGACAAATCTCCTGATGCAAAAACCAAAAAGAAGCGGCTGCTATGGCGAAAAACGGAAAGGGATGAAATCCACAAATCCGCTTTTCTAATAGACAGGTTTACGGTTGGAAGAAAGAGGAAACCTGCTTTGCAGCTGTAATTGTTAATTAATTAACAATTACACATAAATTTATAATATGAATTGATAAAAATGTCAAGATGAAAAGAGCAGAATTTACGATTTAAACAAAAATAAATGGAAAAAAAGGGGAGATATATACTTTTTTGTAGGAGAGATACAGTATTTTTTTAAAGAGCAGCTGCGACATCTCCTGAAAAGCAGCAACTGCAGAAAATCAGAATCTGAAATCACGTGCGCCGTGCTCTATTTCATTCAGATATTGAACAACGCGGTCGTGAACAAGTTTGCGTGGAATATTGCTGATCTCCCGGTCAATCAGCGCAAGTCCTGTTTTACGTGTTTCGGGAGAAGCATAGTCAACGAGATATTCTTTCAGCGTCATCAAGGCGTTGGGATGGCAGCAGTTTTGAATCTCTCCGTTTTTACACAAAGACATAAAACGATCACCGGTGCGTCCTGCACGGTAGCAGGCTGTACAAAAAGAGGGGATATAATCCATTTCCATCAGCCAGCGCACCACTTCATCCAAGCTGCGTTGATCGGAGACATCAAATTGTGCGGTATCCTGGGGACGGATTTTTTCCCGATAACCGCCAACGGTGGTACGGGAACCGCCGGAAATCTGGGAGATGCCGAGATGCAGCAGCCGTTCTCGCGCCTGCTGGCTTTCTCGGGTAGAAACAATCATGCCGGTATAGGGAACCGCAATGCGAATGCAGGCAACAATCTTTTCGAAAATGTCATCACTGACTGCGTTGGAAAAACTATTTGGATTGATGTCGTCAGCAGGACAGATACGGGGTACACTGATAGTGTGAGGACCAACACCGTGAACCGCTTCCAAATGCTCTGCGTGCATCAGGATACCGCAGAATTCATAGCGGTATTGCTCAAGACCAAATAATACACCAAGACCGACATCATCGATGCCGCCCTCCATGGCGCGGTCCATCGCTTCGGTATGATATGCGTAGTTGTGCTTGGGTCCCGTGGGATGCAGCTGTTCGTAGTTCTTTTTGTTGTAGGTTTCCTGAAAAAGAATATAAGTACCGATGGCCGCGTCTTTCAGCTTGGTGTAATTTTCGACCGTTGTCGCTGCGATATTAACGTTGACACGGCGAATCGCACCGTTTTTATGCTTGATGGAGTAGATGGTATGGATACATTCGAGAATGTACTCAATGGGATTGTTGATAGGGTCCTCGCCGGCTTCAATCGCCAAGCGCTTGTGCCCCATGTCCTGCAGTGCAATGACTTCCTTCCGCACTTCTTCCTGGGTCAGCTTTTTGCGGGGAATTTGTTTGTTTTGCCTGTGGTAGGGGCAGTATACACAACCGTTGATACAGTAGTTGGACAGATAAAGAGGGGCGAAGAGCACAATACGATTTCCGTAAAAATCGCGTTTGATCTGCTCTGCCAGGGCGAAAATCTTTTGGTTTTCTTCCGGCAGATCGCAAGCCAGCAGTACAGAGGCTTCCCGGTGCGTCAAACCATGGTATTGCTGCGCTTTTTCCAGAATTTCATCAATGAGTTCTTTGTTGTGTTTGTTTTTTTTCGCCCAGGTGAGAGATTCCAGAATTTCTTCATCATTGATGAAGTCTTCTGCGTGGAGGGATTTTGGATTGTACATACATCAGGACTCCTTTTTTTGAGCTTGCATCAGGGGACTGTCACCGCGATCCGCAGATAATTCATAGCCGATGGCGGCAAGGGATTGCTTTAAATGCGCAACGGCCTGTGCGGATTCATCACCTGTACAAATTTTATTGTCATAAAGCATATATTTTTTGCGCACAGACAGAGGGGAGAGATTTGGCATGACCACATTTGCGCCTGCAAGGATGCCCTGTTCGCGTCCATTGGCAGATGCGCTGCCCAGTGCGGTGGTGGCAGGAAGGAGTACGTGTGGGAGCATGAGCCGGACGCAGGAAAGAAGGAATAAGGTCGTTTCCACGCTTCCTGCTGGATAGTCTCGAAACGGTGTTTCACAATGGGGAAGAAAGGGACCGATTCCAACCATGTGGGGCTGAAGCTCCTGTAAAAAGAGAAGGTCTTCTGCAATCGTTTCGTAGGTTTGACCAGGAGAGCCAACCATGAATCCGGCACCGACTTGGAAACCGATCGATTTCAAATCCCAAAGACATGCCTTGCGGTGCTCCAATGATAAGGGCGCTGGATGAAGTGTTCTATAATGCACGTCATTCGCAGTTTCATGGCGTAATAAAAATCGGTCAGCACCAGCGTCAAAAAAAGATTGATAAACAGCGTGCTCCCGTTCGCCTACCGAAAGTGTTACGGCACAATCGGGATAAAGCTGCTTGATGGCTGCAATCATGCGGCAGAGCATTGCATCTGGAATGCCGACATCTTCTCCTCCTTGCAGCACGAAGGTGCGAAAACCAAGGGTATATCCCTCCTTGCAGCAGGCGAGAATATCTTCCTGACTTAAACGGTAGCGTTGTGCATGGCGATTACTGCGGCGAATACCGCAATAATAGCAATCGTTTTTGCAGTAGTTGGTAAATTCGATTAAGCCGCGTATATAGATTTTTTTGCCGAATTGCGCCTGCGCGGTTTCTCGTGCCAGATCTGTCAATAAGCGATCATCATTAGGTGCATGAGTTTCCAGCAGTGTACACCACTGCGCATGGCTCAAATGGTGGGAGATATGGAGTTGTTCGATCAGCTCTTTCGTACCAGTCATAAATCGCTCCTGTAGTTTATCTTAATTTTAGTATACATTTTTTTGACAAATATTTGGTTGCAGATGCAACGAAAACGCTCTTGGAAGGATGACCTCTTCCAAGAGCGTTTAAAATTATCCGTGGTGCAGTGTAAATTGGTTTTTATGAAAATCGATCATTCCTGCTTTGCGCATTTTGGACAATTCTCTGGAAAGCGCAGTGCGCTCCACACCCAAATAGTCGGCAAAGGCGCTGCGATCCATAGACAGGGTGATATTGCGTGATTTCTGGTGATAAACCTGCTGAGAAAAAAAGGTGATGAGCTTTTCGCGAATGGACTTTTTAGACAAAACCTGAATCCGATCATTAAACCGCAGACTGCGATCCGCCATCGCATGAATAAAATTCGTACCAAAGCGGGCACAGAGCGGATCTGAATAAAAGGTGGGGGAAAGAAGTGCACTGCCGTGAAACCATAAAACGCTGCTGTCCTGTGTTGCACAGGCACAAATCGGGGATTCTGCAACATTGGAGCAGACCATTGCTTCGGCAAAGGTAGCGCCCGGGAGTACATTTGCCATGACGATATGGTGTCCATCCAGATCATCCATAGAAATTTGTACAGCTCCGGATAGGAGTAAACCGAAAACAGAGATAGGGTCACCGGCAGAAATCAAATAGCTGCCCTTTTGGTAGCGGCGCTTGCCGGCTTTCAATACAATGATTAGCTGCTCAATTTCATCCGGGGAGATTCCGGAAAAAAGAATGGAATCCTTTACAACATTGTTTTCGGATAATTTCACATAAGACATCTCCTTATAAAACAATAAAACTGCACAAAGTATAACCAAATATTTGCGGTTCGTCAATGCGGCCCGAAGAAATGAAAATGCTTCGTGAATCTTTCATATGCAAAGAATCCATATGGGTGAAAAAAGTGCTGAAAAGGAGATGATTATCGCTTTTTTGAACAGAAATATTCAATATATTGTTAAAAAATAAACAATTGTTTTTAAAAGAATGTACAAAAAGACGAAAAAATAAAAAGAAATTTGTAACTACATACATGGACGCAGGAGCACACGCAATTTATAATATTTTGTATGAGGTTTCTTTTGTTTAAGAAAGAGCATGAAAGCTCAAGAGGAAACGGGAGGTTGTAAAATGGCTGACAAAAAAACAACGGTGCCCTTTGATGGAACACCGGAGCAGGCGGAGGAGCTGCGAGCTGCTATTGCGCGCATCAAGGATGAAAAGGGTTCCCTGATGCCGATCATGCAGAAGGCACAGGAAATTTATGGGTATCTTCCAATTCAGGTACAAACGATGATCTCTGATCAGACAGGGCATCCTTTGGAAGAAATTTATGGTATAGCAACATTTTATTCCATGTTTAATCTGAATCCTAAAGGTAAGCACAAGATTTCGGTATGTCTTGGTACAGCATGCTATGTTAAGGGTTCAGGCGCAGTGTTCAACAAGCTGCAGGAATTGCTGGATATCGAGGGCGGCGAGTGTACACCTGATGGACTGTTCTCTTTGGATGACTGCCGTTGTGTGGGTGCGTGTGGCTTGGCACCGGTTATGATGGTAGACGACGAAGTATACGGTCGCGTAGAAATTGATGATCTGCATGATATTTTGCAGAAGTATCGCGATCAGTAAAGAACAGGGGGGTTCGTAATGAAATTGACACTGGATAAAGTGAAAGAAATGCAAGCCCAGCTGAAAGACACTGTCGGTGAGCGTCCTGCAGATGCAGCCAAGACTCGTGTTCTGGTGGGTGTGGCTACTTGCGGCTTGGCTTCCGGCGCAGGCAAGGTGATGAATGCGCTGAAAAATGAATGCAGCGCACTTGGTCTGGGCGATGTAGAAGTCGTTCCTACAGGCTGTATTGGTTTGTGCCAGTATGAGCCGATTGTGGAGGTTTTAGCACCCGGTCAGCCTAAAGTTACATATATTAAAATGACTGTTGAAAAGGTAAAGGAAGTTGTGAAAAAGCATCTTTTGAACGGTCATGCGCTGGGTAAATATACAATGACCTATGCCGATGAGGAGGCACCAAACAACGATGAGGCCCCTATAACATCTCTGGATGATACACCGTTTTATAAGAAGCAGGTGCGCATTGCCCTGCATAACTGCGGCATCATCAATCCTGAAAATATTGATGAATACATTGCGCGCGGAGGCTATCAGGGCTTGGGCAAGGCGCTTCTGGAAATGACACCCGATGCGGTGATTCAAACGATTCTTGATTCCGGTATCCGCGGCCGCGGCGGTGCAGGTTTTCCGACATGTATGAAGTGGAAGTTTGCGTCCGGCAACCGCGGAAATGTGGAAAAGTATGTCTGCTGCAACGCAGATGAAGGCGACCCCGGTGCGTTTATGGACCGCAGCGTTTTGGAAGGTGATCCGCATGCTGTTCTGGAAGCAATGGCAATTGCAGGTTACGCAATTGGCTCCAATCAGGGCTATATTTATGTTCGTGCAGAATATCCTCTGGCGGTTGCACATTTGAAAACGGCCATCAAGCAGGCGCGCGAATACGGTTTGCTGGGTGAGAATATTTTCGGTACTGATTTCAGCTTTGATATCGGTCTGAGACTGGGTGCCGGTGCGTTTGTATGTGGTGAAGAAACTGCACTGATGACGTCAATCGAAGGCAAGCGTGGCGAGCCGCGTCCCCGTCCTCCGTTTCCGGCAGTAAAGGGTCTGTTTGGTCAGCCCACTATTCTGAATAACGTTGAAACCTATGCAAATATTGCCCAGATCATGGTTCGTGGTGCAGAATGGTTCACAAAGCTCGGCACTGAAAAGTCCAAGGGTACGAAGGTCTTTGCTTTGGGCGGCAAGATCAACCATACCGGCCTTGTGGAAATCCCCATGGGCACTACGCTGCGCGAAGTGGTTGAGGAAATCGGCGGCGGTATCCCCAATGGCAAGAAGTTTAAAGCTGCGCAGACCGGCGGCCCTTCCGGTGGCTGCATTCCTGCGGATAAAATGGACGTACCGATCGATTACGATAATCTGATTGCTATCGGCTCTATGATGGGTTCCGGCGGCTTGATCGTTATGGACGAGGATTCCTGCATGGTCGATATTGCAAAGTTCTTCCTGGGCTTTACTGTGGATGAATCCTGTGGTAAGTGCACGCCCTGTCGCATTGGTACCAAGCGCATGTATGAGATGCTGGGCAAGATCACCAAGGGTGAGGCAACCATGAAGGATCTGAAGGAATTAGAGGATCTGTGCGAATATATCAAGGATAATGCATTGTGCGGTCTGGGACAGACGGCACCGAACCCTGTTTTGTCCACCATTCGCTGCTTCCGCGACGAATATGTGGCGCATATTGTTGACAAAAAATGTCCTGCCGGCGTCTGCGAGGATTTGCTGGTATATATCATCAATCCGTCCAAGTGCCGCGGCTGTACGTTGTGCGCACGCACCTGTCCCTCCGGTGCAATTTCCGGCTTGGTCAAAAAGCCGCACTCGATTGACATTAACAAGTGTGTGAAGTGCGGTTCCTGCATCAACCTGTGCCACTTTGGCGCAATTACGAAGGAATAAGGGAGGGAAACCATAATGGAGAATATTACAGTTAAAATTAATGGTATGGATGTGTCCGTTCCAAAGGGATCTACCATTCTGGAGGCTGCCCGCATTGCCCACATCGATATTCCTACATTGTGCTATATGAAGGATGTCAATGAGATCGGCGCATGTCGTATGTGCGTTGCGGAAGTGACCGGCGCAAAGACATTGGTAACAGCCTGCGTTTATCCCTGTGATCGTGATGGCATGGAAATCTGGACCAATACCAAGCGTGTGATTGACGCGCGCAGAAAGACATTGCAGCTGATGCTGTCCAACCACAACTGCTCCTGCCTGAGCTGCGTGCGCAGCGGCAACTGTGAGCTGCAAACTTTGGCAAGAAAGTATGCAATTGATACTACCGAGCGTTATGCCGGTGAGAAGCCCCCCAGCAAAATCGATGACAGTGCTCCGCATATGATTCGCGATAACAGCAAGTGCATTTTGTGCCGTCGCTGCGTTGCCGCATGCGACGTGTTCCAGGGCATCGGCGTCATCGGTGCAAATATGCGCGGCTTTAAAACCAATATTGGCTCTGGCTTTAAAATGGGTCTTGGGGAAACATCTTGCGTGTCCTGCGGACAGTGCATTGCTGTCTGTCCCACCGGTGCCTTGCAGGAGAAATACTGTATCGACGAAGTATTTGAAGCCATCAATGATCCCAATAAGGTCGTTTTGGTGCAGACTGCACCCGCAGTTCGCGCAGCATTGGGCGAGTGCTTTGATAATCCCATTGGCACTGATGTGCAGGGAAAGATGGCTGCGGCACTGCGCCGTTTGGGCTTTGATAAAGTGTTTGATACCAACTTCGGCGCAGACCTCACCATCATGGAAGAAAGCCATGAGTTTATTGAACGGTTCAAGAAGGGAAAGGGGCTGCCGATGATCACATCCTGCTCCCCCGGATGGGTCAAGTACTGTGAGCACTATTATCCTGAGCTGACGGATCATTTGTCCTCCTGCAAGTCTCCTCATCAGATGTTTGGCGCTATCGCCAAGAGCTATTGGGCAGAAAAAACAGGTACCGATCCTAAGGATATTGTGATGGTTTCCGTTATGCCCTGTACTGCAAAGAAGTTTGAGATCACCCGTCCGAATCAGGCAGCAAACGGTATGCCGGATGTGGATTATGTCCTGACAACACGCGAGCTGGCTCGTATGATCGAGTGTGCCGGCATTGAGTTTAATACCCTGCCGGATGAAAGCTTTGATAATCCCCTGGGCAGCGGCAGCGGTGCGGCCGTGATTTTCGGCGCCACCGGCGGCGTTATGGAGGCGGCTTTGCGTACTGCGGTGGAAAAAATTACCGGTCAGGAAGCACCCGGTGTGGACTTTGAAGAGGTGCGCGGTGTCAGCGGTATCAAGGAAGCGAACTATACCATTGCCGGTGCAGGCACGGTGCGCGTTGCAGTTGCGTCCGGTCTTGCCAATGCACGCATCCTGCTGGATAAAATCAAAAACGGTGAGGCACAGTATCACTTTATCGAGATCATGGGCTGCCCCGGCGGCTGTGTTAACGGCGGCGGTCAGCCTCAGGTGCCTTACAGCATTCGCAACTTTATGGATATTCGTGCTGAGCGTGCAAAGGTGCTCTATCATTTGGATGAAAACAACGCAGTGCGTAAATCTCACGAAAATCCGGATATTTTGGAGCTGTATGCAAATTATTTGGGTGAGCCTGGCAGCGAAAAAGCACATGAGCTGCTGCACACCACTTATGTGAAGAGATCTGTTAATCAGCAGTTCTGATTGCACAATATTTTATCTTGGTTTAGGGACCTCTTTTCCTTTGGAAAAGAGGTCCCTTTTTATGTCGAAATGGGAGGGATAACCTGCATTGCGTGCATGTTTAGAATTTGCTATAATTAAAATCAATTGTTAGAGATATCGTATATAGAATCTATCAACAATCGGAAGGAAGGGTCTGAAATGCACAACGGCATGATCAGGCGCTGTGCGGCATTGGGAGTCTGCGGTGCTATCGTGGTGAGCCTGTGTACAAGCGCCTTTGGCGAGGAATTGAACGCACAAAACCCTGAAAAAACGCAGGGGAAAATTGTCAATATGCCGCCCCAAACGGCGAACGTTGCCCCTTGGGCAAAAAAAGAAGTGTATGCGGCATATCAAAACCAGTTGGTTCCCATAGATTTTGCTCTGGGTGAAAATTATGCTGCCGGCATTACAAGAGCACAGTTTGCCAGACTGGCTGTTGAGTTGGTGGCAGTGGGGAATGGAACGGATACGGCTTCTTTGTTTGTGCAATATAACGTGGCGGTTCCACCGGAGGACGCTGATCTGAAGAAAGCAGGGACGTCCTCTGTAAATGAGAAAATACCCAATCAGACTAGAAGCAGCTTCGTGGACACGGACGACGTGTACATAGAACTGGCGGCGAAAATGAATATTGTGAAAGGAAAGGGAAACGGCCTTTTTGTGCCTGAAGGTGTTCTGAGCCGTGGTGAAGCGGCGGTGATGCTGCAGCGCTGCATGAATTTGATGGGATGCCCAGACGCCAATGCAGCACCGAAAACCTTTTCTGACGGGTATACAATTCCTCGTTGGGCAAGGGAGGCAGTTAAGTATATCTCAGGAAGAACAACGGCAGATGGGCGTGCTGTGATGGGCGGTGTGCGGGGTGCGTTTGCAGAGAAGGGTGCCTATACGATTGAACAGGCAATCGTTACCGTCCTGCGCTGCTATGAATCCAAAGAGGTACAGGCAGTGTATCCGAATTGGAAGAATGCACCGGGTTATGATACGGTGGATATTACGATGACTTTTGGCGGTGACTGCACATTTGGACGCAGCCGGACAGCCGGGTATAAGGGTTCTTTTGATGAGATGTATGATAAAATGGGTGCAGCTTACTTTTTCAGTAATGTGAAAGAGTTTCGCACAGATGATTTGACTATGGTGAACTTTGAAGGTGCACTGACAACGTATGATGTTCCCAGAGAAGAAAAGGCGTTTTTGTTTAGGGGACGATCTGAATATGCAGGGATCTTGAAGGCAGGCAGCGTTGAAGTGGTAACGGTGGCAAACAACCATGCCCGTGATTATGGCGATAGAGGCTTGAAGGATACGATGAAAAATTTATCTTCCTATGTGGCGGTTTCCGGATTTGGACAGATGCCGATTGTGGAAATAAAGGGCGTTAAAATTGGCTTTGCATCCAATCTTGGGTGGTACTTTAACAGCGCGCAGAAGCAATTTATTAACCATGCGATTCAGGACCTGCGGGCGCGGGGTGCAAACATCATTGTGTTTAATTTCCACTGGGGCGAAGAGGGAGAATATCAAAGCAATGCAACACAGCGGGCAATCGGACGTTATTGTATCGATCAGGGCGCGGATCTGGTTATCGGACATCATCCCCATGTGGTACAGGAAGTGGAAACTTATAAGGGAAAGCAGATTGTTTACTCTTTGGGAAATTTGTGCTTTGGGGGAAATCGCAATCCTTCGGATAAGAATTGTCTGGTGTTTCAACAGACCTTTACCATGAATGTGGATAACGGCAGAGTAAAAGAAAAAAACCACAAAGCCATTCCTTATAAAATTTCTTCTGTAAAATATAAAAATGATTATCGTCCCACAGCGGCATGATGGCATAGAGGACATGCCCTGCCGACACAGAAAATCGCACCGTGGGAAACTATTGAAGGAGTATAAAAAAGATGAAAAAAGAAATCGAGGCACTGACGATGCACGAATTGCGTGTTACGTCTGTTTATACCGGTTCAATCGGCGAGTTTCGCTATCGCTTTCATATGGAGTTTGACTCCAATGAGCTGGATGTGGCAACATATACGCAGTGGTGCTACGAAAAGGCAACGGATATCAAAGAGACGCATTTCACTATCGAAAATGAAGATCTGAGTGCCTTGAAAGCATGGATGAACGAGCAGTATTATACATATTTTCCGGATGCGCCGGTAGAGTGAGGGATGCAGTATGCTGATTGGAAAAGAAGTCGTACACGAATATCGCGGACGCGGTACCATTGTAGCCGTTGAAAAGGGACAGGTGACGGTACGTTTTGGTGAGGATTATGATGTGCAGTTTCCTTATCCCGGTGAATTTCGCCGGATGCTCAGTTTGAGAGAATATGATCCGCAGGCGCAAATGGAGATTGAGGAAGATATTCATCGGGAGTGCTTGGCACGGGCGGAGGCTTACCGTAAGCAAAAGGAGAAAAAGAATGTTTGATCTGGTAAAATTGGTGAATAACATGTGGTTTATGCTGAATTTGGTGGAAGGGCTGCTGTTTTTGATTTTTGCGGTCTACTTTACAGTAAAGCCCGAAAGGGTTTCCTTTATGATCACAAATTTTGATCGGCTGCCGAGCGCACAGCGTGAACAGTATGATTTGCAAGGGTTGAGCAGGTATGTTTGCCGCGCGTTTACGTTGTGCGGTGTCATCTGCATTGCAGGCGGTTTTGCGGCAGTTGCAGCAGGCTCCGTGGCTTACTGGATTTCTACAGCACTGTGGGTTGCGGTTGCCGTGGTTACTATGCGCGCAGATAATGAAAAACTGCTGAAGAAATATCGAAAAGGCTGAAAAAAGGCTGCCTCCGGGCGGTCTTTTTTGTATTTGAAAAAAATTCTGATTTTCTGTAACCTTTCAGAATGTTTTTTGTGTATTGAAGTAGAAGAGTCAGGGAGGCGAAAATGTGGAGGATCTGCAGATCATTGAGCTATATTGGAACCGCAATGAGGAGGCGATTTCCCGGAGTGAGGAGAAATATGGTGCCTATTGCTGGAGCATTGCCCAGCGGATTGTTGCACGGCAGGAAGATGCGGAGGAATGCGTCAGCGATACATGGCTTGGTGCATGGAATGCCATCCCGCCTCAGCGGCCTGTGGTGCTGCGGACATTTTTAGGCAGAATCTGCCGCAATCTGTCGATCAATTGCTCCATCCGAAATACAGCCCAGAAGCGCGGCGGCGGGGAGGTGAATATTGCATTGGAGGAATTGAAGGAATGTGGCGGTGAAAGTGCGGAAGATGCATTGGAAACGGCGGAATTGAGTCGGCTGATCGATGCCTTTCTGCGCACACTGCCGGAGAAGGAATGCAGTATTTTTCTGCGCCGCTACTGGTATCTGGATTCGATTGCATCCATTGCGGAGCGGTATCATATGAGATCCAATGCGGTGAAAACACGATTGAGCCGCACCAGGGGAAAGCTGAAAATCTATTTGCGCGAGGAGGGATATGCACTGTGAAACGCATTGATGAAAAACAGATTCTGCTGGCTGTAGGCGATGTGGGCGACGATCTGCTCCTGCGGGCAGAACAAAGCACGGTGCACAAACAGCACTATCGGCACTGGTATGTGCTGGCAGCCTGCTTTTGCCTTGTTGTTGTGCTGGCAGTACCCAATGTGATGCATTCTTTCCGCATGGGCTCCTCTGCGTCGGGCGACTGTAATGATGCTGCGCTGGAAATGATAAAAGGCGGAGCTGAGGCATCGCAGCAGGATGTGCTGGAGGGTATCTGGGGTTCTGCTGTCATTGTGGAGGTCCGGGTGGAATCCATGAGGGACTCCTATGACTCTGCAACGATAGAAACACAAAAAGGGGATAGCGATACTGTGGTTCCGGAGAACGGAGCCGTGCCTCAGAGCGGACGTGCCGCGCGACTGTTGGATCAGCTGCGCCGCGCAAAAGTGACTGTGGCGGAAAATAACGAGGAAGAGCTTCATTTTACCGTAAAAATTGCAATCATCCTGGATTCTGGTGAAACAGTCGAGGCATTGGGCGATGTGGAAAACGCAGTTGTAAAACTCAATGACTATTATTTTTATTGCGACGATTTGAGCATACTGTTTTGAAAGGAGAATGAACGATGCAGGGAAGAAAAGGATGGATAGCATGCCTTATGGCGGTTGTGATAGTACTGTCCATGACAGCCTGCGACACGCAGGGGGCGAAAGACCCTGTCAAGCCTGCGGCAAATGGTCCTTCGCAGGTGGAGCCGCCGGAGCGGATGCTCTATGTGAACGGACGGCTGTATTACAGTACAGGACAGGAAAGCGATTTTGAGCATACTTGTGGTACGTTAATGGATGGTGAGACGGAAACGACCGTGGACGAAACGGCAATTCCGCAAAAGGAAAAGCAGTCTAATTTCGGTGTCGGATATGTATATCAGTATGTATCGGAAAATGCGATTGATGTGCTGATTGAAGACAGTTGGATCCGGTTTGAAGGTGCAAAAGAAGGCACTGCATTTGCAGAAGATGTGGAGAGTTTTGCAGCAAGGAGCGCAGCAGAGCTGCTTTCGGGGCAGGAGAATTACTGCTACAGTCCCATCAGCCTTTACTATGCGCTGTCCATGGCGGCCACCGGTGCAGCAGGAACAACCCAAAAGCAGATGTATGATCTGCTGGGTGCAGAGGATACGGAGCAGCTGGCGAAAAACTGCGGCGCTCTGCTGAACACCCTGCATCGGGATGAGGAGTACAGCAAGCTTTATCTTGCCAATTCCGTCTGGATGCGCAAGGATATCGCTGCAAAAGAAGCCTATCAGAAGCGGCTGAAGGAGAATTTTTCCGCGGAGCTGTTTGAGGTCAATTTCAGTAAAAAGACTAATGAAAAAATGAAAAATTGGGTCAAAGAGCAGACGAATGGGCTCCTGGCACCGGAGTTTCAGCACGATGCAGGCACGCCGGAGGTGCTGCTCAATACGATTTATTATAAGGATACCTGGTCTGATGTCTTTGACGAAAGTGCTACAAAGCAGGCGGTGTTTACCGATGCAAAGGGCGGGGAGCATGAGGCGGACTTTATGCATACAGAGAGCATCGGACAGGTGGAGCAGGGGGAGCATTATACAAAAGCGGCGCTGACCTTTATGAGCGGCAGCGAAATGGTATTTGTTCTTCCAAAGGAGGAGATCAGTCTTGCGCGCCTTTTGAGTGAAGAAGGGCTGCAGACACTGCTGCATGAAAACAGCGCGGTAAACTGCAGGATTGCCTGGGCGGTGCCGAAATTCAAGCAGGAGTTTCAGCTGGATCTGATACCGATGCTCAAGGGGCTGGGCATCTGCGATGCTTTCACAGCTGCGGCGGATTTCAGCGCCGCGTCGGACAGCCCGAGCAGCATCGGCGCCGTGGAGCAGGGAACAGCTTTTTCCATCGATGAAAACGGCGTGGAAGCGGCGGCATACACGGAAATTGCAAAGGATGAAGCCGCTGCCATTGCGGATGTGGATCAAATCGTAGACATGAATCTGAACAGACCCTTTTTGTATGCCCTGCGCAATGCAGATGGTACGCTGCTGTTTGTGGGCGTGTGTGAACAGCCGGGGGCTTAAAAGGAGCATCTGATGCTAAAGAAGGAGGAATTGGAATGAAAAAGAAACTGACAGCTATGGCGCTGGCGGGGGCACTGCTGCTGGCACTGCCGGGCTGCGCCGGCGGCGCGGCGACCCTTTCGGGCAAAGCACCTGTTCTGCCGCGCAGCGGCGACTGGAACGTGGCGGCAGATCAGACCTTTGCCGCGTCGTTGGATGATTTTTCCGCCCGCAGCAGCGATGTGGTGCTGCAGGGAAAGGAAAATCTGTGCTATTCCCCTGTGAGCCTCTATTACGCCCTGGCACTGGCAGGTACGGGTGCCGCCGGTGAAACGCAGAAGGAAATCTATACCGTGCTGGGTGCCGAGGATACGCAGGCACTTTCTGAAAATCTGGAAACCCTCTACCGTGCCCTCTATGAGGATGAAAAGCATTGCAGGGTCCACCTTGCAAACTCCGTATGGATGCAGGACGGTACGGCGTTTCTGGAGGCCTTTTTGAACAATGCATCGGAGAATTTTTATGCCGAGTCCTATACAGTGGACTTTGCCGCGCCGGATGCAGGCGATGCCATTGGAAAATGGATCAGCAAAAACACGAAGGGACTTTTGAAACCGGAGGTGCAGACAAGTCCGCAAACGCTGATGATGCTGCTGAACACGGTTTATTTCAAAGCCAACTGGGTGGATGAATTTTCAAAAAGAAATACGCAGCAGCAGGAGTTCTATCTGGCAGACGGCAGTGCGGTGTCCTGCGATTTCATGCATCAGAGCCGCAGCGGTGAGACTATTGCCGTGGAAGGATATACCATGGCAAGCCTGCCCCTTGAGAAAGGATGGCAATTTTTCGCGGTGCTGCCCGATGAGGGAGTGACGATTGACGGTCTGCTGCAAACTCATGGTATTGCGGATCTGCTGGATCCGGAGAAGGAAAAAAATCGCATGGTGGATTGGGGTATACCGAAATTCAAGGCAAAGAGCGAACTGGATCTGATGCCTGTACTGCGCTCCATGGGCATTGAACAGGCGTTTTCCGACACACGGGCGGATTTTTCCAATCTGTGCGACAGTCCGGTGTTTATCTCCGCAGTAAATCAGGGCACCAGCTTTGCCATTGATGAGGAAGGCGTGGAAGCGGCTGCCTATACAAAAATCGAGGGCTGCGGCAGTGCCGCGCCGCCCGATGAAACCATTGACATGACGCTAAAGCGTCCCTTCCTTTATGGCGTGAGGGATGCGGACGGAACGATTCTGTTCCTCGGCCGCTGCGATCATCCGACGCTGTGAAAAGGAGAAACTATATATAAAAAAGGCGCACACCAAAGCGGTGTGCGCCTTTTGCCCGATTCTGAAAATGATATGGATATTGCAGATTTTTTTGCTCCATGCTATCATGAAACAACAATCTGGGAAAAGAGTGTGACCAAACAGAGATTCAGAACGTATTACAAACAAAGGAGGCAGAAGTGTGCTGCTTTATGTGCCGGGGGAAAAGAATCCCATCGAGGATCTTTATGACCGTTATGCGACAATGCTGTACCGTTTAGCACTGTCGATGATGAAAAATAATGAGGATGCGGAAGATGTGGTGCAGAGCGTATTTGAAAAATATGTGCTCCAGCCGCATTTGTTTTTCACGCAGGAGCATGAAAAAGCGTGGATGCTCCGCGTAACGATCAATGCCTGCAAAGATGCTTTGCGCCGCCGCTCTTTGCGTCAGGCGGCATCTTTGGATGATGTGGCGGAAGTCGGCATGTGGGACAGCTACAGCGAGGTGCTGGATGTGCTGGAAAAACTGCCGGAGGAATATCGAATTCCTTTAACACTATATCATTTTGAGGAATGTAAAATCGAGGAGATTGCCCGCGTGCTGCAAATTAGTGCCTCAGCGGTGAAAATGCGGCTCAAGCGTGGCCGAGAAATGATGAAAAAAGAATTGGAAGGCGGGGAGAGTCATGTATGATGAGAACGTGAAAAATAGATATCGTAGTGTGACGCCGCCGGTGGGCATGAAGGAACGTGTGATGACGGCCTGTTATGCAGCGAAAAAAAAGCGTACACGCAGGCAAAAGCGGCTGGTGTCTTTTGCGGCGTGTTTGATGATCGTGATGGGGATATCTGTGTATGGCCTTTCACCCAAACCCGTGATTTACAGCGGTGAGAGGATGATGGAAAACGGTGTTTTGCCTGTGGCATATGAGGCGATTATGGTAGATCCCTCCACCGGGACAATGCATGGTCAAAAAATGAAGGCCGTGGAGGCAGTCAATGCGGGTGTGGTTGCAGAGGGCTGTATTCCTTTGCGCTTTGACCGGGCTGCTGCTGTGAAGGTATCTGCAGGAGAGATGTATCTTTTTGATCCGATCACAGGTATGGCACAGCAAATGGGTACATCCTGCAAAGTTGAGCCTGATATGCAGATGTACTGGCAGTGTGATAAAGAGGAAGCAGCCGTGCTCACAGTGCGCTCCGGTGTGCGGACTGTGCGGCTGCATCTTATGCAGAATAATGACCGCTGGCTCTTAAGACAATAAGGAAAAATTCATACGAGAGGATTTATCTATGCTATTTTCCAGTATCCCGTTTTTGTTTTATTTTCTGCCCATTGTATTGGTGCTTTATTTTGCTGCGCCAAAGGTGGGGAAAAATATGGTTTTGCTCCTTGCCAGTTTGTTTTTTTACTGGTGGGGTGAGCCCAGATACGTTTTATTAATGATATTCACCATTGTATTTTCCTATGGATGTGGGCTTTTGATCGATCGGTTCCGGGGAAGGGCACTGTCGAAGGTATTCCTTGGAGTGTCAGTTGTTGGTGAGCTGGCGGTTTTAGGTTATTTTAAGTATGCCGATTTTTTCCTGGACAGCGTGAATGCAGTGCTGAAAACGGATTTCCCCATGCTGGCGATTGCACTGCCCATTGGCATCAGTTTTTATACCTTCCAGACGCTGAGCTATACGATTGATGTGTATCGCGGTGAAGTTGCTGTGCAGCGCTCACTGATCAAGCTGGCAACGTATATCGCGCTGTTTCCCCAGCTGATTGCCGGCCCGATTGTGCGCTACAGCGATGTGGAGGGGGAACTTTACACTCGCCGTTCCGGGATTGGTGATGTATCGGACGGGTTGTCGCGTTTTGTGATCGGCCTTTCAAAAAAAGTATTGATTGCAAATCAGCTGGGCGCATTGGTCGCTGTGCTGCGCGGCACGGGCGAAAGCTCGGTTTTGATGTACTGGGTGATTGCGATTGCCTTTGCCCTGCAGATTTATTTTGACTTTTCCGGTTATTCCGATATGGCAATCGGACTGGGACGTGTATTTGGATTCCATTTTCCAGAGAACTTCCGCTATCCGTTCATTGCCAAGAGCATTACGGAATTCTGGCGCCGCTGGCATATTTCGCTGGGTTCCTGGTTCAGAGACTATGTGTATATCCCCATGGGCGGCAGTCGTGTTGCGAAAGGACGCCAGATACTGAATATCTTTGTGGTGTGGTTCCTGACAGGTTTGTGGCACGGCGCGGCATGGAACTTCGTCCTCTGGGGGCTTTACTTTGCGGTGTTCCTGTTGATTGAAAAACTATGGCTGTATCAATATCTGGAAAAATTGCCTGCCGCTGTGTGTCATGTTTATCTGTTGGCAGTGACGGTTTTCAGCTTTGTAATTTTCAACGGTGTGGGTCTCAGTGGTGTTATCACGGATTTGAGCGGTATGCTGGGTCTTGCCGGCGGTGGGCTTGTTTCTGAAAAGACCCTGTATTATAGTTCCAGCTATGCTTTGCTGCTGGCTGCAGCCTTGATCGGCGCCACACCTGTTGTGAAAATAGCGGCAGAACGGTTTGGAAAAAGTAAGCTCGGTGCCGCGGTCATGCCCGCTTTGCAGCCAGTCGTGCTGTTGGTGCTGCTGGTTGTTTGCACGGCGTATCTTGTGGATGGATCTTTTAATCCGTTTCTCTATTTTAGATTCTAAGGAGGGCGCGCAAAGTGGATAAACAGAAAGTTACGGCTGCCATACTATTGGGCGCTTTCGGTGTCGGTTTTTTAGGCTGCGTGCTGCATCAGGATCAGGAGTGGTCTTTGAGTGAGCGGCGCCGTCTTGCGCAGAAACCAATTCTTTCTGCACAGACGCTGATGGACGGTAAGTTTATGAAGGAGTTTGAAAGCTATTCCTTGGATCAGTTTCCTCTGCGTGAAACATTTCGTAATTTGAAAGCACAGGTGCACTATTATGTGATGCAGCACAAGGACAACAACGGCATCTACCTTGTGGACGGCAGCCTTTCCAAGCTGGAAACAAATTTACAGCAGGAAAGTGTGAAGAGCGCTGCGGATAAGTTTCGTGCACTTCGGGAGAGGTATTTCCCGGACAGTGATGTGTATTACGGCGTGATTCCGGATAAGAATTATTACCTTGCACAGGAAAAAGGGTATCCGCACATCAATTATAAAAAGTTGGATGCGATCCTTGCTGAAAATTTGGCAGATATGGAGCGCATTGATCTTTATGACTGTCTGGGTGCGGAGAATTACTATAAGACGGATTCCCACTGGCGGCAGGAAACATTGGGAAAGGTTACTGATCGGATTGCGGAACACTTGGGTGTGGATGTGACGGATTTTGATGACTATAGCGAGACGGTTTACGATCAGTTCCACGGTGTTTACCGAGGACAGTCTGCGCTGCCGCTGCCGGCAGAGAATTTGGTATACTTGAGCAATGATATTTTGGATCATTGTACAGTGCACCATTTTGAAACCGGCAAAGATACCGGCATCTATGAGCCGGAAAAGCTGCATGGTAAAGACGCCTACGATGTATTTTTGGGCGGTGCTGACGCGCTTTTGACCATTACAAACCCCAATGCGGCAACGGAGCGGGAACTGATTTTATTCCGGGATTCCTTTGGAAGCTCTCTTGCGCCGCTTTTGGTAAAGGATTATGCAAGTGTCACATTGGTGGATCTGCGGTATGTTTCTTCTTCGATTTTGGATCAGTTTATCGATTTCCATGGACAGGATGTATTGTTCCTGTACAGTCCCTCGGTCTATAATAATTCTACCATGCTGAAATGATAAAAAAACCCCACAGCGGTCACATGGGACAGCTGTGGGGTTCGTTTATTTAAAATGTGTTTGGGCAAACTCCTTGAGTTTCGACCAAGTTTCGTCGCTTAGATGATGCTCGATTTGGCAGGCATCCATTGCAGCCGTATCTTCGGATACACCTAAACCGATGAACAACTTTGTTAAAATGCGATGGCGTTCATAGATGCGATTGGCAATCCGATGCCCTTCATCAGTCAATGTGATGAAGCTATTTTCGTCCATCTCGATATAGCCGTTATTTCTCAGTTTTTTCATGGCAATGCTGACACTGGGTTTGGAATAATTTAGTTCATTTGCAATATCGATTGAGCGGACATATCCATTTTTTTCCTGAAGCACCAAAATCGCTTCCAGATAATCTTCGGCAGACTCATAGATGCGCATAGTGTAATTCACCACCTTGAATACTCCTTTTATAGAATAATAGCATAGAGGAGCGGCTATTTTCAAGGGTAAAATAGGAGGAAAAGGAAATGAGCAGAATTTACGGTTTATTCACACTTGGCTGCAGGCAGAAGATTTACATTTGTTTGGGAAAATGGTACACTGTTTTCGTGATCTTATTGATCTGGAATATGATTATTGGAGTGTAGAATATGAAACGAATAAAGATCGGAATGCTGCTGTCTGTTTTGGCACTGTCTGTTGGTTTGCTGTCTGGGTGCGGTAACACAACTGACTCTCAGGATAGTGCAAATCAAGGCGATGGTATGCACAGCAGTGAAGGTAATGATGATGTGGTATTGCTGCAGGGTAAGCATCATGTTGAAATCGAGGTTGCAGATTACGGTACGATTGCGATGGAGCTGGATGCCGATGCTGCACCGGTCACCGTGACCAATTTTGTGAATCTGGCAAATGATGGCTTTTATGATGGATTGACCTTCCACCGCATTATTGACGGATTTATGATTCAGGGCGGTGATCCCAACGGCAATGGCACCGGCGGCAGCGATACGAATATTGTTGGTGAGTTTGCAATGAATGGGCATGAGAATCCCATTTCCCATGTGCGCGGCACGGTTTCTATGGCGCGCGCCCAGCCCTTTGACAGCGGCTCCTCCCAGTTCTTTATCGTGCATCAGGATTCTACCAGCCTGGATGGTCAATATGCTGCCTTTGGTCATGTGACAGAAGGCATGGAGATTGTTGATCAGATTTGTGAAAAGACAAAGGTTCTGGACGGCAACGGCAGCGTGAATAAAGAGGATCAGCCTGTGATGACAAAGGTCACGGTGATCGATTAAACGGAAACCCGGTAAGCACAAGCTGCTTACCGGGTTTTTGGGATGAAAATATAGAAAATTGTGAAAAGTGCTGTAAAAAGTCGGCGAAATCTATAAAAATTTTTTTAGGTGCAAGCAATGGCGAAAAAAAGAAAATGGCTGGGAGAAAAGTGATCTGGGAAGAAGGGAGCTGCAAAAGAAAAAATTTTATAAGAAAAATAAAAAAGAGCGATTTACAAGCTGTAAATCGCTTTTTATCGAAAATAATCACTATTTTTTTGAAAAACGCTTGACAAGCGCCTGAAAATAATGGTATAATCAGACGCTTATATGCAGAAAGTGGATGGCACCACTGTGTCATCTGTTGCAGTTACTCTACCACGAATGAATCGAAGAATCAAGATGTTTGGAAGATAATTCAAACAACAATACCGTGTGTATCGAGTCTGCGCTCTGCCTTGATTGTAAACAATGCCGCAAGGCTTTTCAGTACAAAGAAACGGAGTGTGATCAAATGGAGTGTAGTCTGGGCCATGAGAAGCTCTACGGAAAAACCGTCCGCAGATGTTTCGCCAAGCATGAAGAAGTCATCCCGATGCCAAACCTGCTGGAGATCCAGAAAGAATCCTACAAATGGTTCCTTGATGAGGGTCTGCGTGAGGTGTTCGAAGATGTCGGCGCCATCACGGACTTTGCAGGGAATCTGGAGCTGACATTCATCGATTATAGCATGAATGAGCCTCCCAAATATGGCGTGGAAGAATGCAAGAAGCGTGATGCCACTTATGCAGCACCGCTGAAAGTCAGCGTTCGTCTGCGCAATAAGGAAACTGAGGAAATCAAAGAGCAGGAAATCTTCATGGGTGATTTCCCCTTGATGACTCAGGCAGGCACCTTTGTGATCAATGGTGCTGAACGCGTCGTCGTTTCTCAGATTGTCCGCAGCCCTGGTGTGTATTATGGTAAAGACATCGATCCTAAGACCGATGAACCGCTGCTGAGCGCTACCGTGATCCCTTACCGTGGTGCATGGCTGGAATATGAAACCGATGCCAGCGGTGAATTCTGGGTTCGTATCGATAAGAACCGCAAGCTGCCCATTACCTGCCTGCTGCGTGCAATGGGCCTGAAGACCGATGCCGAGATTCTTGCAATGTTTGGTGATGATCCCCGTATTGTAACCACCATTGAAAAGGATGCATGCAAGTCCTATGAAGAGGCCATGTGCGAAATTTATCGCAAGCTCCGTCCCGGTGAGCCTCCCACGGTGGATTCCTGCCGCACCCTGATCGACGGCATGTTCTTCGATCAGCGCCGCTATGACCTCTCTATCGTCGGCCGTTACAAATTTAATAAGAAGCTGGCACTGTGGCACCGTATTTATGACCACAAGCTGATCTACCCTGTGGCAGATCCCATGACCGGTGAGATTCTGTTTGAGGCAGGCCGTATCCTGACTGTGGACGAAGCACAGCGTTTGGATCATATCGGTGTCAATGAAGTGACCATCGATGTGGACGGCAATCCCATCAAGGTGTTTTCCAACCACATGGTGGATATGGACGCATATGTTGACTTTGATCCTCTGGATAAGTGCGGCATCAAGGAGCGCGTCCGTTTTGAAGTTCTCAAGGAACTGATTGAGAAATATGAAGGCGAAGAGTTGATCGAGCAGTGCAGCGCACACCGCGATGAACTGGTGCCTAAGCACATTATTATCGATGATATCTTTGCTTCTGTGAATTATATGAACGGTCTGGCACTGGGCTTGTCCGGAAAGGACGATATCGACCATCTGGGCAACCGCCGCCTGCGCTGCGTTGGCGAGCTGCTGCAGAATCAGTTCCGTATCGGCTTCAGCCGTATGGAGCGCGTGACCCGTGAGCGTATGACCATTCAGGATCTGGATGTTGTCACGCCCCAGAGCTTGATCAACATTCGCCCCGTGACTGCTGCAATCAAAGAATTCTTTGGTTCCTCGCCCTTGTCACAGTTCATGGATCAGACCAATCCTCTGGCAGAGCTGACGCATAAGCGCCGCCTGTCTGCACTGGGTCCCGGCGGTTTGAGCCGTGAGCGTGCAAGCATGGACGTTCGTGACGTTCACTACAGCCACTATGGGCGTATGTGTCCTATTGAAACGCCTGAAGGTCCTAACATCGGTCTGATCTCTTATTTGGCCACCTATGCACGTATCAATGAGTATGGTTTTGCTGAGGCTCCTTATCGCCGCATTGATAAGGAAACCGGCATCGTTACCGATGAGATCGAGTACATGACTGCCGATGTGGAAGATCAGTATATTGTTGCACAGGCAGCTGAGCCTATCGGTGAGGATGGCCGCCTGGTCAATGCGCGTATTACTTGCCGCCACCGCGATGAAATTATCGAAGTTGATCGTGAGCGCGTGGATTATATGGACGTTTCTCCCCGTATGATGGTTTCTATCGCAACTGCGATGATCCCGTTCCTGCCCAACGATGACGCAAACCGTGCATTGATGGGTGCAAACATGCAGCGTCAGGCTGTGCCTCTGCTGCGCCCTGAAGCGCCTATCGTTGCTACCGGTATGGAGCATAAGATCTGCCAGGACTCCGAAGTTGCTGTGCTGGCTGAGGGCGACGGTGAGGTGGTGAAGGTCGATGCGCGCAATATCACCGTCAGATATGACAATGGCGAGGTCAAGAATTATGTATTGACCAAGTACCTGCGTTCCAACCATACCACCTGCATTAATCAGCGTCCGATTGTGGATGTGGGTGAGCGTGTTTCCAAGGGCACCACTCTGGCTGACGGTCCTGCTACCGATCAGGGTGAAATTGCGCTGGGCCGCAATATTCTGGTTGGTTTTATGACCTGGGAAGGTTATAACTATGAAGATGCAGTTTTGCTGAATGAGCGTCTGGTGCGCGAAGACGTTTATACATCTATTCATATTGCGGAGTATGAGCTGGATGCCCGTGACACTAAGCTGGGTCCTGAAGAAATTACCCGTGATATCCCCAACGTGGGCGAGGATATGCTGAAGGATTTGGACGAGCGCGGTATCATTCGCATCGGTGCTGAAGTCCATGCCGGTGATATTCTGGTGGGCAAGGTCACACCCAAGGGTGAGACGGATTTGACTGCAGAAGAGCGCCTGCTGCGTGCAATTTTCGGCGAAAAGGCAAGAGAGGTCCGCGACACCTCTTTGAAGGTGCCTCACGGCGAAAGCGGCATCGTTGTCGATGCGAAGGTTTATACCCGCGAGAACGGCGATGATCTGGCTCCCGGTGTGAATATGGTTGTTCGTATCTATTTGGCACAAAGAAGAAAGATTCAGGTCGGCGATAAGATGGCAGGTCGTCACGGTAACAAGGGTGTTGTTTCCCGTGTTCTGCCTCAGGAAGATATGCCTTTCCTGCCCGATGGTACGCCTCTTGATATTGTTCTGAACCCGCTGGGTGTTCCCTCCCGTATGAATATCGGTCAGGTGCTGGAAGTCCACTTGGGTTATGCCGCCCATGAGATGGGCTGCAAGGTTGCAACGCCTATCTTTGACGGCGCAAGCGAAGAAGATATTGCCGCTATGCTGACCGAGGCCGGTTTGAACCCCGATGGTAAGAGCTGGCTGTACGATGGTCGTACCGGTGACAGATTTGATAATCGTGTCACGGTTGGTTATGTTTACTTCTTAAAACTGCATCATCTGGTTGATGATAAGATCCATGCACGTTCCACCGGCCCTTACTCTCTGGTTACTCAGCAGCCTCTGGGTGGTAAAGCACAGTTTGGCGGTCAGCGTTTCGGTGAAATGGAAGTTTGGGCGCTGGAAGCTTATGGTGCAGCGTACACCCTGCAGGAAATCCTGACGGTCAAGTCCGATGATGTGACCGGTCGTGTTAAGACGTATGAGGCAATCGTAAAGGGTCACAATGTTCCTACACCCGGTGTGCCCGAATCCTTTAAGGTCTTGATCAAGGAGCTGCAGTCCCTGTGCCTGGATATTCAGGTTTTGGATAAGGATGGCAACGAAATCGAACTGAAGGACGATGACGATGCCATGGATACCTTCAATTTGGCGCGTATGGATGCAGATAACGATCGCGATCGTTATGTTGCAAACGACGCTGAGATCGAAGAAAGCGGATTTGCTATCGGTGACGGTGAGGATGCTGCTCGCGAAGCAGGATTCACCGGCCTTGACGATTCGCTGGATATGTGATGTATCCACACAAGAATGAACGATCACTATATATGAAGGAGGAAAAAAGGCAACATGAGTTATGCTGCATTTGATGCAATCAAAATCGGGATCGCATCCCCCGAACAGATTTTGCAGTGGTCTTACGGTGAAGTAAAAAAGCCGGAAACCATTAACTATAGAACCCTGAAACCCGAAAAAGACGGCCTGTACTGTGAGCGTATCTTCGGACCTACGAAGGACTGGGAGTGCCATTGCGGTAAGTACAAAAAGATTCGTTTTAAGGGCAAGGTCTGCGATCGCTGCGGTGTTGAGGTCACTCGCGCCAAAGTGCGTCGTGAACGTATGGGTCATATTCAGCTGGCTACCCCTGTTTCTCATATCTGGTATTTTAAGGGTATTCCTTCCCGCATGGGTCTGCTGCTGGATATCAGCCCCCGTATTCTGGAAAAGGTGCTGTATTTCGCAGCTTATATCGTCACCGATGCAGGGGAAACCCCTCTGATCAAGAACCAGATCCTGAGCGAAAAAGAGTATCGCGATATGCGCGAAAAATATGAGGACGATTTTGAGGCAGGCATGGGTGCCGAAGCTGTGAAAAAGCTGCTGGCAGACATTGATCTGGAGCAGTTGTCCAAAGAGCTGCATGCGGAGCTGAAAGAGGCATCCGGTCAGAAGAAGGCCCGCATTGTCAAGCGTTTGGAAGTTGTAGATGCGTTCCGCATTTCCGGCAATAAGCCTGAATGGATGATCATCGATGTTCTGCCGGTTCTGCCTGCGGAGCTGCGCCCCATGGTTCAGCTGGACGGCGGCCGCTTTGCAACTTCTGACTTGAACGATCTATATCGTCGAGTCATCAACCGTAATAACCGTTTGAAGAGACTGATTGATCTGCATGCTCCCGATATCATCGTGCGCAATGAAAAGCGCATGCTCCAGGAAGCGGTTGACGCACTGATCGACAACGGTCGCCGCGGACGTGCGGTCACCGGTGCCAATAACCGTGCACTGAAGTCCCTGTCTGATTTCTTGAAAGGCAAGCAGGGCCGCTTCCGCCAGAACCTGCTGGGTAAGCGTGTTGACTACTCCGGCCGTTCCGTTATCGTTGTCGGTCCTGAGATGAAGATCTATCAGTGCGGTCTGCCTAAGGAAATGGCACTGGAGCTGTTCCGTCCCTTCGTTATGAAGAAGCTGCAGGAGAATGGTGTTGCACAGAATATCAAGTCTGCAAAGAAGAAAGTAGATAAGGGAGAAGATGCAGTCTGGGATGCACTGGAAGAGGTCATCAAAGATCATCCTGTATTCCTCAACCGTGCTCCAACGCTGCACCGCTTGGGTATTCAGGCCTTCGAGCCTGTGTTGGTCGAAGGCCGTGCAATTAAGCTGCACCCTCTGGTTTGTACCGCATTTAACGCTGACTTTGACGGTGACCAGATGGCGGTTCACGTACCTCTGAGTGCTGAAGCGCAGGCAGAGGCCCGTATTCTGATGCTGTCTGCAAACAACCTGCTGCGTCCTCAGGATGGTGGCCCCGTTACCGTGCCTACACAGGATATGGTTCTCGGTTCCTACCACCTGACCTACGTTCGTGACGATGAACCCGGCGCAGGCAAGGTGTTCCTGAATGAAGATGAAGTTATGATGGCATATGATACTGGTGTCATCGGCATCCATGCTCCCATCCGTGTTCGTGTCAGACGCGAAGTGAACGGTGTGATGCGTGAGAAAATTGTGGATGCAACCGCAGGCCGTATCATCTTTAACGCAAATATTCCTCAGGATCTGGGCTATGTTGATCGTACTGATCCTGACCATATGTTTGAATATGAAGTTTCCTTTATTGTTGGTAAAAAGCAGCTTGGCCCCATTATCGACCGGACCATCAACAAGCACGGCTTCACCGTGGCTGCTGAGGTTCTTGATAAGGTCAAGGCTACCGGCTACAAGTATTCCACACGCTGCGCAATGACCATCTCTGTTGCGGATATGACCGTGCCTCCGATTAAGCAGCAGCTGCTGAAAGAGACTGAAGAACGTACTCTGGCAATTGAAGAGCAGTATAAGATGGGCTTTATGACTGACGAGGAACGTTATAAGGCTGTTGTTGCTGAATGGGAAAAGACCACTGAAGACGTTTCTAACGCACTGCAGGACAACCTGGATCGCTTTAACCCCATCTTCATGATGGCAGACTCCGGTGCGCGTGGTTCCATGAAGCAGATCCGTCAGTTGGCTGGTATGCGTGGTTTGATCGCAAATACCGCCGGTAAGACCATTGAAATCCCTATCAAGGCAAACTACCGTGAAGGCCTGAGCGTTCTGGAGTACTTTATCTCCAGCCGTGGTGCGCGTAAGGGCTTGGCTGATACCGCACTGCGTACCGCTGACTCCGGTTATCTGACCCGTCGAATGGTCGATGTTTCTCAGGATGTGATTATTCGTGAAGAGGATTGTGGATATACCAAGGGTATTGTGGTGTCTGAAATCGCTGAAGGCGGTCAGGTTATCGAAAAGTTTGCAGATCGTCTGCGTGGCCGTTATCCTGTACATGATATTGTGGATGAGCAGGGCAATGTCCTGATTTCCAAAGATCATATGATGATGGAAGAAGACGCAAAGCTGTTGGAAGCACACGGTATCCACGAAGTAGAAATCCGCACGGTTCTGACCTGCCATGCGCACAGCGGTGTCTGTGCTAAGTGCTATGGTATGAACCTGGCAACCGGCCAGCGTGTCGGCCCCGGTGAAGCTGTCGGTATCATTGCTGCACAGTCCATCGGTGAACCCGGTACCCAGCTGACCATGCGTACCTTCCATACCGGCGGTCTGGCTGGAGGCGATATCACACAGGGTCTGCCTCGTGTTGAAGAACTGTTTGAGGCACGTAAGCCCAAGAGAATGGCAACTCTGTCTGAAATCGCTGGTCGTGTTTCTGTGGAGCAGAGCCATCGTGGTTCGCTGGCAACCATCAATGTAACTGATCAGGAAACGGGCGAAGTGAAGAGCTATTCTCTGCCGCATACCGGCTTGAATGTCCGTGACGGTGACATCATTGCAAAGGGTACTGCTTTAAATCAGGGTGCATTGAGCCCCCATGATATTTTGCGTATCCGCGGCGTTTCCGCTGTTCAGAATTATCTGATTCAAGAAGTCCTGAAGGTTTATCGTCAGCAAGGTGTTGACATCAACGATAAGCACATTGAAGTGATTGTTCGTCAAATGATGCGCAAGGTCCGTGTGGAGGATGCAGGCGATACAAATCTTTTGTCCGGCTCTATGGTTGATATCTTTGAAGTTGAGGATGCAATGAAGGCAGTTGAGGAGCGCATTGCTGCTGGTGAAAAGCATGAGGACGGCAGCGAGCTGCAAAATGCAACCTATACACAGCTGCTGATGGGTATTACCAAGGCATCTCTGGCAACAGACTCCTTCCTGTCCGCAGCATCCTTCCAGGAAACCACCAAGGTTTTGACTGAGGCTGCTATTAAGGGTAAGATTGATCATTTGGTCGGTCTGAAGGAAAACGTTATTATTGGTAAGCTGATTCCTGCAGGTTCCGGTCTGAATAAGTACCGTAACTATGCTGAAAAGTTGGTTCCCGATAAGGCGGTTGAGGAGAAGGCCCCTGCTGCTGCGGAAGTGGCTGGTGTTTTGGATGAATCTCCCGATATGATTATGGATCAGTTCGATCATGAAGAAATCTCTGGGGAACATGATATTTTGTAAGGCGATTTTTCGGAATCGCTAAGGATGTATTACAGGCGCACCGCGATGCGGTGCGCCTGTTCTGCAAGTCCCTGTGAAAAGAGCAAAAGTCTTTTTCTGGAAGATAGGCGGAGCGGATTGTGCAGAGGAATGAGGAGTTTTGGGCAAAATTCCTACTTTTTGATGCAAAATACGAGAAAGAATCACCAAAAAAGCGAAAGATTATTCCTTGAAAACCTATTGACGCTCTTTCCTGCCTATGCTATAATTCTAAAATGCGCGGATATAGAAAAACTATAAAAAAGGAGCATTTTTGTGCTTTCTGAATTAAAAACAAAAAGCAAAGTGATTGGTGTCAAACAGTCTTTGAAGGCTGTGAAAACTGATGGTGCACAATGTGTATACTTTGCAGATGACGCAGACCCGTCTCTTCTGGAGCCGATTCGCTCAGTATGTGAAGAGAAAGGAATCCATGTGATCACGGTAGAAACTATGGCCGCGCTTGGTCATGCCTGCGGAATTGACGTGGGCGCAGCTGTGGCTGTCCTTTTGAAGAACAGCTGAAACACTTATTTTGCTTTTGGCAGAATATTTTTGGATATTCTGTTAAAAATATAATTTATGAGAAAGGAGAGAACCTATGCCTACATTTAACCAATTGGTCAGAAAGGGAAGAGAACAGGCTACTTACAAGTCCGCATCTCCCGCTATGCAGTTTGGTCTGAACACTTTGAAGAATAAGACCACCAATCTGCCTTCTCCTCAGAAGAGAGGCGTCTGCACTGCAGTTAGAACTGCGACTCCCAAGAAGCCTAACTCTGCACTTCGTAAGATCGCTCGTGTAAAGCTCACCAATGGCTATGAAGTCACCGCTTATATCCCCGGTGTCGGTCATAACCTGCAGGAGCACTCCGTGGTTATGATCCGTGGCGGTCGTGTTAAGGACCTTCCCGGTGTTCGTTACCACATCATCCGCGGTACTCTGGACACCCAGGGTGTGAACGGCCGTATGCAGGCCCGTTCCAAGTACGGTGCTAAGAAGCCTAAGAAGAAGTAAGACCAATCATTAAATGAAAGCTTTGCCGAATAGGTTCTCTACGATTTGATAGAGATAGACCTCTTTGGCAGGCATTCACGGAGGAAACTGATTTCCTTCGAGTACCTATGAAATCATAATATATATGAAGGAGGGAAGCATAGTGCCCAGAAGAGGTAATGTCCCCAAGAGAGAAATTCTGCCGGATCCTATTTACAATTCCGTGCTGGTGACCAAGCTGGTCAACTCCATCATGCTGGATGGTAAGAAGGGTGTCGCTCAGAAGGTCGTTTACGGTGCTTTCGACATTGTTAAGGAAAAGACCGAAAAGGATGCTCTGGAAGTATTCGCCCAGGCTATGGAAAACATTATGCCTAACCTGGAAGTTAAATCTCGCCGTGTCGGCGGTGCAACTTATCAGGTGCCTATGGAAGTTCGCCCTGAAAGACGTCAGACCCTGGGTCTGCGCTGGCTGACCGCTTATTCTCGCGCTCGCAGCGAGAAGACCATGAGAGAGCGTCTGGCAGGTGAGATCATGGATGCTGCAAACAATGTTGGCAGCTCTGTGAAGAAGCGTGAAGACGTCCACAAGATGGCAGAGGCTAACAAGGCTTTTGCTCATTATCGCTGGTAAGGGAGTAATTGTATGCCGAGAAAAACAAGTCTTGAAAATACCAGAAATATCGGTATCATGGCTCACATTGATGCTGGTAAGACTACCACAACCGAGCGTATTCTGTACTACACCGGTGTGACCTACAAGATCGGCGAAACCCACGACGGTACTGCTACTATGGACTGGATGGCTCAGGAGCAGGAACGTGGTATCACCATCACCTCCGCTGCTACTACTTGCTTCTGGCAGGGTACAAAGCAGCAGTTCCCCCAGACCCGTATCAATATCATTGATACTCCGGGTCATGTGGACTTCACTGTTGAGGTTGAGCGTTCTCTGCGCGTTCTGGACGGTTCTGTCACTGTCATGTGCGCAAAGGGCGGCGTTGAGCCCCAGTCTGAAACCGTTTGGCGTCAGGCTGATACCTATGGTGTTCCTCGTATGATCTATGTCAATAAGATGGACATCATGGGCGCAGATTTCTATAATGTTCTGCGCATGATTGAAGATCGTCTGAAATGCAACGCTGTTGCAATTCAGCTGCCCATCGGTAAAGAAGCTGATTTTAAGGGCATCATCGATCTGGTTGAAATGAACGCTGATGTTTATTACGATGATATGGGTCAGGATATGCGTGTCGAGGAAATTCCTGCTGACATGATGGATCTGGCTGAAGAGTATCGTGAAAAGCTGATCGATGCAGTTTCCATGTTTGATGAAGAGATCATGGAAATGTTCTTGGAAGGCCAGGAGATTCCTGCTGATAAGATTCGTGCAGCAATCCGTAAAGCAACTTGCGCTGTTGAGATGATGCCTGTTTGCTGCGGTACTTCCTATAAGAACAAGGGTGTCCAGAAGCTGTTGGATGCAATCGTTGATTACATGCCCTCTCCTCTGGATATCCCCGCTATCAAGGGTATTGATCCCGATACCGGTGAAGAGGATGTGCGTGAGTCCAAAGACGATGCACCTTTCTCCGCTCTGGCATTTAAAATTGCAACCGACCCCTATGTTGGTCGTTTGTCCTTTGTTCGTGTGTATTCTGGCAAGTTGGCTGCCGGCACCTCTGTTCTGAACTCTACCAAAAAGCAGAAAGAGCGTATTGGTCGTATTCTGCAGATGCATGCAAACCACCGCGAAGATATCGAAGAAGTTTACTGCGGCGATATCGCAGCTGTTGTTGGTCTGAAGAACTCTACTACCGGTGATACCCTGTGCGATGAAAAGCACCCCATCATCCTGGAGTCCATGGAGTTCCCTGAGCCTGTTATTCGCGTAGCTATCGAACCCAAGACCAAAGCTGGTCAGGAAAAGATGGGTATCGCACTGATGAAGCTGGCTGAGGAAGACCCCACCTTTAAAACTTATACCGACGAAGAAACCGGCCAGACCATTATTGCCGGTATGGGCGAACTCCATTTGGAGATCATCGTTGACCGTTTGCTGCGTGAATTCAAAGTCGAAGCAAATGTCGGTGCACCTCAGGTTGCTTATAAGGAAACCATCAAGAAGGCTGTCGATCAGGATACCAAGTATGCTCGTCAGTCCGGTGGTAAGGGTCAGTATGGTCATTGTAAGATTCATGTTGAGCCCAACGAGTCTGGTAAGGGTTATGAGTTTGTCAACGCTGTTGTTGGCGGCGCAATTCCCAAGGAATATATTCCTGCTGTTGACGCAGGTATTCAGGGTGCAATGCAGGCTGGTATTCTGGCTGGTTTCCCTGTTGTCGATGTCAAGGTTACTCTGTTCGATGGTTCTTACCACGAAGTCGACTCCTCTGAAATGGCATTTAAGATTGCCGGTTCTATGGCATTTAAGGATGCATGCCGCAAGGCTGATGCAACCCTGCTGGAGCCTATTATGAAGGTTGCGGTCACTGTGCCTGAGGAGTATATGGGTGATGTTATCGGTGACTTGAACTCCCGCCGTGGTGAAATCCAGGGTATGGAAGCACGTCCCGGTTCCCAGCAGATCGATGCTTTGGTTCCCCTGTCCGAGATGTTCGGTTATGCAACCGATCTGCGTTCTCGTACTCAGGGTCGCGGTAACTACGCTATGGAGCCTCACTCCTATCGCGAAATTCCCAAGAACCTGCAGACCAAAATCATCGAAAATCGCAATGCAGCAAAGTCCTGATAAGAAAAAGCGATTGCTTTTTTCTGAAATTTGTTGTAAACTATGCGCATAAATGGAATTTATGCGATCACATGAAATTGTTAAGGAGGATTTTCAAAAATGGCTAAGCAGAAATTTGAAAGAAATAAGCCCCATGTTAACATCGGTACCATCGGTCACGTTGACCATGGTAAGACCACTCTGACCGCAGCTATTACCAAGTATCTGGCACTGGTTGGCGGCGCAGAAATGATGGATTACTCTTCCATCGATAAGGCTCCCGAAGAGCGCGAGCGCGGTATCACCATCAACACCGCTCACGTTGAGTACGAAACCACCGCTCGTCACTATGCTCACGTTGACTGCCCGGGCCATGCTGACTACATTAAGAACATGATCACTGGTGCTGCTCAGATGGACGGTGCTATTCTGGTTATCGCTTCTACCGATGGTCCTATGGCTCAGACCAAGGAGCACATCCTGCTGGCTCGTCAGGTTGGCGTGCCCGCAATGGTTGTCTTCATGAACAAGGCTGACCTGGTTGACGATGAAGAGCTGCTGGAACTGGTTGAGATGGAGATCCGCGAGACTCTGTCCGGTTATGAGTTCCCCGGCGATGATATTCCTGTTATCAAGGGTTCTGCTCTGCAGGCTCTGATTTCCGAGTCCACCGATCCCGAGGCTCCCGAGTATGCTTGCATCAAGGAACTGATGGATGCTGTTGACTCTTATATCCCCACTCCCGATCGTAAGGCTGATCTGCCCTTCTTGATGCCCGTTGAGGACGTCTTCACCATCTCCGGTCGTGGTACCGTTGCAACTGGTCGTGTTGAGCGTGGCCAGCTGAACATGGGTGATAAGGTCGAAATCGTCGGTCTGTCTGAGGAGAAGAAGGAAACCACCATCACTGGTATCGAAATGTTCCACAAGCTGCTGGATTATGCAGAAGCTGGTGATAACATCGGTGCTCTGCTGCGTGGTATCGATCGTACTGGCATTGAGCGCGGTCAGGTTCTGTCCAAGCCCGGTTCCATTCATCCTCACACCAAGTTTGTCGGTCAGGTTTACGTTCTGTCCAAGGACGAAGGCGGCCGCCATACTCCTTTCTTTAACAACTATCGTCCTCAGTTCTACTTCCGTACCACTGACGTTACCGGTATCATCACTCTGCCCGAAGGCACTGAGATGTGCATGCCCGGCGATAACGTTGACATGAAGGTTGAGCTGATCACCCCCATCGCTATCGAAAAGGGTCTGCGTTTTGCTATTCGCGAAGGCGGCCGTACTGTCGGTTCCGGTGTCGTTATCGATGTTGCTGAGTAATTAAATGCCTTTTCAAAGAAAGCCAGTCTTTAGACTGGCTTTCTTTTTTTATCTTATTGCTCCCTAAAAATATATGAACCATAACAGATTCAGCGAGGATATTTTAAGCTTGCTATAAAGCCATCGGTCCCGGTTGAAAGAATGTCACCAGCGATGACAGTGTCATTAGATAAGTATAGATCGGCTTGAATATTTTCGCTTATTCCGGGATAGTTCAAAACGGTATAGGTATATCTTTTTATCCGTTTTCCACAATAGGGGGATAAATCAAAACCAATTTCCGTCTGTAGTGTATTATAAGATGCATAGGCATCATCGAATTCTTTGGGGAGAACGAGATCAAGCGTTTCGATGGCGGAAGGATTGACTTCCCAGCCCCATGCTTTTAGATAGGCAACGCGGCTGTCGTTGTTGCTCATGCCCTGAGGGGATGGTATTTCGCTTTTATTTGCATGGTTTGCACAGAAAATTAAGCCACACAAAAGCGCACCGACGATGAGTACCGCAGTAATTGCTTTGGCTTTAGTTAATTTTGTTGTCATGATAAACAAATAGATCACCTCCCTTATTGGTAAATTTATTTTGATTTTTAGGAAAGTATGCTACAATAGAAATAAAAGCAATGTTGTTTGGAGGAAGAAAATAGGATATGGCTCAGATGCGTTTAGATAAAATGATAGCTTCGACAGGTCGCTGGTCAAGAAAAGAAGTGAAACAGCTTGTTAAAGAAGGGCGCGTAGTGGTAGATGGCAAGATAGCTGACGGCGCAGATGCAAAATATGATCCTGAAGAAAACAGGATTCAAGTAGACAGGGAAGTTTTACGTTTTTCTGAGTATCACTACGTCATGCTCCATAAACCGGCAGGTATTTTATCTGCAACAGAGGATCGTTATGCAGAAACTGTGCTTGATTTGCTGCCGAGAGAACTGCAGAAGCTGGAACTTTTTCCGGTGGGGCGTCTGGATAAGGATACAGAGGGATTGCTGCTGATGACAGATGACGGTGCGCTGGCACATCGATTGCTGTCTCCAAAGCACCATGTGGATAAGGTGTATTATGCCCGCACAGACGGGCCGGTTTCCGAAGAGGACTGTGCCGCTTTTGCCGAGGGACTTCAGCTGGGAGAACTGAAATGTCTGCCTGCAAAACTGGAGATTCTTTCGGCAGGGATAATAAGTGAAGTTTTGGTGACTTTACGAGAAGGAAAATTTCATCAGGTGAAACGAATGTTGGAGAGTCGCGGTGCACCTGTGGTCTATTTGAAACGGATTTCGATGGGACCTTTGGTGTTGGATAAAACACTGGAAAAAGGTCAATGGCGATATTTAACAAAAGAAGAAATCGAAAAACTTTTCAATCTTAAGTAAAAAAATAAAGTACGGCAAAATCATCAAAAATTAAATAAAAATTTGGTGAAAACGGAAGAAAAGTGTTGCAATATGTCAATAATACAGCTATAATAGAAGAAAATTAC
>JAHHSM010000050.1 GCA_020025175.1 Oscillospiraceae bacterium | reverse complement strand
CGGCCACCTTACCGGAGGTATCGGGGACCTGCTTGACACAAACAAAAATTTTCATGATAAGATTTACTCCTTTTTAAAAATTAACCCATAACAGCCCTGGAAATAACAACCTTATGGATTTCAGAAGTGCCTTCATAAATTTCTGTGATTTTTGCATCACGATACATACGCTCCAAGGGATAATCCTTCATATAACCGTAACCGCCATGAATCTGCATTGCCAAATTTGTAACAAAGCGAGCATTTTCAGAAGCATTGAGCTTGCACATTGCAGCGACCGTGGAGAAAGGCTTGTGTGCATCTTCCAAGTAAGCTGCATAATAAACCAATGTCTTTGCAGCCTCAGTTTTGGTTGCCATATCAGCAATATACCACTGGATACCCTGCAAGTTTGCAATAGGCTTTTTGAATTGAACGCGTTCATGTGCATATTTCACAGACAGCGCCAATGCACCCTCTGCAACACCCACAGCCTGTGCGCCAACGCCAATACGAGCACCATCCAGAGCTTCCATAGCATACTTGAAACCCTTGCCTTCAACGCCCAGCAGGTTTTCCTTGGGTACACGGCAGTCTTCGAAAATCAACTCGGCAGTTTCGGAGCCTGCAAGACCCATTTTGCTTTCAACCTTACCAACAGAAAAACCTGGCGTACCGCGTTCAACGATGATAGCGGACATGCCACGAAGACCCTTTGCAGGATTTGTTAGTGCAAAAACAATCAGGACATCTGCCCGGCTGCCACCAGAGATAAAACATTTACTGCCATTGAGTACATACTCATTGGTTTCAGCATCTAAAATTGCAGTTGTACTTGCAGAACCTGCATCAGAGCCGGCATTGGGTTCGGTTAGCGCAAATGCACCGAGGCTGCCGCCTTTTGTCAACATGGGGAGATACTTCTCTTTTTGTGCCTGGTTGCCGTATTTTGCAATGGCCTGAGGAGCAATCAGGTGAATGGAGAGAATAGCCGCAGAAGCCATACAGTACTTTGCAAATTCAGATACGACAATGACTTTTTCAAGAGCACCGCCACCAACACCGCCGAATTCAGTAGGGATACCAATGCCGGTGAAACCCAGTTTTGCCATTTTAGCAAAATTTTCAGCAGGGAAAACATGTTCTTCGTCAACCTGAGCCGCTACAGCACCGAGCTCATTTTCGGAAAATTCAGCAGCCATTTTTTTGAGCAACTCCTGCTCTCTTGTCAGAGAAAAGTCCATAATTTTCAATTCCTTTCTTTACTAGTGGCAGAGTGAGGAACCCTGCAAAATGAATGATTCATATAGCTAAGCTACAGCAAGGGAATTGCTGCGCAGCTGATGATAGGGCATCTTTGTTGGTCATCAGCTTATCTATAGTTTCTTCGATATAGTAAATGGAGTGTCAATCCCTTTTTAAAAAAATTTTTCTACAAAAAACGATGCAGCGAGCAAATCTCATCCAAGCAAATATCTGATTTTGCGATGTGCAAAAGAAAAAAAGCAAAGTTGCAGTCAAAAATTTTCGCAATTCTATAATTTAAACAAAAATTTTTGTGCAAAAGGAGCATGATCTACCAAATAAATTACCAATCTGTAAGACTCTATTTACTGGAGGCATTTTTATCAGCAATTCTATCCGTCTCATTTTTGAAAACACTGCATGTCGCAAATGACGATCAGTTATGTTTGCTTGCTGCATCTCAATCGGTGAGATGCAGATATAGCGGCAGCGCTGCAAGTTATTTCGCGTCACCAAATCCGTGCCATGTACTTATATTTTCAATAGATTCACGTGTGCTAATGACATGGTTAGCTGCAAAAGTATCATCAGGATAACCAATGGCAATGGCAGATACAAATATCTTGTTTTGTGGGATTTGCAGCAGTTTACGTGCATTTTTCTGATAAGTAATCCCCTGATCTTCAACACAGGTTCCAGGATCAAACTCCATTGCTGCATGACAGATGTTTTGTGCAAGACAACCCAAATCAAACCGATATGCAGTTTCGTCAAATACGTGATCCATCAGCAAAAAGATGACAGCAGGCGCATCAAAAAAACGGTAGCCACGTTCGCTCCACCAAATGCGCTGAGGTTTATCTTCTCGGGCAATCTCCATGGAACTGAGCAGTGCTTTACCAATGTCTTTGCCTCTTTGCAAATAAATGCCAGTGGGAACATCAGCATCGGCACGATCTTCGGGAGCACCGCTGTGCAACAACTCCATATTTTGCGCTTTTAAAGTATCCAGCGTTGAACCGGTTGCAATAACGAATTCCCAAGGCTGGCAATTCACACCAGAAATCGCTCTGGTTGCAAGCTGCAAAACTTGCTCCAATACTTCTTTTTTGATAGGGGTGTTTTGAAAACCTCGAATTGATTTTCTGTTCAAAATAGCATCTTTCAGTTCCATAAATAATACACTCCTTATAGTATTTTTCTTGTATCAGGATATGGATCATTCTGTTTTGAATGAATCAGAATGACGAGACGGATTTGGTTCCCGCATTAGCATCAATGATCGAATGGTAATCGCACATAGGATTATGATGCCGCCAAACAGGGAAATGAGACTTGGCTTTTCGCCCACAGCTAAAAATACCCATAGGGGATTCAGCAGGGGATCGATAATTGGGAGCATGACAGATTGCAAAGCCGATAGATGTTTAGAAGCCTCTGTAAATAAACGATATCCAATAGAAACAACAACTCCAGCAATGATAATCACCAGGATGTCTTTGGGTGCAGGGATTCCATGATTGATTGTGAATGGAATTCCAATCAAAAAGGCAATCAAACCACCAATAAATACAGATTGTTCCGGATGCCCATTCTTTTGAAAGCGAAGAAAGATAGAGAGAAACGCAAAGGAAACACCATTTCCAATACCAATCAAATTACCTAAGACTGATCCACCGCTGATCTGGTCCATAAAGAAAAGCCACATGCCTGCAATGACTGCTGCAAGACAAAGCCAATCAGCTTTTCGAATGTGCTCTTTGAGTAAAATGCCGGACAAAAAGGCAACGTAAATAGGCGCGGTGTATTGTAGTATCACAGCGTTAGCGGAAGTTGTTAATTTGGTGGAGAGAATGATACAGTAGGTGAAGCAGGCATATGACAGAGCAGCGCCCAGCATTGCCCAAGACCATTGGAATTTTTGTTTCCGGATGAATAAATACATAACAATGGTTGCAACTAGACTGCGTGTGCAAACAATAGCCAATGGGTCCCAGTCAATAATTTTTATAAAAACACCAGCAAGGCTCCAGAGGAAAGCAGTCATAAGCATAAGTACCAACGAGTATTGTTTTGCACTCATTAAAACAGGACCTCCTTGCAATATTATTCTGTATAAAAACGATTATTTTGAAGCAATTAATTGACGGATTCCCTGTTCGATTCCGGAAAGGGATAATGGGTACATAGATATTTCTTTGCGGATGTACTGGATAGATTCAGCACCTTTGCTCAGTTCCCACTGGCTGGTGGGAATCGGATTCAGCCATATGGCATGGCTGAATTTTTGGACAAATTTTTGCAGCCAAGAAAGGCCGGAAATGAAATTACCTGGACGATTGTTACGTCCGCCGGTATAGTAGCGCATTTCCCAAATTGCCATAGAGGCATCGCCAACAAAAATCACCTTGTAATCCGAAGAAAGCTGATCGATTAGCCATTGGGTATCAATGCTTTCGGGATAGATGCATGCAGGTGTTTTATAGATACGATTGTAGGGACAGTTGTGAAAATAATAAATTTTTAGTTGGGCAAAATGATTCGCTTTTCTGACGGATTGAAACAATTGATTACACAGTTGCGCATGTGGTTCCATAGAGCCGCCGGAATCGAATAGTAACAGTAATTTTATAGCGTTTCTACGCGGTGATCGAAAGGAAAGATGCAAAAGGCCACCCTGCTGGCACGTTTTAGCAATGGTTTGCTGCAGGTCCAGTTCTGTTTTTTCTTTGCTTTGTGGTGTTGCCATCTGTCTTAAACGACGAAATGCTGATTGAAATTGGCGCAACTCCAAAGTTTCATCTTCTCGAAAATCTCGGAATTCTCGTGAAGAAGCCACCTGCAATGCATTTTGATTATGTGATTTTCCTCCGACACGAATGCCGGTATAGCTGTATCCGGAATTGCCAAGGGGCGATGTGCCACCGGTGCCTATCCAGCGTTTACCGCCATTATGGGCACCAACTTGTTCGTGCAGGCGTTGCGCTAAAAGCCGCTGTAATTCATCAAACTCTTGATTTGTTCTGCGATCAACCTCATCCTGATCGTAGCTTTGCTGTTCAATCGCTTGCGAAAGATACGCCAGCAGTTCGCTGGAGATGCTTTCTGTATTGCGGATTTCATTGAAATAAGATGAAAAAGCAATATCAAATTGATCGAAATCAGATTCACTTTTTACCAGAATAGCACGGGAAAGATAATAAAACTCCCAAAGGTTAGAATATGCAAGTCCCTGATTTAAAGCTTTAAGCAGTGTAATCCATTCATGAAGGGAAATCTTTAAACCATTTGTACGAAGATGATAGAAAAAAGAAGAAAAAACCATAAGCACCCTCGCAATCAATGGCGGCGCCGGGGAGATACCGGATCGGTCGGCGTCAGTCTCTCAATATCTTCCCTTTTCTTTAGCAGAATACCTGCAAAGGGAATTTCACGTGTTAATACATCCGGATTGACCCCACCAATTTGCAGCGCACGAATCCAATCAATCAGTTCGGATGTACTTGGCTTTTTCTGCATGCCAGGAATTGTACGAATCATATAGAAACTGCTCATTGCTTGCTGTAGCAAATGTGCATCCAGATGCTCAAAATGAGCGTGTAGAATGCCTTCCATGACATCTTGGGGAGGAAAAGCAATATAATGGAAAATACAGCGGCGCAGAAACGCATCCGGCAGTTCTTTTTCGGCGTTAGAAGTTATGATAACAATCGGGCGATGTTTTGCGCGAATGGTTTTTTGCGTTTCCGGAATATAGAACTCCATCTGATCAAGTTCCCACAACAAATCATTGGGAAACTCTAAATCAGCCTTGTCAATTTCATCGATCAAAAGGATATTCTGCTCATCGGCAGTAAAGGATTGCCCGAGCTGCCCTAGTTTGATATAGTGCTCAATATCATGGACAGTATCCGCACCAAACTGGCTGTCATAAAGCCGCTGTACCGTGTCATAAGTATATAGACCTTCTTGTGCCTTTGTGGTTGATTTAATATTCCAAATATATAAAGGTTTTTCAAGAGCTTCGCTGATTGCTTTCGCAAGCATGGTTTTTCCGGTGCCCGGCTCACCTTTAATTAAGAGTGGTTTTTGCAGTGCAATTGCAATATTGACGCTGCGCATTAAATCTTCGGATACCACATAGCGACTACTTCCATGGAATGAAGTTCCCATAACATAGATCTCCTAAAAAATTTTGATAGAAAAAGAGGTTTCACCGCAGCCGAGCTACAGTGAAACCTCTTTGATGAATTGAAACATATTCACAGCATCCCGGAAATGGAAATGCATCTATAGAAAACCAATATATTCTAAGAAAACTTTCTGCAATCGGCGGAACATTTGTGATTGTATTTTGAATAAATCAATAAGTTTCGTATACAAACTCGGTCACAGTGCACAAAGGAGGTTCGGGGAGCACATCGATAGAGCTGGGATACGGGGGATTCTCAGGAACTTCGATGATCTTGAAAGCACGGACTTCAATCAGAACCTTGCCCCCTTCTGCCCGCTTAATGCGAGCTATGTACTCCATATAGTCACCGGCAAATACAGGTACATACAGCCGAACTTTTTTGACCTTTGTGCAATGACCGGTATTCTGATAGACCTTAGCCATCAAGCGGTTGGCAGCATCATTCATAAGGGTGATGCTTCTTGCACCGTTTACAACACCACCGCCGTAAAATACATCGCGGTCGGACATTCTATAACGCATGGTAATGGTTTCCATAGTTCAAAACTCCTTTCCTTCCTGCTCTATTAAAATTCCACATCATCTTCGGGGAAGTCTTCCAAAGCACGCCAGGGATCACTGACGATACCATCCGGCTGCTCACCGCGCTGGAGGTGCTTTTTCACAACCAGACGCACATTTCCTTCGGTGCACAAAACAGGTTCATCGAACCAGACCATATCACCAGGCTTGCAGTCGGTTTTACCTGTACGGAATGCAGGTGTAGCCAGTTTGAAAACCTCGATTTTGCAGTCGCGGGATGTATTGCCCACATGGGTCATAGTGGCCTTATACTCCATCATGTCACCGACATAAACATCTTCATAGATATTGCAGTCTGTGTAACCCAGGCAAAGGGATTCATCACCGTCGTTGAGAATCATCTGCTCGGTTTCAACGTCACCAATGAAATCCCATTGCCGACCGAAGGGAACCAGACCATCCTGATTGTTTGCATCGGCTGTGGTCATGTTGTAGCTTAGATAAGATACTTTTCTTGCCATGATTATGCTCCTCCTTTTAAATATTGCCTTTAAATTTATAAAATAATGAAATTAAATGATGCCTTCCTCATGCAGCTTTGCGGCTTCTTCCTTGGTAATGCCCCAAATTTCGCAATTGTGCTGGCCCAAAGTGGGTGCTGCGAAATCAACAGTACCAGGAGTTTTAGACAGTTTGGCAACGACACCCTGAAAATATTGGTCCCCAGATGTAGGATGCTGACAATGAACCATCATTTCACGTGCTTTAATGTGAGGATGTTCAATTGCTTCTTTCATATTCAGAATCGGACCGCAGGGGATGCTTGCTTCATCCATAATTGCTTCCAATTCAGATTTGGTGAAATCCTTAGTCCAGTCGCGAATCAAGTTCTGCAGATCCGGGAGATAATTCTTCACGCGCAAATCGTTGGTCAAGAAACGCTCATCTTCCAACAAATCATCGCGTCCCATTACTTTGCAGAATTTCTGCCACAGACGGTCATTGCCCACACCCAATGCAATGAAACCATCTTTGCACTCATAAACATCGAAGGGTGCGATGGAAGGATCCACATTGCCGTTTCTTTCGGAAATAACACCATCAATGGTGTAGTTTGGAATTGCGGTTTCCAGCATACTGAAAATTGTATCAACCATGGAGACATCCACATGCTGGCCTTCACCGGTTCTCTCTCTGTGATAAAGTGCCATCATGGCACCGACAGCCTGATAAATACCGGAAACATGATCTGCAACGGAAGGACCAACCTTTACCGGGGCACTTTCCTTGAAGCCGGTCAAATTCAACATACCGCCCATTGCCTGTGCAACGATATCGTAGCAAGGACGATGACTGATGGGGCTGGTCTGACCGAAGCCAGAACCGGAAACATAAATGATGCTTGGATTAATTTTTTTAATGGTATCGTAATCAATCTTCAGTTTCTTTGTGACACCACCCTTGTAGTTTTCACAGAGAAAGTCAGCATCTTTTACAAGATCATAAAACATCTGCAAACCTTTTTCGGATTTGAGATTCAGAGTGGCACCCTTCTTGTTACGGTTTACGTAAGCATAAAAACCACTTTCGCCATCTTCATAGAACGGACCCCAAGAGCGACACTGCTCACCATCAACGGGTTCAATCTTCAGCACATCTGCACCATAGTCACCCAGGAACATTGTGCAGAAGGGGCCGCTCAATGCGGTGGTTAAGTCAATGACCTTCAAACCTTCCAGAGGCTTTTTAGGAATCTTTTTTTCAGTTACTTTCTCTCCAACCGTTTTGGCGGTTGTTTTTTTTGCTGTTTTCTTGGCCATGATTCAATTACCTCCGCAAATCAATAAGTTTCGTATACAAACTCGGTCACAGTGCACAAAGGAGGTTCGGGGAGCACATCGATAGAGCTGGGATACGGGGGATTCTCAGGAACTTCGATGATCTTGAAAGCACGGACTTCAATCAGAACCTTGCCCCCTTCTGCCCGCTTAATGCGAGCTATGTACTCCATATAGTCACCGGCAAATACAGGTACATACAGCCGAACTTTTTTGACCTTTGTGCAATGACCGGTATTCTGATAGACCTTAGCCATCAAGCGGTTGGCAGCATCATTCATAAGGGTGATGCTTCTTGCACCGTTTACAACACCACCGCCGTAAAATACATCGCGGTCGGACATTCTATAACGCATGGTAATGGTTTCCATAGTTCAAAACTCCTTTCCTTCCTGCTCTATTAAAATTCCACATCATCTTCGGGGAAGTCTTCCAAAGCACGCCAGGGATCACTGACGATACCATCCGGCTGCTCACCGCGCTGGAGGTGCTTTTTCACAACCAGACGCACATTTCCTTCGGTGCACAAAACAGGTTCATCGAACCAGACCATATCACCAGGCTTGCAGTCGGTTTTACCTGTACGGAATGCAGGTGTAGCCAGTTTGAAAACCTCGATTTTGCAGTCGCGGGATGTATTGCCCACATGGGTCATAGTGGCCTTATACTCCATCATGTCACCGACATAAACATCTTCATAGATATTGCAGTCTGTGTAACCCAGGCAAAGGGATTCATCACCGTCGTTGAGAATCATCTGCTCGGTTTCAACGTCACCAATGAAATCCCATTGCCGACCGAAGGGAACCAGACCATCCTGATTGTTTGCATCGGCTGTGGTCATGTTGTAGCTTAGATAAGATACTTTTCTTGCCATGATTATGCTCCTCCTTTTAAATATTGCCTTTAAATTTATGCATTTTCAGTATTACTGATTTCAGCACCGGTAGTGCATACAGTCTGGTTATCCTTATCGCGATAGGTAAGCCAGCCGATGATGAATGCCAGAATGGTCCAAGGCACCCATGCCAGAGAAACATCTGCCAGCGGCAAATTTAAATACAGATCGCAAATGCTGTTGCCAATATCAAACTTGACCATATACTTCCAGATCATGTCGACAACACCAAATGCGAAGGATACATAAACAGCCCACATACCGGCATACAGGGGGCGCGCTGTATTTGCTTTTGGAACCAGTGCATAATAAAGAACCAAAATAATTGCAGTGGGATAAACGCAGTCCAGAATGGGACTAAGCAATGTCAACATATCAGTCAGACCCAAAGAACCAAAAATAGTAGCAACAACGCACATAATAATAGACAGTGTCTTATAGCTGTACCTATTGTTGAATGTTTCTCCAAAGAAGGATGCACAGCCAGAGGTCATGCCGATAGAGGTGGTCAAAGCAGCAAAGAATAGAGCAATCGAAAACAGCACACCACCCCATTTGCCAAACAGGGTAGCAGCGACAGCGGTGTACAATGCAGTGTAGGTCAAATCAATGGTTCCGCCGGTAGATGCACCGATCCACATATGAGCAAAGTGTGTGCAGGTTAAAAAAGCAATGCCAATGATACCAATGCGGATCATGTTTTTGGTCATGCAATTTTGAGGTACACCCTTATTTGCCATGGAGTTAAAGATAACAACACCGAAAATCAGTGCACATAGAATTTCTGCAGTCGCGTAACCGTTGGTAAAACCATAAGTAAAGGGATTCTGCTCATAAATTCTTTCCACGGGAGTGGCGATGGGAGTGAGAACACCTTTGCCAACAACTGCGACCACAACAATCAACAGGACAGGCAACAAAATAGCAGAAATACGATCCATGGCTTTACCTGGGTTAATTAAAAATGCATATGTAATAAGGTAGAAGATAACGGTAAAAGCAACCAAATAGATTTTATTGTCAATATCTATCCCAAAAGCAGCTGTAGCCTGAACAAGGGAATCCCAGAATGCAGCACTCATACGGGGAATCGCGTACAGTGGACCAAGCACTACAATTGTGACGCTGCAATAAAATGTTGCGAATTTAGAGTTGGAAATACGAGTACTCATCTGCAAAAAACTGCCATCAGCTTTGCCTAAAGCGATGTAAGCAACAATAACGAGCAGCAGTGAGGTAATGAATGCACCAGCAAAAGCCAACAGGAAGTCCTCACCACTTTCCTTACCCCAGTTCATGGGCCAAACCATGCTGGATGCACCAAAGTGCATAGAGAATAATGTGCCACCAAGTAAAAACAACGGAATTGGCTTCAAGTTACCTTGAGCGGTCAAATTTTTGTTCATAACATACTCTCCTTCTTGTCTTTTTGCATTCTCATTTGTTCTTCATATTACAGAATGTGTGTTGTGCAATCTCATTATTTTGCTGCAGACATCAGAATGAGATACGTTATCCTAATATCGTACGCATAATAGGATACCTTGAACAACTCATCTCACAAAGACATCGTAAGATAGATTAGAACCGAGGTTTCTGAAGATTAGCTGTCAAGGAATTTTGTTGACTATAGTGTGCGTTATACAGTAAACAGAGAGTCAATATCTAAAAAATATAAAATCAAAAAATAATTTCAACAAAAAGAAAAAATCTCCCATTAGTGAAAGGTTTTTACAAATATGGGCAATATAAATAATTCATTTTTGAACTATATGCACAAAACACGATGAAACTTTTTAGTGAAAGCCTTTGAAGAAAATTTTAAAAATGGAGAAATAGGTGCATTTTTTTATGTAAAAGAATCTACCAGAGGGAGAGATGCTGTGGTGAATAGAAAAAAAGAAGAAGAGTATAAAAAAAATAAGAAATAGTCTCCCCTAAGGATAGAGCAGCGGCTGAAATATATTCTATTGTGCTATAAGTTGCAAAACATATGATTTTCAGTTCTATTATTTCGAATTTCGTGGCAATTCTTACTTAAAATATGAGCAAAAGTTCTGCGGTAGAATGGTTCTATAAGAAGCAGTCAGGCGAGATGCTTATTACAAATGATTTATGGGTAAAAAAGTACCCGTAAACTCTTAAATATGAAAAAAAACAAGTTTAATCGACAAAAACGCAAAGAATATTGTTCTATAATTTTTAATTTCTACAAAGGCCTTTTATAAAATAAAAGGGATACCGTAGGTGGAGAGAATCCTGAAAAAAGCGATTGTACCATTTTGACATTTTTAGAAGTATATTGTATAATATTCAAGCATTTAGTGGCGATTTGGACATATAATGCGTACTTTTTGACGCTTATGACACAGGGAACATAGTTGAAAATATTTAGGGGGGGATTTTTATGGAAGAACGATATTCCATAGGAGAAGTATCCATTAATTGTAATATTCCAATAAAAACTCTTCGATATTATGATGAAATTGAACTGTTACAACCTGAGTATCGCAATTCAGAAAGTAATTATCGATATTACAGCAAAGAACAGATGCGAACACTTTTGATTATTCGCCGACTTAGATCGCAAGGATTTTGCTTAAAAGATATCAAAGACTTGATTGAAGATACCGATTTACCGAACCTCCAGCAAAAGATGGAGAAACGCTGCGAAGAGATTAGTTCTGAAATTAATTGCTTGGAGGCAAAAATGGAATCGTGTCAGTCAATTTTACATCGCATCAAAAAGGGTGTTGCTGTCACCGAAGAATATTTAGCTTCTAATGAAGCGCCTGAAAGCTTAATTCGCATTGAAGAAATACCCAAAGGAAAAATGATTTTTTCCCGACAGATCATGAAGCATTACTGTAATGCAGATGTGTCTCTGCAACGTTGGACGGATATTTATGAACAATGTACAGCACTTGGAATTCATATGAAGAGCCCAATTATTGTTACATATCATAACAATGTGCTGGAGCAATTTTTGATGAAGGACTGTGATGTGGAATTTGGCGTTCTGTTTGGTGATGAAATAGAACTGCCCACTGATGCATTGCAAGCACAGACGAGAGATTGGGGTGGCATGCAAGCCGCTACAACATTTCATATTGGCAAGTATAGTGAAATTATGAAGAGTCATGTGCAGCTATTGAGATGGATAAACAAAAATGGTTATGAACTTGATGGACCGGTATCTGAAAAATTCATTATTTCTCCGCTCGACGTGAACAACGAAAGTGATCATGTGACTAAGATCATTATGCCAATTAAAAAAATTGAAAGCTGATAAGAAGGACGATTGGAAAATAGACAACGATCAAGGTATTTAAATCAAATTAAACTGTCTTGAAAGTAAAACCCGTAAAAAGTTTTGAGTTATGGGTGGGCAATCCCAAATTTTGTGTAAACTCCAATTTCAAGTGTGAATAGAGCAAAAGTTATGTGAGGGGGCAGCTGGGACAACCGGCTGCTCCCTTGTCAACAAAAACAGTCGGTGGGTACAGATGTCAAGAACAGAGAAAACACCTCCTCCCTCTCAACATCCATCCAAAGGCAGTATTACTGTAAGCGTAAAACCTGACAGCGTATAATAAAAAACCACCGGCGTAGCCGGTGGTTTTTTATTATACGGGCAAGGCCTTCTATTACTAACC
>JAHHSM010000049.1 GCA_020025175.1 Oscillospiraceae bacterium | reverse complement strand
TGTCCCAGTTCCAAGCTCAACTGGTATTCAGAAATGCCTTTTTTCAACCGCAGCTCCGTGATCCGATTGCGGATAAATCCTTCATCCAAGTGAAGATTATGCCCTTTGTAAGAAGATCAAAGCCAATATGATGGAGGTGTTCCGAAAGCTGCATGATGAAAAGGAAGTCCGACGGTTTTATATTGGCGGCGCCTCGGGTGTGGATATGTGGGCGGCTGAATAAATCCTTTGTCTGAAGGAACAGCCTGGATACGAAGATATTGAATTGGTTGTGGCCCTGCCGTGACTCTGCCACACCATAGCAATCAGGCAATCCGTCCGGGCTACCGTCCAGCAGTTGCATACGGTGATCGCCTGTTTATAGTGGATGCCTGCAAGCTCAATGGGGAGCACAATTTCAACAAAGCTGATGCTGTTGCCATCAATTAGTTTATAATTTGTAGGATACAGTCCCATATCCCTAATCCAGGAAGATGGGTTTGAAAGAGGCTTTCAATTTGCTTTGGATCAGAAAATCCGCAGCATTGAGAAGTTGCTTTTTGTCCCATATCAACGACACACGGCTTTCAATGGACAAATTTCAATAGGCGTTGGTCTGCGTTTTTGTGCGTGGGAGTTTTCCCCAAGTGGGGACAAACCTCCGCCTGCCGGTGCTGCCTGCCCTATTGAACTTCTCAATGCACATATCCAAAAAGCGGCTGATTTTGTATTTTGCCGGAAATGGGGCAGGTCTTATGGCCTGCCCCATTTTCTGGCTTACTTAATATTCAGGAGGTCAGCTTATGCGAAAGGCTATCCGGCGTGGCGATCTGTTCTATACAGACCTGAACCCGGTGGTCGGCTTCTCCGTCTGGCCCGTCATCCGCAGAAATTTCCTTTGTGGATTTCCTGTATTGATGGCTTGAGTACAAATACAAGTCTGCTACCGGACGGGTAACGGACAGCAAGCCCATCGAACTCTCGACCTATTCGGGATACGAACAGCAGCTTAACAACCCCATCGCTCTGTATTTCCGAGAGCATCCCCTGTTGCCCTTTGTAACCTTACCAAACAAGATATTCTCGCTTTTTATGAGAAAGAATTGGAACGGGTCACGATTAAGAAGGACAAGGCAAAAAAACAAATTCAGTCTGCGGACTTATCCATTGATTCCTTTTTTAAAAGAGCGGTTGTTGGAGACCACGAAACAGCAATCCGCCGCAGCCATTGAGCAGGACATTGTGGCACCCATGCTGCAAAACCTATCGGCGGTTTCTCCATAAAAAGAAAAGAGGTCTGCCAGCTTTTCGCCGGCAGACCTCATGGCGGAGATGGAGAGATTCGAACTCTCGCGCCGGTTTTGAGCCGACCTACCGCATTTCGAGTGCGGACCCTTCAACCGCTTGGGTACATCTCCATATATTAAAAAATCGGTTTCCCGATTGACAGGCTGCCATTCACTTTCCAAAGGACTGTCAACCTCTTACATTTTCATGTTCACACCTATGCTCGCAAATCCTGACCGGATATCTTTTTATGCGTTTTATCAAAACTCGACATGGCAGCGATTGAACATTATACCTGTATAACCAATTCAACACTGCTATATACTGCATACGATTTGAACTATTTTATTATGCCACAAACAAATCCTGCTTTCAAGTATCATTTTCCTTTTTCTCACACCCTCCATGCACTGCAAACAAACTGTAAACTTTTTGTTTTTGTATAGATATTCCATAAAAGCACGTTTTATCCTGATTTCTTTTTCTCTCTTCTATGTCGTTTTAAAATTTTCAGGTGACAAATAGGCAAAAATACTGTATAATAGAAAAATAGTTTTTATTTCATTGTGAAAAGATTATCAAGAAATCTGCATATTCATACATTTTATTTGAATATGTCAAAATCCCCTCAAAAAAAGCTGCGCACATAAAGAGCCTTTTGAAGATCCAGCGCACAGCTTTTTTAGTATAAATATCAGAAAGGACGATTTGTATGAAATTCACAAAACGCACTGTAGCTTTGCTGGCCGCTTCTTTGATGCTCGTCGGTACCATAACCGCTTGCGGTAATACCAATACCGCACAGCCTTCCGACGAAGACAATAACAAGGTTTATACCATTGTGGCAGACAACGCTTTTGCTCCCTTTGATTTTATGGATGCAAAAACTACCGAATACACCGGAATCGATGTAGATCTGCTGGCCGCCATCGCTGAAGACCAGGGATTCCAGTATAAGCTCGACAACTGCGGCTGGGATGCTGCTCTGTCCCGTCTGGGTGCAGGCCAGGCTGATGGTATGATCGCAGGTATGACCATTACCGAGGACCGTCAGAAATCCTACAATTTCTCCGATCCCTATTTCGAAAATGGTCAGATCATGATCGTCAAGGGCGACAGCACCATCGCATCTCTCGAAGATTTAAAGGGTAAGACTGTTGCAACCAAAACCGGTACCATGAGTGAAGCATATGCGGCAAGCATCGCTGATGAATACGGCTTTAAGGTTGTTTCCTATAAGGATTCTCCCACCGTTTACACCGCTGTCATCAACGGCAACGATGCTGCTGGCTTTGAAGATGCCGCAGTGATTAACTACCAGATCACCGCACAGGATCTGGATTTGAAAACTGTTGGTGATATGGTCAATATCGGTCAGTACGGCTTTGCTGTTCTGAAGGGCAAGAATCCCGAGCTGATTGAAATGTTTAACGCAGGTCTTGCTAACATTCAGAAAAACGGCATCTATTATGAAATTCTGGCCAAATATGGTATTGAAGGCTAATTCCCTTCTCCCAAGTTAAAAAATTTAGGAAGTTGATTTGTTTATGTTTCAGTCCTTGATAGAAACGCTTGCGCGTGCATGGCCTTTCCTATCTGTAGGATTTCAGATGACCATACAAATTTGGGCGATCTCCATCGCCCTCGGTATTGCGATCGGTCTGATCTCCTGCCTGATGAAACTGTCCAGATTCAAAATTCTCAGATTTATCGCGAATTTTTACATTTGGCTGATTCGTGGTACCCCCATGCTCGTACAAGCTCTAGTCATTTATTTTGGTATGCCGCAGGTGATCCCCGGCTTCCTGCCCAGCCCGTTCCTTGCCGGTGTCATCACCTTGAGTTTAAACGCCGGTGCCTACCTGTCTGAAATTTTCCGCAGTGGTATTCAGGCAGTTCCCATCGGCCAGACCGAAGCTGCTCGCAGCCTTGGTCTGAGCTCTGCCCGCACCACTGTAAAAATTATTTTGCCTCAGGCTGTGAAAATTGCCGTTCCCCCTATGGTGAACCAATTTATCATCACCCTGAAGGATACGTCGATCCTGACGGTCATCGGCCTTGCCGAAATCGTGAACAAAGCCGGTCAGTATGTCAACCTTCGTTATGACTACTTTGAAACCTATATCCTGGTCGGCATGTTCTATCTGGCATTCACATCCCTGCTGATGCTTTTTGCACACTTTATGGAAAAGAGATTGAGTTATGGCAGAAAAAATAATCGTTCATAATTTAAAAAAGAGTTTCCATCACCTGGATGTCCTTAAGGGCATCGATCTGACCGTGAACGAAGGCGAAGTGGTTTGCATCATCGGCCCTTCCGGCGGCGGTAAATCCACATTTCTCCGCTGTTTGAACCGCCTTGAAGAAACCACCGAGGGTCAGATCTTCGTGGATGGCTACGAAATCACAGATAAAAAAATCAATATCAATAAAGTGCGCCAGAATATCGGCATGGTATTCCAGAGCTTTAATTTATTCGCACACCTAACCGTGAAGAAAAACATTATGCTTGCTCCTGTAGACTTGAAGATTATGAGCAAAGCGGATGCTGAAAAGCGTGCAATGGAGCTGCTCAATCGTGTCGGTCTTGCAGACAAAGCAAATGCCTATCCTCACCAGCTCTCCGGTGGTCAGCAGCAGCGTGTAGCAATTGCTCGTGCCCTTGCCATGAACCCCGATGTAATGCTGTTTGATGAGCCTACTTCCGCCCTTGACCCCGAAATGGTCGGCGAAGTGCTCACCGTTATGAGGGAACTGGCAGCCGATGGCATGACTATGGTGGTTGTCACCCATGAAATGGGCTTTGCCCGTGACGTGGCCGATCGTGTCATTTTGATGGCAGACGGCGTGATTGCCGAAGAAGGCACACCAGAGCAGATTTTTGAAAATCCGCAAGTCAAGCGCACCCAGGATTTCCTGGCTGCGGTGCTCTAATTTAACATGATAAAAGTCCCGGAATCACTGACCGATTCCGGGACTTTTCTTATGCTTTTATTTGACGAAGCAGCTCTGCTTTCGTATCCCACAGCTTCTGCGAAAGATCCACATAATAGTTATGCGGATTTTCAAAGCGTTTCACTTCTTCCCACTGCCGCTCCAACTCTGCGGCACAGTGGGCACGGATGGTTTCAATATCCGGCAGGTCATAAACTAATGCACCGTTATGGAAAATCGGCACAAGCAGCTCCTCTGCCACAAAATCACAAATAGTTTCTCTTTTCCAAATCGCATCCGGATCAAAGATCTCCAATGGCACGGTTTCATCAATCGTTTCATCATACACCGTGATTAAATCTGCAAAAGCCTTGTTTGTATCCTTGCCAAACAAACGATACACTTTCTTGAAATGCGGTGTTGTGACTTTCCCCGCATTTTCACTGATTTTAATTTTAGGAATAATATGACCTGCGTCATCCTCAATCGCCGCCAGCTTATATACGCCACCGAATACAGGCTCACTTTTAGAGGTGATCAGGCGTTCACCGACACCGAAAAGATCGATACACGCTCCCTGCGTCAGCAAATCACGGATAATATACTCATCCAGCGCATTGGACGCAACGATTTTGCACTCCGTCAGTCCCGCATCATCCAGCATCTTTCTTGCTTTTTTAGAAAGATAGGTCAAATCACCGGAATCAATTCGGATGGCGCATTTTGTAATACCGTGTTTCTTAAATGCTTTGATGGCATTGGGCACACCGGATTTGAGCACATTATACGTATCCACCAGCAGCGTGGCCGCATTCGGATAAAGGCCGCAGTACGCATCAAAAGCAGCAAATTCGTCTTCAAACATCTGCACCCAGGAGTGCGCCATGGTACCGGTCGCCGGCACCTGATACAGTTCGTCCGCCATCGCGCATGCCGTACCGGCGCAGCCGGCAATGTAGGCACTGCGTGCACCGGCAATCGCACCGTCCACCCCCTGTGCACGGCGGGAACCAAATTCCGAAATTGCTCTGCCCTGCGCCGCCCGTACAATGCGGCTTGCTTTTGTTGCAATCAAAGATTGATGATTCAGCGTCAGAAGCAGATATGTTTCAATGAACTGGGCTTCAATCGCCGGTGCTCTGACCGTCATGATCGGCTCACGCGGAAACACAGGCGTCCCTTCCGGCACCGCCCAAATATCCCCGGTAAAGCGAAACGTCCGCAGATAGTCCAGAAATTCCTCATCAAATAATCCCTTGCTGCGAAGATAAGCAATATCCTCCTCATCAAAGTGCAGATTTTGAATATAGTTTACAACTTGCTCAAGTCCTGCCGCAATGGCAAATCCGCCGCCATCCGGAACAGAGCGAAAAAAAACATCAAAATAGCAAATGCGCTCGCGCAGCCCTGTTTTAAAATATCCGTTGCCCATGGTGATCTCATAAAAATCAAAGAGCATCGTATAATTCTTTTCGTATTTCATGGCGCTCATTCCTTTCAGCGGTTGATTACCGTCATTTGCAGTGCCTCCATCAAATCCAATGCCTTTTCATGCAGCGCCCCATCAAAGGATGCAGTACATTGGGCATCGATAATGATTTCCGCCTCCGGCGCAGCCGCTTTTGCCAGCACCGCATTGGACAGCACGCACATATGGGACACAAGCCCCACCAGCTCAACGGATTCAAAATCCTCTTCCGTGATATAATCCGCCAGTTCCAGCGCCGGGAAGGTGGGCTTCTGAATGCAGATATCCTCCTGCGCCCGCTGCTTCGCCGTTTCTCCGTAAAGCTCCCAGCCTTCACTGCCGCAGATGCAGTGTGCAACCGGCAGCTTGCGTCCTTCCTGCGTTTTTAAATAATTTTTGCGGTGTGTGTCATAGGTAAAAACAACCACATCGCCCGCATCATGATACTCCTTGATTTTAGCGGCAATCCGCAAATCCAGCGATTCTGCGCCTGCAAATCCCAAGGCACCGTTCACAAAGTCTTTTTGATAATCTACCACGACCAATAGCCTACTTCCATCCATCGCCGCAGCCTCCTGTTCATCTTTTATCTTCTGTACAAAAGTTCAGCACTGTGTCAATCATTGACGATTGGCAACTATTATACTCGTACTTTTCAAAAAAAGCTATAGACATACCGGGTTTTCTCTTTTTTAACGAAAAATGCAGGCAAAGCATTGCGTGTGCTTTCCCTGCATGTAATTTCACCTGTTTCACGGAATTTCCCCGATACACAGCCTGCGGAAATATGCAAAAATTTTCCCGCCATCCACTGCACCAACCCTCTTTCGCGCAAATGCCTGCCGTTCCGGATGCCACTGCAATCCCAAGATCGGCAATCGGTTGTGTGCTATCGCTTCGATCACGCCGTCATCCGTCCACTGCAAATCGGAAAAGCCTTCACCCAGACGTCCCACCGCCTGATGATGCGCCGAGCAAACCACAGCCTGACTGCCATATAGCCTGGCAAGAACAGAATCCTGTACAATCCGTGTTTCATGCAGCTGATCCACATCACGGATTTGCACATGCCGCTCTCTGGTATCAATATCCTGAATCACATCTCCGCCAAAGGCTATGTTGAGCAGCTGATGGCCCCGGCAAATCCCAAGAATCGGCCTTCTCTCTGCAGCGAACCTGTCAATCAGATCCAATTCTTTCAAATCACGCTCTAAATCGATATTGCGGCAAGCAATATTCTCCTGCCCGTAGAGATGGGGGGCACTATCTCCCCCTCCCGGCAGCAGCAGCCCTTCACAGCCGATGCAGTCTTTTATCTGTTCACTCACAACGGGGCACATATCTGCCGCAGTCAAAGCTTTGACATAATTATCGAGCAAGCTGAGCTTGCCATAACGGTACAAAAAAATATGCACCGTTTTTCTCATCTTTTGACCTCACCTGTACTTTCGATCACATTTTCCTGTTCACTCACTTCTTTCACCGCTTCTTTCACCGCTCCCTCTACCGCTTCTTCCATCGCTTCCCCCTCTGCTTCCTCTACCGCTTCTTCTACCGCCGTTTTCACAATGTTGAACGTACGACTCAAATGGAAGATAATCAGCAAATCGGAAAGGCCGTCATAAATTAAGGCGATACCCACGAGCATCAAAAGTGCATTGATGCTCGCAAAAGGATTCCAGATAACAACGATGCCCAGTACCAATGTAATCGCTGCAATGATGCCTGCTATCTTCCATTGCTGTGCGCCCACAACGCGCAGATTCAACGCTCCCTGTAAATCAAGCACGCTATGAACCACCAGAATGGCACCAAGAATATACTGAATGAATGCAATAATCAAGTCCGGTGTTGTCAGCAGCCACACGCCCACAAGTGCCAGAACCATACCCAAAATCAAATCATAATGAAATACAGCCGCTGCACCCTTCGCCCTTGAAAAATAAAGCACAGCATACATGCCGCCACTCACCAGCAGCACACCGCCCAGCAGCCGACACAGCCAAATGCGGCTCAGATCCGGCCAGACAACCAGGCAGATACCCAGAATCACAAAGCATACCGCCGACAGTGCACAGCTCATTCTGCGGCTATTGAGAAATCCTTTCATACAGCTCCCCTCTTTTCAATGACTCTACAACAATCATAAGTTATTTTTATGTTTATTATTTTATCATATTCATACCGCAGGCACAAGAATACTCCTTTTACATAAAATAAAGACTGTAGTAAATTGTAATAAATTGTAATCATTTTTTTCAATCAATATGCTATACTGTTCATATCATAATCGCAAAGGAGGACGCCCATGAATTTTATGTCCATTGTCTGGCTCATTGCCATGTTCGTTTTGGGTGCCGTTGAGGTAGCTACGGTTACACTGACATGCATCTGGTTTGCCATTGGCGCATTGGTGGCTGCCATCGCCGCCTTATTTGGTGCGGAACTTTGGCTTCAGATTTTACTTTTTGTTGCCGTTAGTTTGGTGAGCATACTTGCTCTGCGCCCCCTTGCCCAAACAAAGTTCGGCGGCAAACATAAGGTTGCCACCAACGCAGACCGCCTGATTGGTCAAAATGCCCTTGTTCAGGAATCCATTGATAATCTGGCCGGTACAGGCGCTGTTTCTGTCGGCGGTATCGTCTGGACAGCACGCAGTGAGGATAACATCCCTATCAGCGAAGGCTCGGTAGTTTCCATTGTGCGTATTGACGGTGTGAAGCTCTTTGTTCAAAGCATTCAAAAACATACATAAAATAAAAGAAATAAACTAAAGGGAGGAATTGATTTATGCCAAATATTGCTATTATTTTGCTTATTATTCTGTTGGTCGTTGCTGTAGTTCTTGCCGTGTTGAACATCAAAGTCGTTCAGCAGTCAAAGGCCTATGTGATCGAGCGTCTGGGTGCTTACAGCGCAACCTGGACTGTGGGTCTGCACTTTAAGATTCCCTTCATCGAGCGTGTCGCCAAGGTTGTCTCCCTGAAAGAGCAGGTTGTAGACTTTCCACCGCAGCCTGTCATTACCAGAGATAACGTCACCATGCAGATTGACACTGTGCTTTATTTCCAAATCACGGATCCCAAGCTGTATGCATACGGCGTGGAGTATCCCATGAGTGCAATCGAAAATCTGTCCGTTACCACCATGCGTAATATTATTGGTGACATGGATCTGCAGCAGACCCTCACCAGCCGTGACACCATCAATACGCAAATGCGTCTTTTGCTGGATGAAGCAACCGATCCCTGGGGTATCAAGGTCAACCGTGTGGAGGTAAAGAACATTCAGCCACCCCCCGATATTCAGACTGCTATGGAAAAACAGATGAAGGCAGAGCGCGAGAAGCGTGAAGCCGTTCTGCATGCAGAGGGTCAGAAACAGAGCCAGATCCTTGTAGCAGAAGGCGAAAAAGAAGCATTGATCCTTCAGGCTGACGCCGCAAAGCAGGCTGCTATCCTGAAAGCAGAAGGCGAAGCCGAAGCAATCCGTCAGGTGCAGCAGGCTACCGCTGATGCCCTGAAAATGCTGAATGAATCCTGCCCCACCGATCAGGTCATTAAGATCAAAGCCCTGGAGGCCTTTCAGGCAGCAGCCGACGGGCAGGCAACCAAAATCATTATTCCCAGTGAGCTGCAAGGTCTTGCAGGTCTGGTTGCCTCTGCAAAAACCGTTTGGGATACCAAAGATCCCCAGTAAGCCTGCGCAAAGCAGACGGCGCCGCATGCGTCCTCTGCTCCCCAAAACAACAGGGAGCGATACGAAGAAAATCGTATCGCTCCCTGTTTTATTTACTATGTATTTTTAGGCTGCTTTTGTGAGCTTATTCTTCCGTATCCTGCGCCGCAGCAGCTGTTCCTCCCATAGGCTCTTCCTTCGCGCATGCGCTCATCGGCACCCCCGATGTGCTCACTTTAAAATCAGGTGTTGCTGTAGCATGATCGCGCTTCATCATATTGCTCATTACATCAATATCGCTCTGGATATCCATTGCAGCCGCCGCATACAGGGTATCCAACTGATTTTCAAAGCCGCGCACAATATCCGCCATGGTATCTTCAATTTTTTCCTTTGCCATACGCAGATTTTCGCCCTCCACACCTGCCGCCTCAAATTCTGCATACGAATCCAGCAACTTCTGCGTCGTGGGCAGATAATACTCCATAAATGTACGTATTTGCCGCTCTTTACCGGGATTTTTTTCGATCACACGGAAAATCTGTGCCGTTATATCTTCAAGGCGATCGATTTGCTTGGAAAGCGTCTGGTCATCAATAGCATCATTGGCTCTGCGGATATCATGCAATATTTTAATATATCCCTCTTCTGCCTCTTTGGGTGCAGCCGCAGCTTCACGCTTTTTCGCTGCCGCATCCTGCGCAGCTGTACGGCTGCGGAAAAAATACCCGGCACCCAAATCCAAGTAAGCTCCCGGAGCGAAATAATTCTTTTCAATCATACGATCAAGATCATCAATAATGCGCTTTTCCTGGTACCCTGTTGTTTCTGCCAACTGACGGAAGGACATGGCCTGCACATTGTTCAAAACCGCCAGATAGTTGGTATAACGCTTGAGCGCACGATCCATGCTGATGCCTTTCCACAGCATCAAGCCGCCGGCACAGGCAATCGCACAGCTCTGCATCATCTCCACTACTTCCCAACGATAGATGCTGCCGGAAAAGAACACCCACGTTGCCGTATTCACCACAACGGAAATACCGCCTATCAAAAAAAGAGTGCCGATAATTTTCAGTGCCAGGCGAGTCCCCTTTTTCATAGAGGGTGTTTTGGTTATGCGCTGAGAAAAGCCCGATGGATTGACAGTGGTCTTTTTTGCAGCTGCACTGCCAGCTCCGTTTCCAGTCTGCTGTCCCACCCAATCTGCCTGTATCGTGGATTTTTGTCCCTTATTTGTACTGGTTTTTCCATCTGATAATTTACGGATCAGCAGATACAGCCCCAGCGGCCAAAACAAAACAAACGAAATAAAAATCAAAACCCAGGAAAGTGTCTCACTCTCGCTTTGCCTTTTACTTCCTGATGTATCCCCCGGCGCACTGTGTCCATAGTCATAACGATTCACTGCTGCGGGCCTCCTCTTTTTTTCTTTAATTTTGTTTTATGGCCGCTCTCATCCACAATATAGGTATTTTCAAGCTGACCTACCAAATTCATTTTTACCGATGCGATATATTCCTGACGCAGCAATGTGCGCTCCCTGCACTCTTCTTCCGTCAATCCGTCGGGAGATTTTGCCTTTCTCGCCAATTCATTAATGCGCTGAATCTTTTTTTCATCCATGTCTGTTCACTCCTTACTGATACCGTTCCAGCCGAATGGTAATTCTTCCTTTTTTACTCAATCCACCCACTTCTGCAAGCGTACATTTTCCCAAACCCCGGGCAGTGAACGTATCCCCTTCGCTGCAAATATGATTCGTTTTGTCGCACAGCCGCCAATTCACTTCCACCCTTCCTGCGCGAATCAAGTCCGCCGCCTTTGTTCTGCTGATACGAAAGGCAGAGGATACAATGCTGTCCAATCGCAGGGCCGCCACTGTGTCACGGATTTCCTGCCTTCTTTTTTCCGGAAGGTGCAAATGCGAAAGCGCCACCTGTTCCACTTTTAAGTGTGTCCGCCCGGCACTGATATAATTCTGCACTACAAACGGTAAAATCTCCCTGCGCAGTATGATATCACAGCTTCCGACTGTGACCAGAATATCGCCCACCATCTCCCTGCGAATGCCCAGCCCCATCAGGCTGCCCAGAAAATCACGATGTGTGGGCTTTTCCTCCTGACGATACATACAGCGCACCGCGCAAAGGGGATACGCTTCATCCTGCACATAGTATTCCATATCCAGATACTCCGGAAGAAATATCATAAGTTTCCGCTCTGCCCCATCATAGCCGCCGGAAAGCACTGCACCCGATGCACCGCCTATTTGCTGCAAAAGCGTTTGTGCCAAATTCTGCTCCTGCGGTGTTAAAAAATTTGTGGCAGTGGGAATATTACGGCCGCAGCTGCGCTCCAGCTGATCCAAAAGCCGCGCAAGGGTCAGTTTTTCCTCTTCATCCGATGTGATTTTCCGCAAAAGCTGACTCTTATCCAATTTATCCTCTCCTAAATGTTTACTGAAACAAATCATACCATAGTTTTTCAGCGCAAACAATAAGGAATCCCAGCCAAAAGGGCTGGGATTTCCATCTTTTTATCCTATTTCACGCGCACAATGCACTTTGCTGTCTGCCCTTTCCACGTAGCAGTAACGGTTGTCATACCCTTGGATACAGCAGTAACCTTGCCGCCGCTGACTGCTGCAACAGAAGAATCACCAATGGACCATGTCACACCCTCGGAAATACCGGGCGTGACAATCGTGTAGCTTTCTCCCACTTTCAGTGTAAAATCGTCCTTACTCAGGCTCAGTTTTGCATCCGTTGACGCAGAAGGTGCGGTTCCATTGCCGCCCTCTGCCGCTGTGCTGCTGACGCGCACAATGCACTTTGCCTTTTCACTGCCGCGCTGCACATACACTTCCGTTAAGCCCTTCTTCAAACCAGTCACTGTGCCGGAAGCGGATACTTGTACAATAGATGCATCCTTGGCAGTATACGTTACATTTTCACGCTCACCCTTCACAGAAAGGGTAAAGCTTTCGCCGCCGCGAATTGTAACATCCTCATGCGACAGCACCAGCGGCTGTATGTCCGTATTGGGTGTTGTATTCGGCGTATTTGGCTGCTGCGAAGGATTGTACTGGGGCGGTTCGGAATTCTCTCCGGTTTGGTGACCCGGTGTATCGGGTGTATCATTTCCCTGATCGGGATTGTCAATTTCCGGCACGATCGGTGCGACATCATCAGGATTTTGCGGCGATCCCGGCTCATTGTCATTTATCATGGAGGATGGCGGATTATGATCATTCTCATTTGGGTTCAAATGCAGGAGATTGCCAATCGGTCCGCGTGCCAGATACAGCAGGCAAGCAATGATAATCGCACACAAAATTACAAGCACAACCTTGAACCAGGGACTGCCGCGGTCATCATCATAGTCATCGGCATA
>JAHHSM010000048.1 GCA_020025175.1 Oscillospiraceae bacterium | reverse complement strand
CAAAGAAACAGTCCACTGCACCCTGCAATAAAACCTGATCGTTAGATGCTGTATTTTCAGCATACTTGGAAACTGCATCCAACACAGAAAAGCGATACTCTCTCCACATTTTTTCTTGCGGTATCTTCTGAAGCTCCCTCCCCAAAGGCGAATGAAATAATCGTAAAATTTTTTTAGCATCAATAGAATCAATTTGCTGCTTCGTGAGCAGATGTTTTTCACCAATGCGTGCCAGCTCCTCCGCTAATCCTTCCTCTGCAGACGCCTTACTAAAGTCCAGAAACTGCATCAGCTTATGCATTGCGGTGCCGCGTTCCGCAGCAGAAAGCCTATGCTCCGCCTGCAGGAACTTTGGCTCAGGAAATGCATTTTTATAGGAAATTTCTTTGGGCGCACCTTCCGATATGCGCTGATCTACCATACGCCCTTTAATTTGTGTAGCCGTAATTTTAGAGGGTATCTGAACCTCTTTCATATATGGATAGCGGAATGACAGCAATGCTTCATTAAACTGAATCGCCTCCACATCCTGCATCTGCGCTTCTTTCATCCGCTTTTTTCGCTTTTGATATGCACTTCCATCAATCATGCCGGTCTTCCATGGAATTCCGTCATTGCAAGGATTGGGCGCATCCATTTCTGCATCCGCTCTCAACGGATAGGCCTCCGTCCTGCACAAAAGCGGAAGGAGCACCCATTGTGCCATGCTCCCGCAACTACTCACCACTTCGGGCGCAGCCGGACAAGAACTGCGCGGAAGCAGTTTTTTTACCATACCCACCGCATTCCGGACAGCAGAAACAAGAATCAGTTTTTCTTTCGGGCGTGTCAGCGCAACGTAGAGTACACGCATCTCTTCACTCTTTTGTTCGCGCAGCTGCCGATGAGCAACAGCGTCTTTGGCAATGGTGTTATAGCGAATCTTTCGATCCAGATTGACACAAACCGGTCCCAGCCCCAATTCCGGATGCATCAAAACGGGCGCCATCATATCCTGCTTATTAAATGTTTTATTGAGTTCTGTGAGAATCACTACAGGAAACTCTAAACCTTTAGACTTATGAATACTCATCATACGAACACCAAAACCAGCACCGGACGAGGCTGTTTGAAGCCCTTCACCCGCTTCAAGCAAAGAACGCAGATGGCTCACAAATTGGAATACACCTTTATAGCCCGCGGACTCAAATTTTTGCGCATGCTCATAAAGCGCAATCAGATTTTTACGACGCTGATCGCCGTCAGCCATTGCACCAAACACCCCCAGAACATTCCAACGATTATAAAGATGCCAAAGCAGGCGATGTACACTCATGTCCGGTGCAAGGAACCGCAGTTCATTTAAATCTTCCAAAAATTTCTTCGCATCACCCGTATCATACTGCTCCAATGCTGTGTAGAAATCCCCCTTAGGACATTGAGCACGAATCAAAGCAAGATCATTTGCTGAAAAGGAGAAAATCGGCGAACGGAGCACCGATATAAGCGGCACGTCCTGATGGGGATTATCAATGATTTGCAACATCGAATAGACCACTGCAACTTCCATTGCTGCAAAGAAATCATCATTTGTTTCCGCTGCACAATGAATGCCCTGCTCTGCCAAAACACGTTCGTACAGTTTCTGCCGCGGCCCCGGCGAACGAAGCAAAATCACAATATCCTCTTCTCTCACCGCACGCAGGTTTCCATCCTCTCCCTGCACCATATATGGCTCATCGAGCAAATCACGAATACGGTGCGCTACAAAGCGTGCTTCCACTTCCGCACACTTAATTTCTTCCTTATCGTCATTATCACTGCTAGTCTGATAGTCAACCAAATAAAATTCTGTTTCACAACCTTCTTTTTCCCTGTAATATTCAGCACCAAAGTGAAGCGCTTCCTGTTCTGTGTACTTCATTTCACCAATTTGTGAAGACATCAAATTGCCGCACACAAAATTCGCCGCATCAAGAACTTCTTTCCTTGATCGGAAGTTTTTGGAAAGAAGCAGTTTCCTCTCCTCCCCCTCTTTCGCTTGATTGTACATGGGATCACTTTGGTAATGCCGCAGGAAAATGGTGGGATCTGCAAGACGGAATCGATAAATGGACTGTTTCATATCACCAACCATAAAAAGATTCTTTTCATCGCAGGATACTGCTGAAAAAATCTGATTTTGCACTTCATTGGTATCCTGAAATTCATCGATCATAATTTCACGATAGCGCCCGGATACAGCACGGCCGATTTCTGTCGCTTGTCCCTGCTTATCGACCAAAAGTTCCAATGCAAAATGCTCCTGATCCGAAAAATCCGTCGCATTCCTGCGCAGTTTTTCCCCTGCATACTCCCGCGAGAATGCACTGACCAGGCGCAAGAGCGCCAGCATTGCCGGCGCCATGCGCATCATATCTTCCCGCATCTCTGTATTGGTCACAGAAAAGCGTTTTTTTATCTTCTCACATTCTTTTTTGCATTGATCCCACAGTGCCTTTGCTCGCACTTTTAACGTATTTTCACCACGCACGGCTTTTAGCTTTTGAAATTCGAAATCTCCTTCACATGCCGCATCCCATCCGTTGTTCATGCGTTCATAGTAGGATGCAAGGCTGTCCTTTGCCATTGAGAAATAGGGCAGATATTTCTCGGCAAGTGTTTCATCCTGTGCCATTTCTCCGCATAGTCCTTCAAACATTCTTATCCAATACTGCAGCGTAGCACGACACTCATCCATCAATTCCCGACCATAGGGAGTATCCTCCATTTTTTCCGGGATATTTGTCCAGTACTTCTCCTGTTCTGCAATCCATTTTTCGGGATACGCATGACTTTGCAGCTTCCCGTGAATCTGAAGCACCAGTTTTTGCAGTGCACCATCATCTCTGCCTGCGCCGATCGTATCAGCAAGCAGCAGCGCACCCTCATTTTGCTCAATGGTTTCATAAAACCGCTCTAGTACGCGTTCCAGTGCCTGCATGCGTAAAAGCTCTGCTTCATGCTCATCCAATACGCGGAAATCCGGTGTGAGTGCATAACCATTCTCATCCTCTGGCAGCATCTGCACATTCTCTCGCAAAAGATTGGTACAAAAGGAATCCACTGTGCGTACATCCGCCCGATAAACAAGCAGTGCCTGCTTTTGCAAGTGCTTATTATCCGGATCTTGCGCCAGTTGCTCAGATAGTTCCGATGCAATCTTCATACGCAGCTCAGCTGCTGCTGCCTTGGTATATGTAATAATGAGAAAATCCGTCACATCTGCTCGGGTATCAGGATCGGTAATGTAGCGAAAAAGTCGCTCAACCAGCACCTTTGTCTTACCGCTGCCCGCAGCGGCCGATACCAAAAGACTTCCGCCTCGATTCTCTACGGCTTCTCGCTGTTCATCTGTCAGCTGTACACCCATTCATCGCACCTCCTCATCGTTGCAGATACGCTCCACTGTATCCCAAAATTCCTGCTCTTTTACAGACGCAATATACTCTTTTCTGTCATTTCCTCTTCCCTCTTCAAAGTGGCAGGCAGATGCAAAGGGACAATAGGTACACGCATTCTGATTGGCACTTCGATAGTTTGGATCTGCGTCAATATTTCCTTTTCCCAGCTCCGCAGCAATATCCTTTAGCAAACGGTCTACATATTGGCTAAGCCTCCCGATTTGCGCCGCAGTTGCTACGCCATCGGTAATCGTGCCATCTTTCTTAATTGTCAGCGGCAGAAAATGCGGCTCCGCTGTTGCCCCATGCTCCATTGCCTCCAGAACATCTGCATTCATTAAAACCATGCCGCTGCGCCTGAGTTCTTTTTCCATTGCGCTTGCAATTTCTTTCTGCGTTGCACTGCGATCCATAGATAAGACTACATCGCGTGCCGGTAAATATTCTACACCGGCAGGAACAATGCACTCAACCTCTTCCTGCTGCCCAAGAACATCTTTTCCATATTTCTCCAGTGTAAATAAATAGAGCAGCATCTGTACTCCGACGCCATGGAGAATTTCAGACAAATCAAATTTCTTTTTACCCGTTTTATAATCAACAACACGAATATACAATTTTTTATCTTTGATCCATCCATCTACGCGGTCCACTTTTCCGCCAACCAGCAGTCCCGTTTCTCCCGATTCAATTTTGACAGCAGGAACAGCTCCGTGCTCCCCAAACTGCAACTCAAACGCCAATGGAACAAAGTCAGAAACAGCCAATTCTGCCGCTACATTGTCAATAATTGTATAAGCTGTTTTCTTCAACCGTCCAAAGAGGTATTTAAATCGCGCGCTTTTATCTGCAAGACCGCCAAGATTCTCTTCGACAAAACGATTGATATAAGTTTCGACTAAACTCTGCAATTCTTTTTCTTCAAGATTCTGAAACCCTCCGCGCATCTTTGCTTCCCATGTAATATTCTCTAAAAGGAAGTGCAGAAAGGTACCAATTTCAGGTGCATCCAGCCCTGCTTTGCGGCGCTCCTTTACCTTCAAACCATACTGCATAAAAAAGGAAAAGTGGCAGGAATTCACCTGATCCATTCTTGATGCCGACATTTTGATTTCGTCACCATACAGTGTACGCACGGCATCCCTTGAAAGTTTTCCTCGGTCCAGTGTTTTTGCGCGCCTCATTCCTTCCAGGAAAGACTTTTGCGCCTGCTTTTCTTCAAAATAAGACCACAACGAACTGCACTCTTGCCTGCCCGCCTCTTCCAATGCAGGAATCGGCGCTGCTAAAAGTCGATCATTCGATGTTTCCTTAACGCAAAGCATCGGAAATAGTTTTTCAATGCGGCCAACCAAAAATGCAGGGCGCAGTTCTGTTCCCGATATATCGGTACGTGGCCAGCTGATATAGAGCCCCTCCGTCGGCTGTGCCAAAACCGCATAGAGATATACCATTTCCATATTCATCTGGCTCACACCATTGGGTGCCAAGTGCACCTGATTTTCTTCCAACGCAGTACGGTCACTGTCGGTCAAAATACCGCCGCTGCTGCCGGCAGCAGGAATTACATGATCATTCGCACCAAGCAAAAACACATACTTATAACTATGACGATCATTTCTTGTAATCTCAGTGATGCTGACCTGATCTAACGCAACAGGAATCGTACCAATATCATACTGCGTCAAGATCAATCTCAGTAAACGCAGAAACTCCCTCTCATCCACTTCAATATCACCAAGAATGAACACAAATTGATCCATGACATCGCAAAGCAGTTTCCAAATTTGTGCATATTCTTCGGCCAGCTTTTTCTCACCCATTTGATCAAAGGCCTCTGTCTTTGCGCATAGCTGCTCCGGCAAGTGGATGTCCACTAAAAAATGATAGAGCGCAGCAACTTTTCCTTCTGTTGTTTTCTGTCCGGAAAGCGCCTCTTTCAATCGCAGCAAAGGGCTGCGCACTTTCTCACGCGCACTATTCAAAAACTCCAACTGGTTTTTCGCAGTTTCTGTCATTTCCGCGCCATAACCGTCCGGATGGGCAATCCACGGCTCTTTTCGTGTCCACATTTTTCCGCGGATATCCCATTTCAGCACATAGTTTTCCAGCTGGTCGCACTCCTCCATTGAGATGCCTGCCATACCTGTTTTCAGATAGTGAAATACATCTTCATATGTCCAGTCTCCGCAAACAATATCCAGTGCAGCCAACACCAGAGAAATAACCGGCTTTTCCAAAATATCACGGCTGCGATTCAAAAATACCGGGATCTCATAGCGCGGAAATACATTTTCAATCGTTGCCTCATAGTCTGGCATATTTCGTGCTGCCACCAAAATGTCACGATAGCGGCACTTTCCGGATACAACCAAACTGCGCACTTCTGCTGCCACATGCTCTACCTCATCATAAGACATTTGTGCCCGGCACAAATGAATATCATTTGTTTCCTCCATAAACGCGCGTGGCAGTCCATAAAATCCCTGTTCCAAATGTATCAAAGCCTTGCTGCCGCTTCGCTTTTCCCTATAGGGTGACGGAACCATAAGAGCAGGAATATGCTCTTCCTTTGCAATCGCCATCAGTTGTTCACCCGTTTTTCGAAGATCCGCAAAAATACCCTGCGTCGTGTTCAGATCACCCAGCAGCACCACAGTAAGCGATGCGGCATATTTCAGAATATGCCGCAAAACTTCCTGCTCACGCCGATTAAAATACAGAAAGCCATCTACATAAACATGTACACCGCAAAAATATTCTTTTGCCTCTTCTTCACACAATTGATCCAGCAAGCGGTCAATAAGATCCCTGCGATCACGTCCATTTTCCTGCAGCATTGTGTCATATGTAGAAAAGATCATAAAAATATCTTTCAGCTTGCTCGCAAGAGGCTCACGCATCATCTGAGACTGCTCCTCAAGCATTGTACACTCCACGCAGTAGGCATTCATTTCCTCACGAAGGCTTACCATTTGTTCCAAAAAAGCCGCTCTTTGAGACGGTCTTTGATATACATTCAAAAGATCCCTCTGCTTCTGGATTGCACGGTACATCGTCAAAAGCTTTCCTCCGCCATCCAGCACCGTTTCATCCACGCCGCCGGTGCGCGAAAGAATATCCGCTGCAAGCCACCTGAAACTTGCTACAGATACATGGCGCGAGGCCCGATCCCCACAGAGCGCGCACACATCACGCTCCGCCTGATGCGATGCATGCTCCGGCACGATGAGTATTTGGCGTCCATTCATTCCCTCCTGTGCAATTTCACTTAATATCGCAGATGACTTTCCTGTTCCAGCGCGGTCAAGAATGACTCTCAATCCCTTTTCAGACATTGTGGTGATACCTCCAGTGCTGCTTTTATTGTTTTTATTGTATCACACATTTGTTCTATTCAAAAGAAATTTTTCCATTTTTCAAAAAGCATGTTGTATTAAAGCCTTCTGACATATTATTTCGACCACTTTGCTCTCAAAGATTCCCAAACTTCAATAGATTTGAATTTGAGAACATAATTTTCGTTTTTTTGTGTAATCAATCCCATATTGGTCTCCGAAAGGCTTGTCTCTTCCCCATTCGCCACCACTGTAGCCGTACAGAGCGGGGGAAATACAACACACCACCAATTATATCCGGCACCCTCGTCAATGACAATGCGCAAACTCATATATTCCCCACCCGGAAGCGCAAACGTGCCGTAATCCCGCGTGGGATAGCGTTCCTGCGTCAACAATGCATCCACATCATAGGAATACCCATTTGCCGCTATTGTTTCCTGGGCGCAATGACGGAGATCTCCAAGATGCGTCCGCAATACCTCTTGTGCCACCACAGGGTCTTGTATGTCAGCGAGCCATTGCTGTGTTTCCAGAAGAACCGCATCACGTACTTTTAATTTTAATGCCTGATCCTCTGTACGGTTCGACGCTGCAATGACATGCAGGCGAATCACATCCTGCGCAAGCTGTTTCTGGCTCTGTAATGACCAAACACCCCAAATGAGTGTAATCGCCATACCAATCAAAACCGACACTGCAAACCATTTACCAAATCTATCTTTGAACATAAAAAAACACCATCCTATGTAGAATGACTACATTGTGGACAGTGTTTTTTATTTTTATACATTATGCATGAATCATTGATGCAAAGTATGTTTGATCATATTCTTTTTTCAGGACTTCCATCGCAGTTTCAGCAGCCTTTCGCTCCGTAAAAATGCCAAACACTGTCGGCCCGCTTCCCGTCATGCAGGCACTCAACGCACCCAAATCCATGAGCCTGCTTTTTATGGAATACACCTCATCGTATTTATCCGGAAGCACCTCTTCAAATACATTGTAGATACGATGCAGAATGCCCGGCAAATCCTTTTTTTCAAGGCTTTGAATCATCCCTTTGGTATCCGGATGACAAATCAATCTTTTTGTCTGTACGCAGCTGAAAAGCTCTGGCGTTGATACCGGAAACGGCGGCTTGCACAAAACAACCCAGCAATCTGGAATTGCCGGCAGACGCGTCAGAATTTCTCCGCGTCCTTCCGCCAAAGCAGTTCCGCCAAACACACAATACGGAACATCACTTCCCACCTGCTCACCAATTCTGCAAAGGCATGCAATGCTGATATCCGGTGCATATAATTCACGTAAACCCCTCAACACCGCAGCAGCATCCGAACTTCCTCCTGCCATACCGGCACAAACAGGAATCACTTTGTCAATTTCGATGCGAATCCCCGGATTTTCAATGCCCGTTGCATCAAAAAATACTTCAGCTGCATGATAAGCCAAATTACTGCGATCACAAGGCAAATACGCCACACTATTGCTGACCTCAATGTCTCCATTACCCGTTTCTCGAATATATACAATGTCATGCAATGAAATACTCTGCATAACCATGCGCAAGTCGTGGTATCCATCCGAACGACGACGCAATATATCCAGTGTCAAATTTAATTTTGCATAGGCTTTAACACGGATCTCCGCCATCGTTATCCCTCCTCTATGATTCTGCTTTCCAAATAGTACCGCTTATCCTGACTGTGTCCGATAGAAAATGTTTTACGCGGCAAAGCCCCATGCTTCTGTACATAAGGAAACAATTTCTCTCTCGGAAATTCCGGCAGTACGAACCCAACTGCATTTTCCTGTTGACTCAGTTCTTCTACCACAGAGATATCGTGGATATAATCCACAGTACCACCGTTTTTCTCTACATATTGATCAATAAAATTCTGCAGTGTCTCCACCGCTAATTCCGCTTCTGGATGCAGGACCGTCATCGTTCCCCTGCGATCACCATAACACCAGTGAATTACATGACCATTTTCTTCGCCAACCACAACGTTCGGATAGTATGCACAAAATGCTTCCAGCAGCTTTTGGGGATTTACACCAAACACAATTCGGTGAATGGGCAAAAATTCCACACCGGGATCATTCAAGCTGACAATTTCCACCAAAGTCCATCGAGAATACAGCAATCCCCAGATATTCTCAGGTGTACTCTTTTTATCATTCTCATAGATCGTTTTCGCAGCAGCCAGCGAATGATTGCCATCACCAACAGCATACAGCATATCTGTATGCCCACTCAAATACTGTATGCTCTGCGCAATTTCTTTCATAGCTGCCTCATCTACGCGCCAGCCGTCAATGTGGCCGCCGCCCTGCATCAGATCAAACCCGTAAAGCTTGTCCATCCTATCCTTTTTCTGCTGCAAAGGCGCAATAACACTGCCCTTGCTGTCATCAATTAAAATCATCACATGAGGCAGCTCCAGCAATGCATGCTCACGAATATGCACGCGAGGCGGAATCCGTTCCAATACTGTTTTTTCCGTAGCACGGACCATCGCCTGACTTCCCGGACGGAAATCATACGCATCCAGATCCATCTTGCAAACAAGTCCCCGGCGAATCTTCCCACCGCTGACTCCACGCTCTACATAGAACATCGTGTTTTCATGCGCAAGAAAAAGATTCCGTGCAATATACTGCGCCATTGCATAATGAATGTCCACAATTTTCTGTTCCACATCAGAATCGTTGAGATGTGCTTCCGGCAATATCAACCGTAGTGACGAATACGCATCACCCACAGTTTCCTCAACGCTGCGCCAGTACTCATCCTGCGCCGTGTACTGATCACATGCAACGACACTCCACTTTGACAAATCACAATTCGGCAGCAAAATATTTGCCGGCGCAACACCCAGTCCCTCAAACATCGTTTCACTCCTGCCCAAATAACATACCCATTAGATCGACACCTGCATCTAAAGTGCGTCCGTTCATTCCGGTATCTTCATCATAGGTGCCGCCAAAACCACTGTTTCTGCGGCTGTCATACAGCAGATACGGCACCGGATCACCATCGTGGCCACGTGTTGCTGTCAATGTTTTATGATCGGAAAGCATCAGTAAGCGATACTCCTCGATCCCGGCCTTTTTCATCTGCTCCAGCAGCGGTGCTGTAACGCGGCAGTCAAGCCGCTCGATTGCCTCAATCTTTCCGGGCAGATCACCATTATGCGTACACTCATCCGGCGCCTCCACATGAATTGCCACAAAATCCGCACCATCTTTCAGACATTTTACAGCTGCTGCCACTTTTCCCTCATAGTTGGTTTCTAATTCACCTGTTGCACCATCTACATGAATCATATCAAGTCCGGTCAATGCAGCAATACCATGACAAAGCGGTACAGCTGAGATCACACCGCCCTTCTTTTTGTACTGCTCATAAAAGTTGGGCAATTCAACAGCCTTGCCCTCTGCCCAAAACCAAATGCCGTTAGCAGGCATCTTACCTGCGGCACGGCGTGCTTCATTGAGAGGATGGTGGTCGAGGAAACGATGAGATAATGCCATTAAGTCCTTTAAAACGGCAGCATTACCACATCCGCTCGGCAGCAGTGCCCCAATCTGTTCACCCAAATGATCGTGAGGTGGAATCAGCTGAATACCACCCACGTTTGCATTGCTCTGCACCACGATGTGTCGGAAGGATGCATCTGGATACACAGCCATCCCTACAGCGTCTGCCGCAGCTTTGAATTCCGGACTGTCCCATAACGCGCGAACGAGCAAAATACTTTCATCGCCTTCAATAGAACCTGCACTATGCGACAAAATACGTTTCTCTTCAAAGGGCATATCTCCATCTTCATAGCACACCATATTACAGCGATATGCTGCATCGCCGTTTTTTAAACGAATTCCGCCAGCGGCAGCTTCTATAGGTGCGCGCCCTGTAAAATACAATGTTGGATCGCAGCCAAAAATGGAAAGAATTGCCGTATCGCTGCCGGCAGGCAGACCATCAGGCACATTTTTTACATTCCCCACCTCACCTTTTGCTGCCAGTGCATCAATACAAGGTTTTTTTGCGGCCTGCAAGGGCGTTTTCCCTCCAAGACTCTCCACCCCGTCGTCAGCCATACCATCACCAATGATTAGAATATACTTCATTGTCATGCACTCCTTTTCCGCACATAATATTTACAGGAAAATTTTATATGAACCAACATGCTTTTGTATATCACTCTACAATTTTTATAAAAGCGGACTATGATATCCACTATATACTTTTTTCTTTTTCTTTACATAATGTATGCCATTATACCATCCTTTTTTCGCTTGCGCAATCTTTGCCTTTTTATTCCTAAGAGAATAATAAAAGCCGCCCGAAGGCGGCTTTTATATTATCTTTTCCCTTAAATGAAAGGATTAAAGAACACCAACATATCAATAATGAAGATCGGAATCAGGCAGCTCAGAGACCATGCCATGTAACCAAAAAACGAAGGCATCTTTACTTCATTCTCTTCAGCGATTGCCTTAACCATGAAGTTCGGTGCATTACCGATATAGGTATTTGCACCCATGAAAACTGCACCAGCAGAAACTGCCACCAGCATAGTCGTTGCCACAGTACCAACGGTTGTCACCACACCTGTTGTTGCACCCAAAGTACCTGCAACAGTCAGGAACACCAGATATGTGGGTGTATTATCCAAGAAGGAGGACAATGCACCTGTGATCCAGAACATCTGCCAAGGCTGATCCAGACCCAGAGATGCACCATGCGCATTCAGGAACAGCAACGCAGGAATCATGGTAATGAAGATACCGATGAACAAAACCGCAACCTCTTCAATGGCGCCCCAAGTGAAGTTGTTCTTTGTGCGAACATCCTTCTTAGTCGTCTTGAAGGACAGGAATGCCGCAATCAAAATAATAACAATTTCAATAATATTAGTATAAGTCAAGCTGACATTTCCAAAAATATGCAGGCTCAAAGCATTGCCGGCTGCATCCTGGAACATGGGCAGCTTGGGCAGCACACCGGACAGAATAACCGCAGCAACAATCATCAGCATGAAGATAATATTATGCGCACCCAGCAGACGAATCTTTGCACCGCCACTCAGCGGCTTGCGACCAGCGGCGATATCCTTTTTATATGCACGACTGTCAAGGATGTAGTACATCCCCAGCAGCAGAACACTATTCAGCAGCATCAACGGAAGCATATGAACAATCGTCCACTGGAACGGCACACCGCGCATAAAGCCCATCAGCAGGGGAGGATCACCAATTGGCGTCAATGCACCACCAATATTGGATACTAGGAAAATAAAGAATACAACTGTATGCACGCAGCGAGAACGCCATCTATTTGCACGCAGCAATGGGCGAATCATAACCATGGATGCACCAGTGGTTCCGATCCAAGATGCCAGCAGTGTACCAATCAGCAACAGAACAATGTTTGTTTTAGGAGTACCTGCCAAATCACCTTCCAAGCAGATATTGCCTGCAACACAGAATAGGCCAAATAGTAAGATGATAAAGGTCAGGTAGTCACCTACCATGGAATGCAGCAGTTGATCCATCATAACCGGCAAACCAAAGCCCATTGCAAAGGGAACAAGGAACAAAACAGACCAGAACAATACAAATGCCCATCTCCATTTTTCCCACAAATGCGGGATTACTAAAGGACAAACTGCAATACTGAGCAACATTCCTACAAATGGAATACAGTATAGCAATGATACCTGCTGCCCCAGCTCAGTACCATGTAAAATAGTACCCGAAGCAAAGGCAGTCTGGCAAAGCAAGGCAGTTACTGCAACTGCAATTGCCGCCACAGAAAGTTTCTTTTTCATAGCAGAATACTCCCCCTAAACGTGATTTCCCATATTCTTTTGATATGGACAGCTTTTATTCTTGTTCATTTTCAAAGTTGTTTATACTTTAGCAAAGCATACTTTAGAAGTCAATATGTGAATCCGTCATTTTAACGTATTTTATAATATTATTTCCATTCTTTCCTGTAAGTTTCATAGAATTTTGTATATTGAGTCAAGATTTTTATTAGAATATTAATGATTGTTAAACTTTTTACTGCATTATTTATAATTTATCAAA
>JAHHSM010000047.1 GCA_020025175.1 Oscillospiraceae bacterium | reverse complement strand
GGGAGTTCCTGGATCGTCTGTTCAACGTGGCTCTGCCCCGTGTTCGTGACTTCCGTGGTATCAATGCAAACTCTTTTGACGGTCGCGGCAACTATGCGCTGGGTATCAAAGAGCAGCTGATCTTCCCCGAAATCGAGTATGATAAGATCGACAAGATCCGTGGTATGGACATCATCATCTGCACCACTGCAAATACCGATGAGGAAGCTCGTGAGCTGCTGAGCCTGGTTGGCGCTCCGTTCGAGAAGTAAGGGAGGAAATAGAATGGCTAAGAAGGCTATGGTCCTGAAACAGCAGGCTCCTGCTAAGTATTCCACCCGCAAGTACAATCGCTGCAAGGTCTGCGGCCGTCCTCATGCATATTTGCGTGACTACGGTTTGTGCCGTATCTGCTTCCGCGAGATGGCTTACAAGGGCGAAATTCCTGGCGTAAGAAAGGCCAGCTGGTAATTTTTCTGATTTTGCCGGGCGGCGGACGAAAAATCGTCCATGCCGCCTGCGCTTGATCGGTCCTACAGCCTGTCGCGTGCAAGACAGCACCTGTAGGATGTATAAATGTGGAAATCTCCACAAAAGGATGACGAAAGGTCACCGTTAATTTCCAAATTAGTGGTGATACCTCGCCGCCTAAACAGGCATCTGCCTGTAACTCTAAATATAGGAGGAAGACAAAATGCACATCACTGACCCTATTGCGGATATGCTGACCCGCATCCGCAATGCAAACAATGCAAAGCATGAAACTGTTGATGTTCCCGCTTCCAACATGAAGAAGGCGATTGCTCAGATTCTGCTGGACGAAGGCTACATCAAGAACTATCAGATCGTTGATGATGGCACTCAGGGTATGATTCACATCACCTTGAAGTACAATCCCGGCAAGGAAAAGGTTATCACCGGCCTGCGCCGCGTGTCCAAGCCTGGTCTGCGTGTTTACGTCGGCACCGAGGAACTGCCCTCTGTCCTGCGTGGCCTGGGTATTGCGATCATCTCCACTTCTAAGGGCGTCATGACCGACAAGAAAGCTCGCGCAGCTCATGTCGGCGGTGAAGTCCTGGCATTTATTTGGTAAGGGAGGTAACTGGAAATGTCTAGAATTGGTAGAATGCCTATTACTGTCCCTGCTGGCGTCGAAGTTGTCATCGGCGAAGGCAATGTGGTTACCGTTAAGGGGCCTAAGGGTGAACTGACCCAGACCATGCACAAGGACATGATCCTTGAGCAGGAGGGTGCTGAGATCCTGGTAAAGCGTCCTGATGACCAGCCTGAGCACAGAGCACTGCACGGTCTGACTCGTACTCTGATCGCTAACATGATCGAGGGTGTTGAGAAGGGCTTCAGCAAGACTCTGCTGGTGAACGGTGTCGGTTACAGAGTTGAGAAGAAGGGTACTGACTTGGTTATGAACCTGGGCTTCTCTCATCAGGTGATTATGCCTGAGATTCCCGGCATCACAATCGATGTCCCCAACCCGAACCAGATTGTTATTTCCGGTCCTGATAAGCAGAAGGTCGGCCAGTTCGCAGCTGAAGTTCGCGAAAAGCGTCTGCCTGAACCTTATAAGGGCAAGGGTATTAAATATTCCGACGAGGTCATCCGCCGTAAGGTTGGTAAGACCGGTGCGAAGAAGTAAGGAGGTGTGCCAAAATGGTTAAAAGACCCGATACAAATGCGCAGCGTTTGAAGCGCCATAAGAGAGTCCGTGCTAAGATTTCCGGCACGCCCGAGAGACCCCGCTTGAACGTGTTCCGCAGCAAGCAGAACATTTACGCTCAGATCATCGATGATGTCAATGGCGTAACTCTGGTTAGCGCATCTTCCCTGGAAAAGGATTTCGAAGGTTTCGGCGGCAATGCCGCAGCAGCTCACAAGGTTGGTATGACCGTTGCTGAGCGTGCAAAGGCAAAGGGTATCGACAACGTGGTTTTCGACCGCGGTGGTTACCTGTATCACGGCCGTGTCAAGGAACTGGCTGAAGGCGCCCGCGAGGGCGGCCTGGAATTCTAATACGGGAGGAGGAACAACAAAATGGCAAGATTTGAAAGAGAACCTAACGAGTTTATTGAAAAAGTCGTCTACCTCAACCGTGTTTCCAAGACCGTCAAGGGCGGCCGTGTCATGAAGTTTTCCGCACTGATGGTTGTCGGTGACGGTAAGGGCAAGGTCGGCTATGGCCTGGGCAAGGCTGCTGAAGTGCCCGAAGCAATCCGCAAGGGTATTGAGGACGCAAAGAAGAATATGATTACCATCAATACTGCTGGTACTTCTATTCCCCATGAAGTCATCGGTGAGTTCAGCGCAGGCCGCGTCATGATGAAGCCCGCTGCTCCCGGTACTGGTATTATCGCAGGCGGTCCTGTCCGTGCTGTTATGGAAGCTGCCGGCATTAAGGACATTCGTGCTAAGTGCCTGCGCTCTAACAATCCCGCAAACGTTGTTGCTGCTACTTTCCAGGGTTTGAAGTCTCTGAGAACTCCTGAGCAGGTCGCTAAGACCCGCGGCAAGAACGTGAACGAAATTTTGGGTTAAGGAGGGGCTCACCAATGGCAAATCTGAAAATTGAGCTCGTCAAGAGCCTGAATGGCAGACTGAAGAAGCACATTGCTACTGCCAACTCCCTGGGCCTGCGCGGCATCGGTGATGTCACTGTGCAGCCCGATAACGCACAGACCCGCGGCAAAGTCGCTCAGATCGGCTATCTGCTGCAGGTCACTGAGGAAAAGTAAGGAGGTGCAAGCGAAATGAAACTTCATGAACTGAGTCCTGCTGAGGGTTCCGTCAGCAAGGCATATCGTAAAGGTCGTGGCGAAGGTTCCGGTAACGGTAAAACTGCAGGCCGTGGCCAGAAGGGCCAGTGGTCCCGCAGCGGCGGCGGTGTTCGTCCCGGTTTTGAGGGTGGTCAGATGCCTCTGGCACGTCGTATCCCCAAGCGCGGCTTTAACAATATTTTCGCTAAGCCCTATGAAATCATCAACCTGAATGCTCTGAACGCATTTGAGGATGGTGCAACCGTTACCGCAGAAGCTTTGATTGAAAAGGGTATTCTGCATGACTGCAAGTACGGCTATAAGGTACTGGGTAACGGCAGCGTGACCAAAAAGGTGACCGTCAAGGCTGCTGCTTTCTCCGAATCCGCTAAGAATGCTATTGAGGCGGCTGGAGGAAAGGCAGAGGTGATGTAAGGGTGATTCAGACAATTCGTAAGGCTTGGAATATTCCGGATCTTCGCAAAAAGATCGTCTTTACGCTTTTGATCCTTCTCATCTACCGCATTGGTAATGCAATTCCTGTTCCTTATGTGGATGTTGCTACATTGACTAATTATCTGGACTCTATGAGTACCACGGTTCTGGGTCTATACAATGTAATGTCCGGTGGTGCTTTTGCAGACGCGACAGTGTTTGCCCTGAGTATCCAGCCATACATTAACGCATCCATTATTATTCAGCTGCTGACGGTTGCTATTCCTGCGCTGGAGCGTATGGCTCGTGAAGAGGGCGAAGTCGGCCGCAAAAAAATTGCCAGCATTACACGTTATACCACAGTGGCGATTGCTCTGATTCAGGGCTTTGCATACTATATGCTGATGCGTAACCAGTACAACATTCTGACGGATGACAGCCTTGCTGCTGCATTTGTTATCATCGTCACTTTTGTTGCAGGTTCTTCCTTCATCATGTGGTTGGGTGAGCAGATCACAGAGTTTGGTATTGGCAACGGTATTTCCATTATCCTGTTTGCTTCCATCATCTCCCGTATTCCCGCTGGCGTTAACACAATGTATAACAACCGTGAAGCACTGGGTGTTGTCGGTATTATCGGCATTGTAGTCGGCCTGTTGGCACTGATCGTTCTGATCAGTCATGTTTACAATGCAGAACGCCGTATTCCTGTCCAGTATGCAAAGCGTCAGGTTGGTCGCAGAATGTACGGTGGTCAGAATACCACGCTGCCTGTGAAGGTTAACATGTCCGGTGTTATGCCCATTATCTTTGCGCAGTCCATCGCTATGCTGCCTGCAACAATCGCAGCATTCCTGCCCAAACCTGCCGAGGGTACTTTCTGGTATGGTTTTATCCATGCAATTGATACCCAGTCTGTTCTGTATATGATCGCATACTTCCTGATGATTATTGGATTCAGCTATTTCTATGCGACAATTCAGTTCAACCCCATTGAGATTGCAAACAACCTGAAGCGCAACGGCGGCTTTATCCCCGGTTTCCGTCCGGGCAAGCCCACTGCAGACTTTATCAGCAAGGTACTTTCCCGTATCACGCTGTTTGGTGCAATCTATCTGGGCATTGTGGCAATCGCTCCTTTGATTGCCGGCAAGTTTATCAGCATTCAGGGCTTGGCAATCGGCGGTACATCTGTCATCATCGTTGTTGGTGTTGCGATTGAGACCGTCAAGGCTATGGAAAACCAAATGCTGGCTCGTCAGTACAAGGGTTTCCTTGAGTAAGAAAGTGTGATAATATGATGAATCTGATTATGTTGGGTGCGCCCGGTGCGGGTAAAGGCACTCAGGCTGCGATCTTGAATCAAAAGCTCGGGATTCCGACCATTTCCACAGGCAACATTTTGCGTGCCGCCATTAAAGATGGTACGCCCACCGGCCTGAAAGCCAAGGAATATATGGATAATGGCCAGTTGGTTCCGGATGACGTCATCATCGGTATCATCAATGAGCGTCTGCAGGAAGATGACTGCAAAAATGGTTATATCCTTGATGGCGTGCCTCGTACCATTGGTCAGGCGGAAGCAATTGACAAGGCTGGAATTCATTTTGATGCAGTGATTGCTTTGGAGGTTTCCGATGAGGAGATCATGCAGCGTATGGGTGGTCGCCGCGTTTGTGAAACCTGCGGTGCAAGTTATCACTTGGTAGCAGTGCCACCAAAGGTCGCAGGTGTTTGCGATGCCTGCGGCGGTAAGTTGGTTCAGCGCGCGGATGATGCGCCGGAAACGGTGAAGTCCCGTTTGGACACTTATCATAAGGAAACTGAGCCGTTGAAGGCTTACTATGCTGAAAAGGGCATTTTGCATGTTGTTGAAAATCAGGCAACGCTTGAAGATACAACTGCAAAGATTCTCGAAGTGCTGGGGCAGAACTAATGATTACATTAAAATCTCCCCATGAGATCGAGGCAATGCGCCGGGCTGGCAGAATTACTTCTGCTGCACGTGCATTGGCGGGCGCAATGGTCCGCCCCGGCGTGACAACAAAAGAAATCGATCAGACAGTGTATGATTTTATTACTGCACAGGGTGCAACTCCGTCTTTTCTGAACTATGGCGGTTTTCCCGGCAGCGCTTGTATATCCGTTAACGATGAAGTGATTCATGGCATTCCCGGCAAGAGAGTGCTGCAAGAGGGCGACATCGTGAGTGTTGATGTGGGCGCGTTCATTGGCGGATATCATGGTGATTGCTGTGCAACTTTCCCCTGCGGAAAGATTTCTGAAGAAGCGGAAAAGCTGATTGCAGTCACACAGCAGAGTTTCTTTGAAGGCATCAAGTATGCTACCGAAGGTCATCGATTAGGTGACATTTCCTCTGCGATCCAGCAGTATGCTGAGGAGAATGGCTTCTCCATCGTGCGAGAGTATATTGGTCATGGTATTGGCCGAAATCTGCACGAATCCCCCGAAGTTCCCAACTATGGCGTTCCGGGACGCGGACCGCGTCTGCTGCGCGGCATGACCATAGCGGTTGAGCCGATGGTCAACGCAGGAACACAATTTATCCAGGTCATGCCGGACAAATGGACGGTTAAGACCCAGGACGGTAAGCTTGCGGCACACTATGAGAATACGATTTGCATTACAGATGGCGAACCGGAAATTCTCACAGCGCTGGATGCAAGCTGGGAAGAATTCGGATGGACACTGTAATTACGATTTACACTCCCAGCCGGCAGGAATATCTGCCGGTCGGGAGAAACAGTTGGAACAAAATGTTCAAAAAAACTATACTCTCGTCAATCAGACGAGAAGGGCTATCTTGACCAGGAGGGATACGCTTGGCAAAAGACGACATGATCGAAGTAGAAGGCGTAGTCGTTGAGGCTTTGCCGAATACAACGTTTCAGGTAGATATCGGAAACGGACACACGATTTTGGCGCACATTTCCGGAAAGCTCCGGATGAATTTTATCAGGATTCTGCCCGGTGATAAGGTTACAGTGGAGATGTCTCCCTATGACCTGACTCGTGGTCGGATTACCTGGCGAAGCAAGTAACAGGAGGTTTATTGACATGAAAGTAAGACCGTCCGTTAAGCCCATGTGCGAAAAGTGCAAGGTTATTCGCCGCAAAGGTCGCCTGATGGTGATTTGCGAAAACCCCAAGCATAAGCAGAGACAGGGCTAACTAATTATTGGAGGTGCTTAAGAAGTATGGCACGTATTGCCGGCATTGACCTGCCCAAGGAGAAGAGAGTCGAAATCGGACTCACTTATATCTATGGTATTGGCAGAAAGAGCGCAAATGATATTCTTGCGCATACAGGCATTAACCCTGATACCCGCGTGAAAGACCTGACCGAAGAGGATGAGGCAAAGCTGCGTGAGGCTATCGACAAGGATTATATGGTGGAGGGCGACCTGCGCCGTAACAATGCATTGGATATTAAGCGTTTGATCGAGATTGGCTGCTATCGCGGCACTCGTCATCGCAAGGGCCTGCCCGTTCGCGGTCAGCGCAGCAAGACCAATGCTCGTACCCGCAAGGGTCCCAAGAAGACCATTGCTAACAAGAAGAAGTAAGGAGGGAGATTCAGAATGGCTAACGTAAAGAAGACTGTTCGCCGTAAGCGCGAAAAGAAAAATGTTCCTAATGGTGCTGTCCATATTCGTTCTTCCTTCAACAACACCATGGTGACCGTTACCGATGAGCAGGGCAACGCTCTGTCCTGGGCTTCCTCCGGCGGCCTCGGTTTCCGCGGCAGCAAGAAGTCCACTCCGTTCGCAGCTCAAACTGCAGCTGAAACTGCTGCAAAGGCAGCTATGGAGTACGGTTTGAAGTCCGTTGAAGTTTACGTCAAGGGTCCCGGTGCTGGCCGTGAAGCAGCAATTCGCGCTTTGCAGGCAGTGGGTCTGGAAGTAACAATGATCAAGGATGTTACTCCGATCCCTCACAATGGTTGCCGTCCCCCGAAGAGACGTCGCGTCTAATCGGAAAAAGGAGGATATTGAAATATGGCTAAGAATATGCAGCCCATCGCAAAGCGCTGCAAGGCTCTGGGCATTTCTCCTACCGTCATGGGTTACTCCAAGAAGGAGACCAACCGCAATCCCGGCGGTCAGATGAGAAAGAAGCAGAGCGAGTATGCACTGCAGATGACTGAAAAGCAGAAGGTTAAGTTTGTTTACGGCATTCTGGAAAAGCAGTTCCGTAGCTATTACGAAAAGGCTGAGAAGATGCCCGGTAAGACTGGCGAAAACCTGTTGACCACCATTGAGCGCCGCCTGGATAACGTTGTTTATCGCCTGGGCTTTGCTATGACTCGCCGCGAGGCTCGTCAGCTGGTCAACCATGCACACTTCACCGTTAACGGCAAGAAGGTCAACATTCCTTCTTATCTGGTTAAGCCCGGTGATGTGATCGAGGTGAAGGAAAGCAGCCGTTCTTCTTCCAAGTTTAAGAGACTGCTGGGTGAAGATGCTGTTCAGGTTACCGCTCCCCAGTGGCTGGATCGTGAAAAGAACGCTCTGAAGGGCACTGTTGTAAAGATGCCCGAGCGTGGCGACATCGACATGCCTGTCGAGGAGCATCTCATCGTCGAGTTGTACTCCAAATAATAGGATTACCCTCAGCATGTACGATTCACACGAACGCCGCAGCGTGAAAAGCGCTGCATGAAGAGGAGGGGTAACTGATGATTGAAATCGAAAAGCCGCAGATTGAGTGCATCGAAACTCCCGGTGATGTAAGCTATGGTAAGTATGTGGTGGAGCCGCTGGAGCGCGGTTATGGTACGACGCTTGGCAATGCGCTGAGAAGAATCCTGCTGTCCTCTCTGCCCGGTACCGCTGCAACCAGCATCAAAATCGCCGGAATTCAGCATGAATTTTCCACCATTCCCGGTGTGAAGGAAGATGTGACCGATATCGTTTTGAATGTAAAGGGTATTGTTGCAAAGCTTCACAGCGAAGGTGTGAAAACTGTTTATATCGAGGCAGTTGGTCCTTGCGAAGTAACCGCTGGCGACATTAAGAGCGACGGCGAGGTAGAAGTTCTGAATCCGGATCTGCATATTGCAACACTGGGTGAAGGCGCTACTCTGAACATGGAGATCACCATGAACCACGGCCGCGGCTATGTACCCGCTGACCGTAATAAGACACCCCAGACAGTGATCGGTGTGATTCCCGTTGACTCAATCTACACTCCGGTGCACAAGGTCAACTACACAGTGGAAAACACTCGTGTTGGCAACATGACCGATTTTGACAAGCTGACTCTGGAAGTCTGGACTGATGGTACCATCACTGCAAGAGATGCTGTTTCTTTGGCAGCAAAGATCCTCTGCGATCATTTTGCATTGTTTACCGATCTGTCTGAAACTGTGGGCAGCCGTTCTACGGTCGTCGAAAAGACGGAAACTCAGAGAGATAAGGTTCTTGAGCTGACTATCGAAGAACTGGATCTGTCTGTCCGTAGCTTCAACTGCTTGAAGCGTGCAAATATCAATACCGTTGCAGACCTGATTTCCAAAACTGAGGACGATATGATGAAAGTACGCAACCTGGGCCGCAAGTCCCTGGAGGAAGTTATCAACAAGCTGTCCATGATGGGACTGAGCTTGGCTGATGACGAAAACAACTAAGCAAGCCATCGCAAGATGGTACTGATATTCCTACACAAGGAGGAGAAAACACATGCCCGGAACCCGTAAGCTTGGCAAGACTACTGCTCAGCGCAAGGCTATGCTGCGTCAGCAGGTTACCGATTTCCTGGATAAGGGAAAGATGGAAACCACTCTGACTCGCTGCAAGGAAGTTGCACCCTTGGCTGAAAAGATGATTACTCTCGGCAAGAAGAACGACCTGGCTGCTTATCGTCAGGCAATGAGCTTTATTACCAGAGAAGACGTCGTTAAGAAGCTGTTTAAGGAAATTGCTCCCAGCTATGCAGAACGTAACGGTGGTTACACCCGTATCACTCGCACTGGCGTGCGCCGCGGTGATGCAAGCGAAACCGCTATGATCGAACTGGTAAAGTAAATTAGCGTTTGCTTTTAATGGTGGGACGGTGGTTCATTACCACCAATACCATTGACCGCACTGCGGTCAGGCAATTTAACCCAATTTATGGCTTTTATGGGCGCGGGGATCACCCCGCCCTGTAAAAGGCCCCTTTTGTATGGCGCTCCGGCCGGAACATACAAAAGGGGCTTTTTCTTTTGTGCAGAAAAAATCCGTGTGAAAGAAAAAGCCTCTTGCGTTCCTTGGCAATAGATGAATTTTGTATTATAATAGAAAATATTGTAGATTGGAGCATTGCAAATGGAAAGTATTGTGTCAAAAGTATCGGGAAACACCTGGTGCATTGATATGCAGAATATTATGATCCCATATTACCGATTAAATGCACATGAGATTATTTTGTTTGACAGTGGATGCTCCAGAAAAGGCGCGCTGGAAAACTGGTTAGAAGCGCATGATTTAAGGGTTCGGGCTATTTTAAATACCCATAATCACTGGGATCATGTGTCTGAAAATGACGCACTCCGGCACAAATATGGTGCAAAGATTTATATGCCGAAAATCGAGGCAGCGTTTGTTGCAACACCCCTGACGTTTAAAGTGGAATGCGGTGGAATTTACACGGAAATTGAGCATCTTTATAAGAAGCTTTATTTTCCGGTGGATGAGGAAATTCCGACACAGGACTGCGAGATCATGGTTTGTGGAGTGCCATTTCAGGTCATTCAGACACCGGGACATTCACCGGGGCATGTGGTGTATATCACACCGGATCATGTGATGTGCGTGGGTGATGCATTAATGTCAGAATCTTTGCTGAAAGTATCCAAACTCAGTTATGCAATCAGCCATGAAGTGGATTTGCAAAGTAAGCAGAAACTGCGGAATTATTTATGTAACGCATATATTTTGTCCCATAAAAGTATTGAAACATCCATTGACCATCTTATCGATGCAAATATCGATTTTGTGGTGCAGCGTGCGGAGGAAATAGTGGGGATCGTGGAACATCCCATGTCTATGGAGGAGATTATACGCACTGCGTGGAAACGCTTTCAGCTGAGAGAAGGTATCTATTTTAAAAATCTGGAAGCAAGAAATATGATTCATGCGTTGGTGGAATATTTGACAAGTATTGGAACATTAGAATGCCGCTATGATGACGGTGTAGACTATTATGCCAGAAAAAATATGAGGAGAAGCTAAAATGGAACTGAAACATGTGAAGGGAAATACTTATGTCATTGACGCAAATGCAGGCACATTAGCTTTTTATAAGACAAATGAACAGGAAGGCGTTTTGATCGATACCGGTTTTGCAAGATCTGACCGTGATCCACTGGTGCAGATGTTTGAGGAGAATGGTGTGCGTCCTATCGGTATTATTGTCAGTCACACCCATTATGATCATGCCGGCAATGCGGAGTACCTGAAATACCGCTATGGCTGCCCGATTATGGCAAGTCTGGCTGAAGCAGGGACAGCGAGCAGTACGATGGCTTACCGCTGCGCATATCCTGCCATGACACCAAAAGAAATTGAAGATATGATGGGCGGCGAATGCTATACTGTGGATGAAATCATCATGCCCAACGAACGAATCAAAAGCTTTTGTGGCGTTCCCTTTGGCATTTTGCCGCTGGCAGGCCACACACCGGGGCAGATCGGTATCATTACGCCGGATCATGTAGCGTACCTTGCGGACACATTGATGAGTGAGGATGTGATGTATGCATCCAAAATGCCCTCCTGTGTATGCCGTGAGGAAGATCTCAGGGCGAAGAAAAGTTTGCATGCATTAAAATGCGATGCGTATATTCTGGCACATCATGGTGTGCATGAGAATATCGACGATTTGATCGATCGCAATATTGCTTATGTTTACAATCGTGCAGAAGTAGTTTATTCCTGCCTTGAGGGAGATATGTCTGAGGAAGAGTGGGTACGCGCTGTTTACCGCAAATTGGAAATGCGCAGTACACAGCCGTTCAAATGCTCTGTCTGTGAGCGTAATATGCGCAGCTTTATCGACTATTTAGCCGATGGCGGACGCGTATGTATTGAACGCCGTCAAGGTGTTTGCTGGTATCATAAAAATGAATGTTGAGCAGCTTTGAAAAGCTATTTTAAAATTGTATGAATATCGCCTCTTTTTCACATACTATAAAAAAGTATAAAAAAGAGGCGATAAGCATGTGGAAGCAATGGCGTGCTGTGGTTCTGGGAGCAATTTTTGTTGTGTGCTTGATGACAGCAGCACTGTTTTATGAAAACGGACAAAGTGTAACGACAAATGGGGAAGCAAAAGTTGAAGCAGAGCAAACGGGACCGAAGTATGTAGCACTTACCTTTGACGACGGACCGCGCGCGGAAACCACATCGGTACTGTTGGAAGGATTGCAGCAGCGAGGTGTCAAGGCTACATTTTTTCTTATTGGAGAACAGATTCCGGGCAATGAGTGGTTAGTGCAGTGGATGGCGGAAAGCGGGCATCAGATCGGAAGTCATACCTTTACCCATCTCAGAATTCAAGGCAGCAATCAGGACACAGTATTGCAGGAAATCAATAAAACAGAAGTCCTGCTAACCAGCATTCTTGGAGAGGGTAAATATTGGCTGCGTCCGCCTTACGGATTGATTGATGAGAAGCAGAAAAAGTTGATCAAAACACCGATGGTTTACTGGTCGATCGATCCGGAGGACTGGAAAACCCTGAATACATCGCAAATTGTGGAACATGTATGCAGCCGTGTAGAAAACGGAGATATTATCCTGCTGCATGATTTCTACCCGACCAGTGTGGAGGCGGCACTGCAAATCGTAGATCGATTGCAGGATAAGGGATATGAATTTGTTACGGTGGAGGAGTTGCTGTGGCTCAGCGGCACACAGCCGCAGGCAGGAAAACTCTATCGAAATGCATGGGAAGAGAGATAAAAAATGAGGGGGCGGCAGCATTAAAAAGAATGCGTTATACTCAATTGGACAGGTCAGTAAAATCTGCGATGTGTCACATCGCATGCTGCGTTATTATGAACAGATTGGCTTGATTCGACCCGATAAGATTGCCGAACCAAGCCACTATCGGTATTATAGTGTGCAAACAATGCGGCAGGTGCAGGTCATTCGATATTTGATCGATGAGGGATTTCAGCTGGAGGAGATCAAAGAGATGCTCTTCAGCGGAGATATGGATCGGCTGCAGGAATTGTTTATGCAGCGCATTGAAAAGACAAAAGGTGAAATTCAATATTACTATCAGCGTTTGGATAGCCTGCGTGCATGGTATGCACTGGTGGTGGAGGGGCGTGCCGTATATCGCCACAAAAACCGTGCCATCACAATGAAATATATGCCAGAGAAGCAGTTCTTCTACTATGATCGGAAGCGGAAGCCGGGAGAACAGGACTCGGATGCATATTTGGAAACCGAATACTTTACCATGTCCAAGCGTGATGGGCATTCTATGGTCGATATGGGCGGTGCCTTTCATGTAAAGTATGATTCCTTTACGGAGAGAATGGATGATAGCTATAGCCACATGACCTTATTTCAAACGATGTATCCTCATAGTAAGAGTCAGAATAATATTGTAAGTTTTGGTGGATTTCTGGCGGTTTCCAGCTACCATATCGGCAGTTATGCGGATATCAAAGAAAGCTATGCACGTATGCTTGGCTGGGCGCAGCGGCATGATTTTAAGCTGCGTGGCGACTGCTATGAGCGACATGTACTTGATATTTATTCAACGGCACACGAAGAGTATTTTGTAACAGAATTGCTGCTGCCTGTGGTGGAGGAGTCAGAGGATTTTGGGATGATTGAGCAGTGGAAGCTTGAAAAAATAGTAGAAAAACCATGACACTATGTCATGGTTTTTCTATTTTTTTCTTAAATAGACTGCTTTTTGGTAGAGATTTAGAG
>JAHHSM010000046.1 GCA_020025175.1 Oscillospiraceae bacterium | reverse complement strand
TCAGTATAGGAAGAAGATAAGTTTTACTTTTCGCCGCTCATTTACATGCATGCGACCGAATGCTGCAATATAACATATGGTACTACAATATTATGCTGTTTGCCCAATATTTTAACAGGACAAGCCGCAATGCTTGTAAGCAGTTATTTATTTTGGTACAATAGCCATGGTAAAAATCACAGCAAGCATACTAGGAGTTGATGGTTATGCAAGGATTATTTAGCGTGAATTCTAAATTGATGGCCGCACTCTCACGGATCGTTGATCTGGTTGTCTTAAATGTAATTTACCTGCTCACCTGCCTCCCCATTTTGACAATCGGCGCTGCAAACACCGCATTGTACACGGTGTGTTTTCGGTTTGGCACAAGTCGAGAAAGCGGTATCTGCAGAAGCTATTTTAAAGCCTTTCGGGAAAATTTCAAGCAAGCAACAGGACTATGGCTCCTGATACTGCTGTATCTGGTTTGCGATATTTTCAATATTTTTCTGTTTCTTCAAATGGAAGGTGACATTAAATATATTTTTGTTGTGTTTGCAGTGCTGGGAATTCTTATTTTAATGGTATACAGCTATACGTTCCCGCAGTTAAGCCAGTTTGTGAACACTGTTGGAAAGACATTGCGCAATTCCATCGCTTTCACGGTGGCATATCTTCCCCAGTCAATTGTGATTACCGCTGTCAATATTCTCCCCTTTGCAGTTATGATTCTGTTTCCTTATCTGTATGCTGTACTGGGACTTTTTTGGTGTCTTTTTTATTTCTCCTGCGCAGCATGCATCAATGTTCATTTTCTGCGAAAAATCTTCGCACCTTATATAGAGCAAACAGCCCTCCACTCCCAGAAAACCTGATATTTCCGCAGAAACAACACCCTGTCCTTCGGGGATTTTCCCCAAGATGGACAGGGTGTCTTCTCTCAGCCTTATTTTACATCAGAGATACGATATTCCTTGGGGGTCATGCCGCATTTTTCCTTGAAAATGTTGCTGAAATATTTCGGCGTTTCATATCCCACCGCCAAACTGATTTCGCCTATTTTCCAATTCGTGGTTTTCAGTAAATCTTTTGCCTTTTCAACCCTCACCGATGTAAGGTAATCAATAAAATTCTGACCGATTTTTTCCTTAAACATCCGACTCAAATAGTTAGGGTGCAGAAAAAACACCTCGGCCAAATGGTGCAGGGAAATATTGTCCATGTAGTGCTCATTGATGTATTTCTGAATTTCCAACAGGGTATTGCTGCTGTGTGTGGAGCTGTCCTTGACCAATGACCACATAGAAAATACACACTTTCGGATATAAACGCAGATGTCGTCCGGCGATGCAAGCGAGATGATCTGGCGTACCATCTGCATATTTTCATTTTCGGCATATCCAGGAAGATAATTCTTCAGAAAATGAGAAATAAACATGAAAAGCTCAATACCAAAGGAGTGGAGGAGGTTAATATTGTTGCTGCTGCGACAAAGGCTAAGCAGTTCATTATCGACCAGTGCAATCATGGTGTTGAGATTTTTTGATTCCAAAGCAGCCATAAAGGATGCTTTTAACTCCTCAGAGAATGTACACCGTTCTTCCTGAGGTAGTTCCATATTGCGAAAACAGATCACAGATTCACTGTGTTTCCAGAAGGCATAATCTAAGGCCTGTCCGGCTTGTCTGTGGGCATGATAGAGATTTTTAAGATGGTGAAATTCACCACTGATCGCAATTTTCAGGATTACATCGTTGGAATTAAGCCAGTGTGTCAACTGTTCGGACAGCGTACTTTCCGAAACATCATAAAAAATTACAGAAAATTCCAAAGGCCCCATGTAAAAAATATCCGGCTGATGTGTCCAGGTATACTGCTTGATTAGATTATCAAACAAATAACTTCTGGTGCATTCCGGGGATACAGTTTTATCCGAAAGGGAAATCCTTGCTAGAAGCAGGGTTGAATATGGCGCAATCTCCATTTGCGCCAAAAGCACAGGGTCCGGAATAAAATTTTGATCGGAAACCATTTTGTTAAAGAAGCTTACTTTCTTTAATTGAAGGAACTCATCGTTTTTTCGATTGATTGTCTCTGAGGCCTCCAGTTTGGATTTCAATCTGGAAAAGGTGATACGAAGTGTATCAAATTGTATAGGCTTTATAAGAAAGTCAAACACATTATATCTGAGAGCTTTTTGTGCATAATCAAAGGATCGGTGCCCTGTAAGGACCACGCAAACAATCGTAGGATAGTTCAAATGCACCCACTGAATCAAATCCAGACCGGATTCCCGTTCTAACTCAATATCCGTTAAAACCACATGGATATTTTCATATTCAATGATGTTTTTTGCTTCCGCAATGGATGTCACTGCCCCTTTCAGGTGAAATCCCATATCCTCCCACTGGACATAATGAGATAGTCCATCCAAGGCAATTTTTTCGTCATCGACGAGCAGAAGATTGTACATACGGCCCTCCCTCTTATGTTGGAAATTCAAATTCCTTTAGATTAAAGTTGAGTACATAATGCAATTTATAGCAAATAATGTGAAATTTGTCAAACAGTGCGCAATATATGAGCCATATACTGCGCACTGTTCAAAGTGTAAAATTCAGTTGCAAACGTAAAATCACGATTGAATGCCGTCGCGCTTATTTTATGCTATTAAATTCGGCTACACGCACAATCCAGCTTTCTCCGTAAAGAAATCCTCCGGGTTCAAAAGTAAGATGGCCATCTTCCTGCGTAAATGCAATGGAATCCCCATTATCAAGCCAACATCCGGAGACGATCCGATCCGACACATTCTCAAAGCAGCACTTTGCACGAGGTGCAGATTTCAGCACATTGGAATCCCCCCAAGTGCTGATATTATGGATAAAAGCATATTTTTTCCTACCATCTTCCAACCAGAAATCCTTGCCGGTTCCAATGACATTTCCAGGCTTTGGATTGTGCAGTGCCGCTTTATTGCGCTTCATCCACAGTCCCAATGCCTCAAGATATCCCTGATGCAATAGAGGCTGACTTCCGTCAGGTTTTGTAAAAATCCCAAGCAGAAAATTCCCACCCACCTTACGGCAAGAGGTATACGCCTCCAATATCTGACCCATAGATTTAATATTGATATCTTCAGCAATCCCCCAGTGTTCACATAATGGATAGCACATTTCTCCGATGTATTGCTTCTCTTTATCTGAACAATCGATCAGTTGAGGAATCCCCTGCTCAAAGGTTACACAGTCGATTTCCCTGTGTCCTATGATCCCAGGGGCTTCCAGTCCGGTATTGTTGATAATGATTGTGTTGGGCTGATATTTGCGGATCGTTCCGTAAAGTGCATCCAGATCCCACAGTTCGGCAGACACAGACCAGTTTCCGTCCAACCAGAACCCCCCGACTTCCCCATAATTTTCGCATAAGATCTGAATGGAATCCCTCAGGTACTGTTGATAAGCAGAAAAATCCTTCTTAAAATTCGGATTATGCCAATCTAATGTTGTATGGTAGAAGAAAGGCATAATATCGTTTTCATGGCAGGCATCTGCAAATTCTTTTACAATGTCACGACCGTTTGGCGTATGCATGATATCATAGCCCGACAAACCGCGGGTATCGTACAAAGAGAATCCATCATGATGTCGTGTAGTAAAGGTAATATATTGGGCACCGCTGATTTTAGCCGCACGGATCAAATGCTTCACATCGAAGCTGCTGTAATCAAATTCCAGCGCCTGTTTTTCATACTGAGTTTGATCCATGCCGCGCAAATTCATAGCCCATTCACCGTGCCGATATTGGACATACGGGCCATAGTGCACAAATAACCCAAATCCACGTTTCCGAAATTCTTCAATTCTCGATTCAATTTTCATCATCATTACCTTTCTTATACAGTATCGCTATATGGAAGGTTTTGGGTAACTCCCTATTTTTTGAACATCTGCCTGCTGAATTGCCTGCTGAATCTGCGTTTGCACCTTATCTTCAAAATACTTTTTAATATACCAGTCACGATTTCCCGCAACAGAATCGGTAACCTCAGTTACGGATTTAATTTTACCGATGTAAACTTTGTCCTGTTTGAACAACGGCCCAATTAGATCTCCTTCAGATGCATCCATTACAGAATAAAAAAATTCTGGATAGTAATTGATTCCCTTCCGTCTCTGCGGCTTCCGGATCAGTGGCTGCAACGTCTTCTGTCGCGTCTATGGATACGGTTGGTTCAACAGATTGTGCCGCAGATGCTGATTTAGTCTCATCCGGAACCTGTTCTGCATAGACGGAAAGAGGCATCAGTAGAGAAAACACCATCGTCATGGACAGGCACCCGGAGAGAAGACTTCGTATTGATCTTTTCACATTCTTTTCCTCCAATTCTAAAAGCATATTTATAATTTCGGCCTGATCTCCTCAGGCCGAAATTTACAAAGAAGTGCCGTAAAGCCTAAAACCAATTACTTGTCATCTGTAAACATCAGGAAGTTCAGATTATAGGGAAGCTGCAAATCACGATCAATCATATCCGGGGTAAATTCCACACCCTGCTGCTCAGCCGCTTTGCGTGCCTGATGTTCAAACCAGACATCCGAAAGTCCGACAGAGCCTTCCCGGATTGCAGAGTAAACTTTGGTATAAGCGGCTTCCAGATAATCATAGTTGCCCAATTTCACTGCGGCTTCTGCCACAAGCAGCTGCTCCAGTTCGCTTTTCTTCTCTGCTGGAATCGCACTGTACAGATTCCAGGCCTCTTCATAACGCTTATCCAACAGCAAAGATTCAAGCGCTTCCTCCGCAAAACTCTGATCCAGCGTGCCGCATTCCCATTCATATGCCATCAGAAAATACTCTGCCGCCTGATGATACTGCTTGTCTCGCTTATAAAGCAGTGCCAATGCGTGAGCTGCCCAGGGGTCTTTGTGCTGAATCAGCTCATTTAATATCTGTTTTGCCTGCCTGATTTGACCATTTTCAGCAAGAGAAACCGCATACTGGAATTTTGTTTCATCGTTTCCATTTTCTGCAGCGGATTTCAGATACACGAGCCACTGGCTGTCTGTCAGATAGGGATGCGGCACTTTGGTTTCAGGCATCTGTATCCCGTTGAGCAAATCGCCCCATGCTTGATATGCGCCGACATCGGGCTTAGGAAAGTTCAGATGACAGGCAATGGGCATTTCTCCCGCTTTCTCGCGACGTGCCATTTCCAATCCTCCATACCAGCTGCCTTGATGCAGAATTTGCTGTGCCTTCAGGGTGCTCTTGAGCGTATATTGCACATTCAGTCTGTTTACCTTAGCCGCAGGGATCAGCTCTTCTACCCTGGATGCAACACCGGGGAGTGCTTCGTTCCACTCCAACTGCTGGGCCTGATCGTCCGTGGAGAATGCGCCAAACAGCTGTGTGAACATCACGACCCCGTCACCAGGCAGCACATCTGTGTGCAGCTGAGAGGGTGAAAGACCGGCTTGCAGCTCAATGTAATCCCCCTCTCCCTGCCTAGACAGATAGTCACACCAGTGACGCCCTCCGATATTACTCCCCCATGTGAACATTTTTCTTGTCCGCAGCGGCTGAGTAGAACGTTCCACCAAACCCTTACCGTCCTTTTCAATGCTGACCTCCCAGGGCGCAGCATCGTTTTTTGGTGTTTGGAAGAAATATTCCAGAGAATGGGGAATCCGTCTGGGGTAGCTCAGGTCAACACCTGGGAGATTGGGTTGTTCCGGCATCTGGCAGTGTCCAAAACCGGGTACTCCTCCGGTTTCCTCAGGAATCAGCTGATAGATGATCTCTGGAGAGGCAGAAAAAACACGTGTATGATCCGTCAGTGGCACGGCAATGTTTGTCCACCAATACAGCGGTGCATCATTATTTCGGGCATTCTGGATGCGGACATGCATTGCCAGCTGCTTTTCCCCGTCAGGAAGATGGAAATCCATCTGCAGGATCTGACAGTGACCGGCTTCGTATTCATAGATTCGCAAAAACTCCTCCCCATCAGGCGCTGTAACTTTCGCACAGAACACATCCGAGGAAGTAAACATATTGTGCCCCATGTGCCCCAAGTTCCACTCAATACCGCCGGACATCCAGGCATTCCTGCTTGCAATATTGGCAAATCGGAATACAGGATTTACAAAGAGCAATTCCCTCTCCTCGTCCTTGGCGTACAGGCTCCACAGCTTGCCGCCGTATCCGGGGAGAAATTCCGCTCTCAGGTAGTCGTTCTCCATGACAATTGTCTCCAGAGACTGCATTTCTTCGCTTCTGTCATAGCGATCCTGCATCCGATAGGGAAGTGTGCGCGTATTGCAGGCAACGCCGTATCCAATCAGCTCGTCGGGGTGCAATGTTCCATCCTCGGTACAGTAAATATTCGCTGTTTTTTCGCGAAATCTTGGCTGGGGATTTTCCCCTTTCAGGGTTGTTCCAGGAATTTTCAAAATTCCATTGTAAATTCTCATAGCAATATCCTCCAGATATTATTTAGCCTTTAATGCCTGCCGCAGCAATGCTTTCCTTAATCTGATTGGAGAAGAAAACCGTAATCAGAAGAACAGGGACAATGGTGAGTACGGACAAGCCCATAATAAAGTTTGGCTTTACGCTGCTGATTTTTGAAATATTATAGAGCGCAACATTCAGTGTCCACAGATCCTGACGCTCGGTAACCATCCATGCCCAGAAAAAATCATTCCAGTTTGCCAGAAAGGTCTGAAGACCAATAATAGAGATGATGGGCTTGGACAGCGGCATACAGATTTTAGAGAACACATAAAAATTGCCTGCACCGTCAATTGTCGCTGCCTCCAGTAATTCTCCGGGGAGATTGTCGAAGAATCCCTTATACATATAGACATAAAATCCAGCAGGAAGCACATGGGGCAAGAGCAGTGCGAAATAATTGTCATAGAAACCTAGTTTCTTAAACATTGTTAGTTGAGGGATCATAATTGCCACAAAAGGGATCATGGTTGTTCCCAGGAAAAACAGAAGCATCAAGTTGCCCGCTCTTCTGGGCAGCAGTCTGGAAATGGGGTAAGCACATAATGCACAGATTGTAACCTGGCATACTACAGCACACAGCAGAACCAGCGCCGTGTTGAAGAAGAAGGGCAGGAAATTATATTTTGCGATTGTCTCATTACGGGAATAGATATAGCTGGGCAACTTGAAATAGTGCACGAAGCTCTCCAGCAGCAACCAATTGTTTGTTTTGAATTTGGTACCTTGCACGGTGCCATGCAGGGTATATGCTGTCAACACCTCTTCAACATTCTGATTCCGTATTTCATGTTGAAACTCAGTACATGCCCCTTTATCCAGTCCGTTCCGATCAAATTCATATCCAAAACGCTTGATCGCTTTCTGCCAGCGATCTCCATGGAGCAATGTCTTGGTAGAAACAGCAACCCCCTTAAAGGCGCCATTGTCTCGCTCCATGTCAATTTCTGTTCGGTGATCTCTGGAATAATAGACAACTTTTCCGTCCATAGTACCATAAAACTTGATTTCAAAAATGGAATCTCGTTGCATTTCGTTGACTGTGGAGATCAGGGTGATGATTTGATCCTGCTGCATCATTGTCAGCAGTTCTTCATCGGAAAGATCTTTGTATGCATCATAATTTACTTGCACAGATAAGCTCTGTGCACTGTCCGGGATCAGTTTCGGCGGCAGATCATATACCTTTGCAGAATCCTTCATGGAATTAGAAAGGATGTATAACAGCGGAAAAATAATCAGGACAGAGAAGAAAATTGAAATTGCGTAGGCAAATGCCTTAAATCCGTTTTTTTCTTTCATTTTACCTTATCCTCCTTATGCAGCTTCAGAACGGTCCAGCCTCATTTCCAAAACTGTCAGAAGCGCAATGACCAGGAACAGGATAACAGACGCAGCTGCAGATTTACCATAAGACAAATCCGTATACACAGAATTGTAAATATAAATACCCATCGATGTTGAGGCGCCGCTGGGACCGCCGCTGGCAAACTGGAAAGGAATATCCAATACCTGCATTCCGCTGATACAGGTCAGAATCAGCTGAATTACAATAATAAAACGCAGGTTCGGCAAAACAATATATCTGATCTTTTGCCACCCCACGCATCCATCCAATGCAGCCGCTTCATAGATCTGTGGTGGAATCCCCTGAATTGCAGCCAGATACAGCAAAACGTTCACACCGCCGCCAACAATTCCGGGAAATACTATACAGAATTTTGTAAGATCCGGATTGCTGAGCCACAGCTGAGCACTTCCACCGAAGAATTGGAATATCTGATTTGCCAGACCATACTGAGGGTCCCAGATCCATTTCCAGATGATGACATTAACAGACATCGGGATCAGTGCCGTGATCAGATAAATTGTGGTGAAGAGTTTTTTGCCCCTCATAATCTCATTTAGAAAGATTGCTTGCACCAGCGGCACCCAAAACACCAATACCAGGGTTATTCCCAGAAAAATAAAGGTATTCCACCATGCTTCCCAGTAGAATTCTGTTTTGAAAAGATTCAAGAAGTTTTTGAATCCAACAAATACGCCAGGCGGCGTTACCGGATCATAGTCAAACATTGACATATAAAATGCTTTTCCGATTGGGTAATACCGCAGCCAGATCGTTGCTATAATTCCGGGCAGCATAAACAGGATAGCTGCAAGATACTTTCTTCTTTTGACAGTTAAATGCATACTCTGCAGGGTGTTTGTTTGCTTCCCTCTTATGTGATTCATACACAAATTCCTCCTTACTGTTCTATCGCATCCAGCCATCATGATACCATAAAAACAGTTTGCAAATAGGGTACGATTTGTAATAAGCAGCACCAATATTATAACTATCATACCATTGATGTAGAATTTTGAATTTAGTTTTTGTGCATTTTAACGATTCCTTTTTTAGAAAAACAGAGCATGATCCCACCTTTTTTTCAGTTTCAGATGGGTGATTTTATTAGGATTATTATTTTGTACACCTACAAAGTGTATTTTGCTCCCTTTTCAATTCGAGAATTAGACGATATAATCAGAGCATATAGCAGCTATATAGTCTTCTCAAGAAAAGAAAGCGAATTACGCACATCTCTATAAGAAGTGTGCAGCGTGGAAAAAGGAGGAAGTTTCTAATGAATTTTAAGAAGAGCCTGTGTGCCCTGCTTGCAACGACAATGATGGCTGGTATATTTGCCGGCTGCACTCCTAATAATGGCACCCCCGATGAATCAAATCATTCCGATACCCAGTCCTCTGCCGGTAACAACGATCCGGTTGAACTGACCTTGTGGTATACCAGTACTGCACTGAACGATTTTGAAATCTCTCTTCAAGAAGATTTCATGGACAAGCATCCGAATATCACAATTAAAAATGTTATCAAAGAAGGAGATCCCGGCAATGATCTGTATACCGCTGTTGCTGCCGGTAATGCGCCTGACATGGTTGCTGCCTCCTTCACAGTGATGCAGAAATATATGGATGCAGGCATTCTGGAACCACTGAATGCCTACTTTGATCAATGGTCAGATAAGGAGCACTTTGATAAGCAGTATCTGGACATGTTCACTAAGGACGGTCAGCTGCTTGGCATCCCCGCATGGACCGGTGCATTCTTCCTGGGTTACAACAAGGCTCTGTTCAAGGAAGCAGGCATTACCAATCCCCCTGCAACGTGGGAAGAAGCCATGGAATATGCAAAGCTGTTGACCAATCCTGATAAGCAGCAGTTTGGTTATGCTACATTGTCTGCGGAATGGACTGAATGGTTCTTCCAGTATTATGTATGGCAGGCCGGCGGTGATTTGACTAAAATGAACGAAGACGGCACTTTGGAACTGACATTCACAGATCCTGCCGTTATCAAAGCCGGTGAATATTATCAGCAGCTGCGTGATGCCGGTGTTCTCCAGCCTGACCTGACCTTGAAGTTTAACGAACTGCGCAGCAAGTTTGCGCAGGGCAAAGTCGGCATGATGCCCTTTGGCGGCGACTGGATTCCTATCTGTATTGCAGAGGGCATGAAACCTGAGGATATCGGTCTGGCAGTATTCCCCGCAGGTCCCAGCGGCAAATCCGTTACCACCGATCTGGGGCAGTGCTACGTTGTCAACGCAAAGGCCTCCCCCGAAAAGAAGGCGGCCGCATGGGAGTGGATCAAGTATCTGCTGTCTGTTGACACCCTGCAGAAAAAGGCGGATGACATGGTTGCAACAGGCAGTGCTTATCCCGTCACCTACTTGAGAGATGATTTTGATATTGTCTCTGCTACCGGTATGCCCGATGAGTATCGACAGGTCATCGAGCAATCCAAGGGCGGACGTCTGGAATTCGAGGGCAAGGCAATTGTCGGTCAGTACGTTGATCGTGCAGTTCAGAACATTCTTTCCAATCCCAACGCAGACGTCAAGACCGAGTTTGAGAAAGCACAAAAAGCAGCTCAAACTGAGGTGGTTGACACCTACAACGCCGAGGTTCTGGAAAAAAATAAGAAGTAAGCTTTCCACAAAAAAGAGATGGGTGCAATTTGCACCCATCTCTCAGTTTCTCAAAAGCCTCGCAGAGTTTGCCCCAGCAGCGGCAAGTTCTGTGAGGCTTTTTACAACACCATAACATATCAAGCCATAAACCACGTTCCACACTTGTATATACACGATCTGTCTGCTTTTTCGCTTCCGTGGATTATCCACAGCGTTTTTTCGGTAGACCATATATAACACTGGATGGCACTGATATAGCTCCCTAGCAGAAGTTTTGTATATCCGGGCCACAGTTGATTCACTTCGCCATTTTAAAACCAGGCCATTGCCCTAGCATATTATATTATATCATGGTAGAATAACATGTATTGTGCCATCATTATGCATTTTTCATCATAAACTTCCAATCCTTCTCTATGGAGACTTCTCCACAGACTCCTTCTGCATGAGGCATTGCCCATTCCGCGGAAGTCATATACCACGAAAGGAATCATCTGCTATGAAATTATTTCATAATCTTGTATCAAAAATTATTCACCTGTTCCGTTCCGGCAGCATTTTGTTCCGTCTCTCCGTGGTAATGCTATGTCTGTCTATTCTTCCAAGTTTCTTTATCACATGGTTCAGTTATGATCACTATATCTCCGAAATAGAAAGCAATACCAAACAATATCTGGAACTGCTGGTCAAAAACATATCTACCCAGATTCATGGCGCACTGGAAAGTTACGAATATCTCATGCGGTCTTTTTATTCAGATAATTCCATTATGGCCCGTGTGAAGGAAAATGAGGAAATCTATGGTGATTCCGAACAAACTGCGTTATACAAAGAAAATACACGAGAGATTCAGATGCTTTTGTGGAATCTGTCACGGGGAAATAGGTACATTCGTAACTTTGAACTGATCACAAATACACAGCAATATCACATTGAAAACGAGGAGGGATACAATTTTGGTGCTGTAGTAAAAGATCTTGATAGTTTCCGGCACAGTAAGTTTTACCAAAAAGCCATCGAAAACAAAGGATATCCCGTTTGGTTTGACACCACATCAAACACAGATGCAATCTACAAATTCATAACAAGGCCAAACGGGATAGGCGGTACCTTTACTGTTACTACGGCAGTTTATGCACCGGGAGAAAAAACCACTCCCATTGGCATTCTAATGCTGAATGTAGATATGAACTTTTTAATGCACTCCCTTACAAATTATGCTTTCTACGGAGTGGGAAACACGGTTTTGATTACAGATCATGTTTTGACCGCCCTGAACCCCAATACCAACGCCCCTAGTTTGGTATATGACGCGCAGACAAAGGAAACCTTTGAATCCCAAGAGAAAGGTTATTTGACACAAACAATTAACGGGAGTACGACTTTTGTAAATTTTCAAAAAAATCCCAATATGGATCTCTATGTTGCCCATATCGTGGATATGAACACGCTCTTGGAAGAAGCCTATCACATCCATCAGATCTGCATTGAAATCGTCGTCCTGTTGGTAGTGTTGTGTCTTATCATCGCATATCTGACAACCCTCAGCATCAGCCTCCCTCTGAAGGAATTACTGGATAATATGAAAACTTTTGAACATGACTGGGGCATAAAACGATGCAGGGTATCCGGACACGATGAACTGACCAATATCAGCAGGCATTTTAACACAATGGCCGATGCCACCCAAAAAATGTCCGATAAAATTATTGAAGAGCGATTAAAACAACAATCACTGGAATTACGTCGCACACAAGCCGAATTAAATGCATTACAAATGCAAATCAATCCACACTTCCTGTACAACACTTTGGATCTCATCCGCTGGGAAACCATCCGAATCGGAGATGGAGAAAATGACGCAAGCCGTATGATTGATTGTTTTGCCTCACTTCTAAGAAAAAGCATTACCAAAGGAGAGAATAAAGTAACGATTGCCGAGGAGATCGAACACGCAACACTCTATTTGGATGTCGTAAATTTTGCGCACACGGACAAAATCGATTTTGTAACCTCTCTGAGTTTTGATCCCCGGAAATATCAGATTCCAAAGCTCTCCCTGCAGCCACTGATAGAAAATGCAATCAAGCACGGTATGCAAAAAGGTGTGCTTTTCCCTACCATTAGGCTGCGCGGTCGTATATTAGAGGATCATTCCCTTTTGATAACCGTAACAGATAACGGAAATGGAATGGATCTGGAAACCCTGCGCTCTTTACAGGAGAAAATCTCCCAAAAGGATATCTTCTCAGAAAATATAGGACTGAGAAATGTCAACCAGCGTTTCATATTGTGCTATGGAAAGGAATATGGCGTTTCGGTCAGCAGCGTTCAGAATATGGGAACCGAGATTTCTCTGCACTTCCCTGCTGAAACGATATAATGAAGCCCTTAAAAAGTACTGGTCGCAAATTGCTATGCCCAATAATGATATTTTAAGAGATACGGTACAGTCCCGTTTTGGGGCTGTACCGTATCTCCTTTCACCATCACAAATCGGCAGTCCTGCAGATTCTTCTAAATTTCTTCTCTCATCCCAAAGTTTTCCTATTCCGTCTGAACATCAATCATTCCCACTGCTGCAAAATAAATATCTGCCTTCACGTAGCAGTGACCGCTGGATGCATCGTTATCGTACCCTTCAATGTACTTAATTAGAGCGTATACAAGGACTATAATTTGTACTCACTTTTTCTGCCTCAGATTGTTCACTTCTGATGTCATGTTTCTAC
>JAHHSM010000005.1 GCA_020025175.1 Oscillospiraceae bacterium | reverse complement strand
TATATTGTTATGTCAAGAATAAAATAACAAGTTTCTTGTTAAAATAAATTGACAGACAAAATGATATGGAGTAAAATAAGTCGTAACATGTCGAAACCGGCAGAAGGTATAGAGGAGGTGTGGACGTGAGTTTTGCAGAGCGAATGAGAGATCGCCGCAGGGAGTTGGGCATGACTCGCCCGGAGCTGGCAAAGCGTTTGAATGTATCCGCATCAGCGATCAGCAATTATGAAAATGCGGTAAGTGCGCCAAAAGAAGATATTTTGCTGCGCTTATTTGATGCGCTGGACGTAGAACCGAACTATTTGTTTCAGGATAGCTTCACTGCACGCAGCAGTACCATGACACCCAATGAGATCAAGCTGATTGAGCGCTATCGTGGGCTGACGGCAAAGGGCAGGCAGGCAATCGCTGCTGTGCTGGATGTGGCGGAAGAAAAACACAGCGGCAAAGTGCACCGCCTGGAGCTGCCGCGTCCAGTCAGGCAAATTCCGCTGTTTGTATCTCCTGCGGCCGCAGGCTATGTTTCTCCGGTTCTCGGCGAAGAGTATGAAATGATTGATGTGGATACCACGGATCGTGCGCAGTTTGCCGTGCGCATCAGCGGTGATTCCATGGAACCGTATATCCATGACGGGTCTATCGTTTATGTGACACGAGAACCGCTGCAAAACGGCGATATCGGTGTATTCTGCGTGGATAACGATACGTTTTGCAAGCAGTATTATAAAGATCCGCTGGGCATGGTGTACCTCTTTTCTTTAAACCGCAGCCGCGCTGATGCGGACGTGGTTTTGCCGCCCAGCTCCGGAAGAAGCTTAAATTGTTTTGGAAAAGTGTTGATCAAGGGGTATTTTCCGCTGCCGGAAGGCGCACGGTAAGCCGTGAATAAAAAAATAAGACCTTCGACTGATCAAAGTCGGAGGTCTTTTGCGTATTGATAAAAAGTGTGCCATTCAAAGGGTGAAGCCACCGTCGGCAGTGATGACCTGGCCTGTAATGAAACCGGCGTCAGCAGAGGCCAGAAAGCGTACCACGCGTGCCACGTCCTCCGGCGATCCGATGCGGCCCATAGGTGTTTCATCGGCAAGGCTGCGGACCGTTTCCTCGCCCAATTCATGCAGCATATCAGATTCAATACAGCCGGGAGCTACCGCGTTGACGCGAATGCCGGAGGGTGCAAGCTCTGCGGCGAGGGATTTGGTCAAGCCCACGAGGGCTGCTTTCGTAGCGGCATACGCCACTTCACAGGATGCGCCGTGCAGTCCCCAGATAGAGGAAATATTGATGATGCAGCCGTCCTTTTCGTGCAGCATCTGAGGCAGCACTGCCTGAATACAATGATATGCCCCGTCCACATTTACAGTAAACAGCCTGCGCCAGGTGGCGTAATCGGTATCCTGAAACAGACCGGACCAGGAGAGCCCGGCATTATTGACCAAAAGAGAAACGGGCCCGAGCTGTGCCTGCGTGGTTTGCATCATGGCGGCAACCGCCTCTGGATCGGCGATGTCAGCCTGTACGGCAATGGCCTTTCTGCCGAGCATAATAATTTCGGATGCAATTTCTTCCGCGCCTGCGGCGCTGCTGTGATAATTCACAGCCACATCATAGCCGGAGGATGCCAGCTTCAGTGCGATGGTGCGGCCGATGCCGCGACCGCCGCCGGTGACGAGAGCGGTGCGATTCATTGCCATAGTCAATCGACTCCTTTCATTGGGTGAATACAGGAGGACAATTTATGTATGTATATTTGCGCGCCTCCTGGTGCGGACAGTCTTGTTATTCCCGTGCCGATACCGTATAATAAAGCTGCACTACATTATTCTAAAGTATAGCAGATTGCATTGAAAAAGCAATCAGATCCGAAGGGAAAGAAGATATGGCGGCACCGGCGACCGAGGGGAAAATTTACTGCCAATGAGCCGACAAAGAGGGCAGAACAGAAAAGGGCAGGGGAAAACCATGGCAGAAAGAAAGAGCATAGGCGCCGCTGTTTTGGCAGCGGTTGCGGCATGGATGTGTATGCTGAGCTTATCGGCTTGCAGGATGAGCGAAGAGGATGCGGCTTGTTATGAGGAAGTGCTTGCTCTGGCGCTGGACGAGGTGGGCGATGATGATTGGGTGCCCACAGGCTGGTGCTGTGGCTGGAGCAGCCATGAGGGGTTTGCCCAAACCATGATTTAGATATAAAAAGGACGCCATCAAATTGTTTGATGGCGTCCTTTTATTGGTATTGCATTCCTCTCCGGGTAGTGGACGTCGATCCAAAACAGAAGGGGAGCGTAATAATAATCTGCGGGGGAGAGAATCAGAATTGAAGGACTTCTTCCTTGGCAGGCTGTGCCGGCTCGATGGCAGATGCATACAGCACAGGACCGGGTGTTTCGCCGTAAGCGTCCAGATGTTCAGCCTTTACGGTTGCGGTAATGGTGACCCAATCGCGGTTGTTGAAGGAGCCAAGATCCTTTGCTTTGCATGCCATGCCCAGGAATGTGATATCGTTTTCGCAGCAGACCATAGCAAAACGACCGGGGACACAGCCCTCGGGAAATTGCTTGCTTTTGCACATCTGGGCCTTGAAGCGGATGGTTTTCCCATCAAAGCGCTGGGGCAGATCCATGGCTTCCACATAGAAAATACCGTAGTCATCGTCACTGATTTCAATGACGGGAGCGGACAGGTCAAAGGCAGATACGGTTTCGTCCGCATATTCTTCGCTGGTGCCGTCCATGTTTTCCAGGTAAATATCTGCACGGCGGTTGACCATTTTCAGGTTGCGCTCACGCAGCGCCTTGCGGGTTGCTTCGGTGCAGCGGTTAAAGACGATCATGTCGGCATCCTTCAGTTTTTCCATCATCAAAGAGCCCATGTTCTTCACATAAACATTGAAGGTGGTGGAGTCCACAAAGGTCATAATCTGATAGAGCAGCCAGTTTTTGGGCAGGTAATCGAAGTAGAGCTTCTGGATTTCCCACATGCCGTTGTATTCAATCAAAATCTGCTTGGGCTGATATTTTTGTTCCAGCTGGGTCAGCTTGTTACGGCTGAGCTGGCTTTCGTCATCAATGGTGATGACGGTGACATTTTTCAGAAAACGGGGATCGTATTCCTCAATGCCCTCTTCGCAGCAGAGCAGCAGGGTATTGTCCTCACGGGCAAAGCCATCCTCGAGGATGCCGTTGATAAAGTTTGTTTTGCCGCCTTCCAAAAAGCCGGCAATCAGATATACAGGAATTTCCATGGAACACCTCAATAATTAAATGTGAAATAGTGCGGCAACGTCCTCTTCCTTCAGCTGGGCGCCGATCACGCACAGGCGTCCCGTGACTTCTGCGCCGCCGCGGCGGACATTGTGCTCAAAGGGAACGTAGTCAAAGTGAATCCAGCCGCCGTCCACAGCGGGAACAATGCCCTTTGCACGCAGGATGGTGCCGTATTTGCCGCTGTCCAGTGCGGTAAGGGCGGAATGGATGTCCTCATCGGTGAACTTATGGGGTGTTTCCACACCCCAGGAGGTGAATACTTCGTCTGCGTGATGATGATCGTGGCAGGAGCAGGAAGGATCGCTGCACTCTCCGTCGTGGTGATGGTGATGGTGATGGTGATGGTCGTGCTCGTGGTCGTGGCAGCAGCATTGCGAATCATCGCACGCATCGCCATCGTGATGATGGTGATGCTCGTGGTCGTGCTCGTGGTCGTGCTCGTGGTGGTGGTGATGCTCGTGGTCATGGTGGTGGCAGCAGCAATCGGGATCATCACATGCATCCTCGTGATGGTGGTGCTCCTCTTCTGCCAGAAGCTGGGAAACGACATCGTGCTGATGGGTTTCCATTGCCTCCAGAATCTGCTTGCCGGTGATATCTTCCCAGGGAGTGGTGATAATAATGGCATCCTCGTTATGCTCACGCAGCTGTGCAGCGGCGGCGGAGAGCTTTTCTTCGCTCATGTTCTGGGTGCGGGAAAGAATGATGGTGTTTGCGTGCTCAATCTGGTTATTGAAGAATTCACCGAAGTTTTTCATATACATTTTGCACTTGGTTGCATCCGCTACAGCGATAAAGCAGTTCAGCTCCATGGGCGTGGTTTCGGCAGCACGCTGTACAGCACGGATCACGTCGCTCAGCTTGCCCACGCCGGAAGGCTCAATAATGACACGGTCGGGATGATACTGCTCGATCACATCATGCAGCGCAGTGCCAAAGTCACCTACCAGCGAGCAGCAGATGCAGCCGGAGTTCATCTCGGTAATGTTGACACCGGCTTCCTTCAAAAAGCCGCCGTCGATGCCGATCTCGCCAAATTCATTTTCAATTAAAACGACCTGCTCATCCTTGTAAGCTTCTTTCAGAAGCTTTTTAATCAATGTAGTTTTTCCGGCGCCAAGAAAGCCGGAGATAATATCAATTTTTGCCATGATAAGAACCCTTCTTTATGAAAAATTTCAGGCAGAAGCCTGATTGAACTTGTTTGCGGCAAAGAATGCTGAATTTCATGCCAATATAAACTATATTGTATTCCAAATCAAGAAAAATGCAAGGATTTCATGGGATTTCGGAAAAGAAAATGAGTAAAAAAAGGCACTGCGGCAAGGAATTTTAGAAAAGGAACTTGTCACAAAAGCTGTAATCCAGTATAATAAAAAAACTATATCAGTGCAAAGATAGGAGAACTTGCAGTACATGGCACAGAAAAAGAGGAAAAAAAAGTCACGCAGAATGCGGCGTGAACGTCGCATTGTGCTGTTTTTGGTCATTGTTATTTTTGTTTTGGCAGGTGCGATTGCTGTGTCCAACAGCCTGGTGAAAAAGCCGCAGATCGACACATCACTCGCAAATCAGACGGGCAGCGTGCAGGACGAGGGCAGCCTGCGCAGAGAGGGTGTTTACAATATCCTTGTCTGCGGTACGGACGACGGAAACGGCGGCACGGATACCATCATGCTTGCCTCGGTGGATACGGAGGCCAAGAGCGTGCATGTGGTCAGCATTCCCCGTGATACCCTGGTGAACGAGGATTGGACGGTGAAAAAGATCAACAGCGCCTTTAACCGCAGCGGCATCGAGGGCGTTGCTGAGCAGGTGGAAAAAATCATGGGCTTCCCAGTGGATTTTTATGTGACGGTGGATCTGAAAGCCTTTATTGAGCTGGTGGATGCCATTAACGGCGTGGATTTTGAAGTGCCCATCGATATGAATTATGATGATCCGACACAGGATCTGCACATCCATTTTAAAGCCGGTATGCAGCATTTGGACGGCCAGCAGGCGATGGAAGTGGTGCGCTTCCGCCACAACAACAACGGCGGCGGCTATCCCTTGCAGGATCTGGACCGCATCAAAACCCAGCAGGCCTTTATGAAAGTTGTGGCAGAAAAGGTGTTCAGCCTGTCCGGGGTTATGAAGATTCCCGAATTTGCCCGGATTCTTGCGGACAATGTGAAAACGGACATGCAGTTGGGCGAAATGGTGTGGTTCGGCAACAAGGTGCTGTCCATCGGTATGGAGAATATCCAGTTCACCACACTGCCCGGCGCGGCGAAAAACCATGTTTTTGGCGGCTCTTACTATGTGCTTGATCCGGCAGCCTGTCTGGAGCTGGTCAACAGCGGTTTGAATCCCTATAAGGAGCCGCTGAGTCTGGCGGATCTGGATATCAAAACAGTCAGCTGAGGGGCGCGCCTTCAGCAAAAATGGGAAACTGCCTGCGGGCAGGGAAAAACAGTGTATAAAAACGGTGGGGTACAACATTGTACTCCACCGTTTTTTATGGTTTTAAAAGGAAAACTCCACTGCGTCAAATGCAGGCAGATAAAGATCCACCAGTGCCCGGGCTTCTGCTTCCATGAAAACCTGAGACGCATCGCGAATACCCACCACGGGAAACCCTGCGTCCTTTGCCGTATGCATGGCAAAAACGGAGTCCTCAAATACCCAGGTCTGCGCTTTTTCTGTGCCGAGAAAAGCAAGGGCTGCTTCGTATACATCCGGCTGCCCTTTGCCTGCGCCCACTTCGCTGCAAGTGAAAATGGCTTTAAAATAGGGGGCAAGACCCGTCTGCTTCAAAGCGGCGCTGACCAATGTACGGTCTGTGGAGGTGGCGATGACCATGGGGATCTGCTCTTGCTGAAAGCGGCGCAGCCAATTCTCCGCGCCGGGACGCGCCTGCACACGCTGCTCATAAAACTGCTTGACCAGCGCGTTGATGTTGGCAGCCACTTGCTCGGCAGTGTCGGGCAGGTCAAATTTTTCCTGCAGCAGGGCACTGCCCTGCACGATGGTCAGCTCTTTCATGCACTCCATAATATCCGCAGGCGGCTCAATGCCGTAAATTTCACGTAGGCAGTCGATGGGTGCCTGCCGCCAGTAAAACATAGAATCCAGTAGGGTTCCATCCATATCAAAAATAACGCCCTGAGGCTTGTTCATATCATTCAGCTCCTTTATAAGTGTAGTATATACCGATGAGAATTTGCGGTAAAGATACGGAATAAACGAACTTTTCCCGTCTGCAAGGTTGGATTTTGAGAAAAATTGTGATATGATGACATGGATATTTTTTACACGCCAAGAAAGGACACAGAGATGTCGAAAGAAACAAAGAATGTGCTGCTGGTGCAGGGAAGTATTCTGGCGGCAGCAGGCATCTTTACAAAGCTGATCGGCTTTTTATATCGCATTCCCATGGCGAATTTACTGGGAAATCACGGCAACGGTGTTTATTCCATTGCCTTTGGTATTTATACCGTCACATTGACCCTGTCTTCCATGAGTTTACCCACAGCCATATCGAAGGTGGTTTCCGCCAGAATTGCCAGGGAACAGGGGCGCAATGCAGGCAGGGTGCTGGCGGTGGGGCTGCTTTTTGCCCTTGTAATGGGCACGTTTTCTTTTTGCCTGCTGTATTTCGGTGCGGATTTTTTAGAGGGCGTTTACCAGACAGAAGGGCTGCACCGTCCGCTGCGGATTCTGGCACCCACATCCTTTCTTTTTGCGTTTCTGGGTGTGATGCGCGGCTATACCCAGGGCAGCGGCACCATGGTGCCCACGGCAATTTCGCAGGTGGTGGACCAGTGCTTCAATGCGGTTATCAGCATTGTGGCAGCCTGGGCACTGATGCATGTGTATGCAGACTCTGCGGAACTTTCCTCCTGGGGCGCAATGGGCGGCACGCTGGGTACCCTTGCCGGTGCCGTGACCTCGTTCCTGTTTATGGCGGTTTATATGGCACGCAGGATTCCGGAAATCCGTTTGCAGGCACGGCGGGATACGTCTGAGTATCAGGAGGATGTGCCGCTGGTTGCAAAGGCCCTTGTGCTTACGATCCTGCCCATCGTATTCAGCCAGACGATCTACCAGATCGGCTATACGATCGACGATGTGGTGTTCAGCCGCTTTATGAACGGGACAAATTTGGCATCGGAAGTGATTACATCCATGCAGGGTGTGTATAATACACAGTATAACCAGATGGTAAACCTGCCGGTATCCGTGGGCACCGCCATGGCCATGACGCTGATGCCCAGCATTGTGGCGTCCCATGTGCGGCGGGATAAGGCAGAGGTTGCGCATAAAATCACCAGTACGGTAAAATTTAATATGGCGATCGCCATTCCCTGTGCGGTGGGGCTTGCGGTGCTGGCAGACCCGATCATGATGCTGCTGTTCCCGTCGCTGGGCGAATATCACGCACTGGCGGCCCATCTTTTGATGGCAGGTTCTTCTGCGGCAGTTTTTTATGCCCTGTCCACCATTACCACATCCATTTTGCAGGGAACGAACCATATGGGCATTCCTGTTGTCCATTCGGCGATTTCACTGGCGATTCATATTGTGCTGATTATCGCCCTGCTTTATGCAGGCTGCGGTATCTGGGCATTGCTCATCGGCAATGTGGTGTTTCCGTTGATTGTCTGCACGCTGAATTGCAGGGCAGTATCCATTTTGCTGCGCTATCGGTGGAATGCGGCTTCGATTTTTGTGGTGCCGCTGCTGTGTGCGCTGGTGATGGGCGTGGTATGCTGGGGCGTTTACGCGCTGGTGCTGAAAATCAGCGGTATCGTTTTGCTGGCGTTTATTGCGGCATTTGTGGCGGCGGTGGCGGTCTACGGTCTGCTGCTGCTCAAGTCTCACTGTTTCAGCAAAAAGGAGCTGCGTGAGCTGCCCATGGGCGGAAAATTGCTGCGTTTTGCAATCAGGCTGCATCTGTAAACATACAAGATACTGAACACAATAAAATGATATTGGAGGTAGTTGAAATGAAAACATTGGCTGAAAAACAAGTGGAATATGCGCGCCTCGTTTTGACCGAGGGCCTTGCCCTTCAAAAGGGGCAGCTGCTGGCAATCGACTGTCCTGTGGATCAGGCATGGTTTGGCCGCATCTGCGCAAAGCTGGCTTATGAAATGGGCTGCCGTGAAGTGGTGATGAACTGGGAAGATGATGAGCTGACCCGTGAGAAATATCTGCATGCGGCAGATGAGGTGTTTGACACCGTTCATCCCTGGACGGCAGAGTTTTTTGACAAGGTTTCCGAAGAGGGGGCGGCATGGCTTGCGATCCATGCGGCAGATCCGGAGAATCTGAAGGGCTGTGACGCAGAGCGCATCCGCCGGGCACAGATCGCCAGCGGCAAGGCGATGAAGAAGTTCAGAGAGCGCGAAACCAACAACGAATTCCCCTGGTGCGTTTGCTCCATTCCCACGGAAAAGTGGGTGAAAAAGGTATTCCCCGATATGGAGCTGTCCGCAGCAATGGAGAAAATGTGGGACACCATTCTGACCACTGCTTATGTGGATGATGGCAATGCTGTGGAAAACTGGCGCGCGCACAGCGCAGAGCTGCAGCGCCGTACAGAGGTGCTCAACAGCTACCATCTGAAGACACTGCACTATGAAAATGCACTGGGTACGGATTTGACTGTGGAGCTGCCCGAGACGCACTTCTGGTCCGGCGGTGCGGAAAAGTGCATCACCAGCGGTGTGATGTTCTCCGCAAACATTCCCACGGAGGAAGTGTTCACGCTGCCCCTTAAAACGGGTGTCAACGGCATTGTGTATGCCTCCAAGCCTCTGTCTTTGAACGGCAATCTAATTGAAAACTTCGGCTTTGAGCTGAAGGACGGCAAAATCATCCGCGCCTTTGCCGAAAAGGGTGAGGACGTGCTGAAAAATGCCATCGCCGTGGATGAGGGCGCATCCTATCTGGGCGAGGTGGCACTGGTACCCTACGATTCTCCCATTTCCAATTCCGGCATCCTGTTCTACAACACCCTCTTTGATGAGAATGCAGCGTGCCATTTCGCCTTCGGCGAGGCATATCCCTGTCTGGAGGGCGGTGACAAGATGAGCAAGGAGGAGCTGGCTGCCCATGGCGCGAATGACTCCATCACCCATGTGGACTTTATGGTGGGCACGGCAGACCTGAAGATCACCGGCACCACCCGAGACGGCAGGGAAGTGCCGATTTTCGTTAACGGCAACTTCGCATTTTAAAAAAACCGGGCGGACAGGAGGGACTCCTGTCCGCCTTTGCGAATTTAAAATTGTTGAAATAATTTTAAGAAAAGGCTTGACTTTTGGATAAAAGTGTAGTATCCTAATGAAGCTGTTTGGAGAATTAGCTCAGTTGGCTAGAGCATTTGCTTGACGTGCAGGGGGTCACAGGTTCGAGTCCTGTATTCTCCACCAGACAAAACCTCAGAACCGTTGGTTCTGAGGTTTTTCTTTTATCCATAAAGATTCTCGATTGACAAGCCATAGCAAAGCAGTGTACCTTATAAAATAGGACAGAAGACTTGCAGACTTGTAGCAGATCGGGTGGAAAGATTTTCTTTTTGAGCCTATAGGGCGGTGGTATTTCTGCAATACTGCCGCTTTTTTAAAATTCTTGATTCAGTAAAAGGAGGAGCGGCATGAAGCGAAAACAGGATCATACTTTTATGATGAACACAATGTGTCCATATTTTCCGTGCCACGCAGGGGCGGATGTGGAAAGTTTTAACTGTCTTTTTTGCTTTTGTCCTCTTTACGCACTGGGCGAAGCCTGCGGCGGAGCGTTTCACTATACCGAGGGCGGCATCAAGGATTGCAGCCACTGTTTGCTGCCTCATAGTGAGGGAGGATACGACTATATTCTGGAAAAAAGTCCGCAGTTGACGGAATTGGCAAGAAGAAAAGAGGAGGAACGCTTGTGATGAATGTGAAAAAGAATGTCAGTGCGCTGCTTTTGGCGGTAGTCGTGCTGCTGCAAGTGAGTACACCGACTGCTGCGGCGGTGCAGGCGGATTTGCAGCCTGCGGTGGAAAAAACGGTACAAACCGTTTTAAAAACAGTCGCTGAACCGAAAATCGGCACGATCGGCGGCGAATGGGCAGTGCTTGGTCTGGCACGCAGCGGTATCTCTGTGCCCCAAAGCTACTGGGAAGGCTATTATGACGCAGTGGAAAAAGAAGTGAAGGCGAAAAAAGGTGTGCTCCATGAAAAAAAGTACACCGAATATGCAAGGGTTGCTCTGGCATTGACTGCCCTGGGCGCCGACCCCACCGATGTGGGCGGATATAATCTGCTCAAACCGTTGGGGGATTTTGATAAAACGGTGTGGCAGGGGATCAATGGACCGATCTGGGCATTGATTGCTTTGGATGCAGGGCGCTATGATATGCCCGTCAACAAAGAAGCGAAAGTGCAGGCAACGCGGCAGATGTATGTGGATGAAATTCTTGCCCGTCAGCTCAGCGACGGCGGCTGGACACTCGTTGGCACAGAGGCAGATCCTGATTTGACGGGTATGGCATTGCAGGCGCTTTCCAAATACCGCAGTCAAAAGACCGTGGAACAGGCGGTTGAAAAGGGACTTTCCTGCCTTTCTCAGATGCAGACGCCCCAGGGCGGCTTTGAAAACGGCACCTGTGAAAGCGTGGTGCAGGTAATTGTGGCTCTGGGAGAGCTGGGCATCAGTCCGGAGGATAGCCGCTTTATCAAAAACGGGACAACGCTTCTCGATGCACTCGATACTTTTCGCCAAAAGGACGGACGGTTTTTACATATAGAAAACGGCGCAGTCAATCAAATGGCAACAGAACAGGGACTCTATGCCATGGTTTCCCTATTGCGTGCAGCAGAGGGCAAAAGCAGCCTTTACACCATGGATGATGTGCAGATTGTGCTGGGACAAAATCAGCAAAGCGAAGAGGGATCTGCAAATAAGCATAAAGATGTGAAAAAATCTTCCGTGGTTCATCCCGGGAAAACCTTTGCGGACATTGCAGGGCACAGCAACCAAAGCGCCATCGAAGCCTTGGCGCAGCGTGGCATTATCGACGGAAAAACAGCGGAAACATTTGATCCGGACGCGCAGCTGACCCGTGCGGAGTTTACGGCAATCGTGGTGCGCGCCTTGGGATTGACACCCCGTTCGGTGACACTTTTTTCCGATGTGAAAAACGGCAGCTGGTATGCAGGCTATGTGGGTGCGGCTTATGAATACGGCATCGTGAAAGGCGTGGGCGCGGATCGTTTCCAGCCGCAGGGAACCATCACCCGACAGGAGGCCTGCGTGATGGTGACGCGTGCAGCAAAGCTGTGCGGTATGGATACAGCCATGCAGGATAGTCAAATAGATGGGATAGTATCCCGGCTTCAGGATTCCGGTGCGGTGGCACCATGGGCACGGGAAGGTGTGGCGTTTTGCGTCAGTGCAGATATTTTGGCGCAGAGCGGAGGGCGGATAGCACCGGTGCGCCCCATTTTGCGCAGTGAGATTGCCCAGATGCTTTACCAAATGCTTGGCGCGGCAGAGCTGCTGTAAAGAGGAAAGCGTATGAATTGGAAAGAGAATAAATGGAAGATTCTGCTGCCGCTTTTGCTTGCCGCTGTTTTGGCAGGGGCATTTTTCCTTGGCGGCACCGCAGCCGATGGGGATGGAATGCCAAAGCAGGATTTCCAAAGCAGCCAACAGGAAGAGCTGTCTGCGCAGGATGCGCCTGCCCCCCAGCAACTGCCCGAAGAGGATGCAAAAAGCGATGAGGACGGGAACAAGGAAGATGCGGCGGAGGGGAAACAAGATCAGGATTCTCCTGCGCAAAAGCCGCAGGAGAGGCCTGACAGGAAGGAAAAGCCTGCTGCGCCGCAGACCTCGAAACCGTCCGAGCCAGATCAGCCGCAGAAGCCGGAAAACGGCAAAGCGGAATATACCTGCACCATTTCCATCTCCTGTGCAACGATTTTAAACAATATGGATTCTCTTGATGGGGGGAAGAAAGATCTGGTGCCTGCGGATGGGTGGATTTTAGCCCCGATGAAGGTTTCTTTTTCTGAAGGGGAGAGCGTATTTGATGTATTGCGCCGTACCTGCATGGAGCAGAAACTCCACATGGAGTTTGAGGATACACCCCTGTATGATTCGGCTTATATCGAGGGTATTGGAAATCTTTATGAATTTGACTGCGGTGCATTGTCCGGCTGGGAATACGCGGTCAACGATTGGTTTCCAAACTATGGATGCAGCCGCTACACACTCAAAGACGGCGATGTGATCGAATGGCTTTATACCTGCGACTTGGGCGCCGATATCGGTGCGCCGGTGGGGAGCAAAGCGGCATGAGAACGTATGATGCCTTTTCCGGCTGTCATCCGCTGGTGAATTTCCTATATTTCGCCCTGGTGCTGCTTTTCTCCATGTTTTTGCTGCATCCTGTCAGTCTGATGATTTCTCTCGGCTGCGCCTTTGCCTATGCGAGGGTGCTGAAGGGGAGGAAGGCGGTGCGCTTCAGCCTTTTGTATCTGCTGCCGCTTTTGCTTGCCGCGGCGGTGGTGAATCCTGCGTTCAACCATGCAGGCGTCACGATTTTGACATATCTGCCCAGCGGAAATCCTCTCACGCTGGAGAGTATTCTCTACGGCATCGGCGCAGCGATCATGCTGGCGGCGGTGGTGCTTTGGTTTCTCTGCTGTACGGTGGTGCTGACGGCGGATAAATTTGTCTATTTGTTCGGGCGCATCATGCCTGTGTTGAGCCTGCTCCTTTCCATGACACTGCGCTTTCTTCCGAAATTCAAGGCGCAGTTTGCCCAGGTGCGTGAGGCGCAGAAGTGCGTGGGGCGTGATGTGGAAAACGGCGGCCTGCTTCGGCGCATGAAAATTGCGGTCACCCTCTTTTCCATGATGGTGACATGGTCCATGGAAAATGCCATTGAAACGGCGGACAGCATGAAAAGCCGCGGCTATGGTCTGCCGGGGCGCACGGCGTTTTCCATTTACCGTTTTGAAAAACGGGATCGGGCACTGCTGCTCTGGCTTGCGGCGTGCGGTGGATATCTGCTGCTTGGATGGGCGGCAGGGGGGCTTTCGTGGCAGTATTACCCCGTTGTAAAAGGTGCGCTCACGGGCATGTTTCCCGTTAGTTTGCAGGTAGTTTATCTGCTGTTGTGCCTGACACCGCTGATACTCGATGCAAAGGAGGCGCGGCAATGGAAGCATTTACAATCGAACATTTGACATTTTTCTATCCGGAGCAGGAAAAGGCTGCCCTCTGCGATGTGAATTTACAGATCAGGCAGGGAGACTTTCTTGTGCTCTGCGGTCCTTCCGGCTGCGGAAAATCCACCCTTTTGCGGCAGCTCAAAACCGCCCTCACGCCCCATGGGCGGTGCAGCGGGACCATTCTTTTTCAGGGGCAGCCCCTTGAACAGGCAGATTTACGCACCCAGAGCCAGCGCATTGGCTTTGTGCAGCAGTCACCGGAGCATCAGATTGTCACGGATAAGGTGTGGCACGAGCTGGCATTTGGTCTGGAGAGCCTTGGATATGATACACCGACCATCCGCCGCCGCGTGGCGGAAATGGCTTCGTTTTTCGGTATGCAGACATGGTTTCATAAAGACACGGCGGAGCTGTCCGGCGGACAGAAGCAGATGCTCAATTTGGCAGCTGTAATGGTAATGCAGCCGAGCGTTTTGATTCTGGACGAGCCGACGGCACAGCTGGACCCCCTTGCGGCGGCAGAATTTCTGTCGGTACTGGGCAAAATCAATCGGGAGCTTGGAACAACCATTCTCGTGACGGAGCATCGTTTAGAAGAAGTGTTTCCCTTTGCATCCGCTGTTGCTGTGATGGATCAGGGCAGTATTTTTTGTGTCGGTTCACCGAAGGAGGTGGGACGGCAGCTGAAAACTGCCGGGCATGGAATGTTTTTGGCGATGCCGGCTGCCATGCGCATTTGGGCAGCGGTGGAAACGCAGGAAAGCTGCCCTGTTACGGTGCGGGAAGGGCGTGATTGGCTTGATGCGTTTGCAGGCAGCCACTCTTTGGAGCGTGTACCGGAGGAAATTGTGCACACCTACCCAGGGGAAGCGGTTCTTTCGGCAAAAGAGGTGTGGTTTCGATATGAAAAAGATCTGCCTCCCGTGGTCAGGGGTCTGAATTTTTCCATCCGGCGCGGGGAATTTGCGGCGCTTTTGGGAGGAAACGGCACGGGCAAGACCACCAGCCTGAAGGTCATGGCAGGGCTTTTGAAGGCCTATCGGGGGACAGTGGAGGTGCATGGCCGCATCTCTGTTTTGCCCCAGAATCCCCAGACGCTCTTTGTCAAAAAGACAGTGCGTGAGGATCTGATGGAGCTGCTTTGTGAGCAGACCGATGACAGGGCAGCGCAGGAAAAAGAGCTTGCCCGGGTTGTGCAGCTGTGCGGCTTGACGGAACTGCTGGGGCGGCATCCCTACGATTTATCCGGCGGTGAGCAGCAGCGTGCCGCGCTGGCGAAAGTTTTGCTGCGCAGGGCGGATATCCTGCTGCTTGACGAACCGACCAAAGGCTTGGATGCGGAATTCAAGCAGATATTTGCCGGTATTTTGCAGGTGCTGCTGCGTCAGGGGATGGCCATTGTTATGGTGAGCCACGATATTGAGTTTTGTGCGCAATATGTGCATCGCTGTGCACTGTTTTTTGACGGGAGCATTGTGACGGAGGGAACGCCCCACACGTTTTTCCCGGGAAATCACTTTTATACCACGGCGGCAAACCGTATGGCAAAGGGCATTTTGCCGGAGGCAGTGACAACAGAAGATGTGATCGCCGCCTGTGCAGGCACCGTGCCCACACCGCCGGATTTACCGGAAGGGGACCTGCACCTGCCCGAAGGTGAGGAAACTGCGGAAGAAAAGGAAGCAAAGCTGCCGTGGTGGCGAAGACTTTTGGCGCTGGTCAGCGGTATCGGTGCGGCGGTGCTGCTGGCGGCTGTTTTGCGTACGCAGAACTTGAGCGCCGCGCTGACTGCCGACGGCATGACACCGCTGGCGATGGAGCAGTTTGCGCTGTACGGCGCACTGCTTCTTTGTCTGTTTGTTTTTGCCGCGACGCTGACGCGGCGCAGCCGCAAAGCATATCCGGTGCAGATGCCCCGGGAGCGGCGCAAATTGTCAAAAAGAACGCGGGCGGCTGCTTTTTTGATTTTGCTCCTGATTCCGCTGACGCTGTTTTTCGGGGAGGCCTATTTCGGTGGGCGGAAGTATTATTTTATTGCCCTTTTGATTCTGATGGAAATGATGATTCCCTTTCTGCTGATTTTTGAGGGAAGAAAACCGCAGCCGCGGGAGCTGGTCATCATTGCGGTGCTTTGCGCCATCGGCGTGGCAGGGCGTGGAGCCCTGTTTATGCTGCCGGAATGTAAGCCTGTGCTGGCGCTGACGATCATTGCGGCGGTGGCATTTGGCGGTGAAACGGGTTTTCTGGTAGGTGCTGTGACCATGCTGGTGTCCAATATGCTGCTTGCGCAGGGACCTTGGACACCGTGGCAGATGTTTGCCATGGGCATCATTGGATTTTTGGCAGGGGTGCTGTTCCGAAAAGGACTTTTGAACCGGAACCGGGAGGCACTGTGCATATTCGGCGCCCTCAGTGCATTGCTGATTTACGGCTGTATTATGAATACGTCCTCTGCACTGATGTGGGCGAGTGAACTGAACTGGGGCACCCTGCTGTCCTCCTTTTTGACCGGTTTCCCGATGGACTGCATTCATGCCGCGGCAACAGCGCTGTTTTTGTGGCTTGCGGCAGAACCCATGCTGGAAAAGCTGGATCGCGTGAAAGTGAAATACGGATTAGTAGAATAAAAAAAGCGAGAATGACGCAAGTCATTCTCGCTTTTTTGCAGTAGTTTTGCAGTTAAGATTCTGAAGCGGTTAGGGCATCCAGTTCAATTTGTACGTCGGCTTGAAACTGTTCCCATGCATCGGGGTGCTTCACATAATAGAGGGGGCACTCTTTTTTGGTTACATCGTAATGACGGATCACATCCTCGGCATCAAGACCAAAGGAATGGCAGAGCCAAGCTGTAAGCTTGATAAGAGAGGCCATGGTTTCCGCTGTAAATTCACCTGTTTCATCCGGGTGGCAGACTTCGATGGATACGGTGTCGGCGTTGCGGTGGCTGGAACAGTATGCCACTTCATCCACCGGTACGCATTGAAGAATTTCGCCCTCCAGTCCCACGATAAAATTGGAGCTGGCATAGGTTTCGCCGGTTGTGGCAAGATTTTGAAAAAAGCTGCGGTTGGCTTTGGCAGAGGTGCCGGGGTTTCCCACATAATGCACCACAATATTATTGACCTCGGTCACAGCGGTCTTGGGGCGGGAATAGGGATTGGGATGAAGCAGCTCCTTCTCTACCCAGTGGGGAATATCTGCCTGCACCTGCTCCGGCAGCGTTGAGGGCTTTTCAAAAAAAATGCATAACAATAATACACCGATAACTGCGATTAAAATCGCAATGACAGCGATGCGTTTTTTTTCCGCGTTATGAGGCGGCTGACGCTGAGCGCCTTTTGTTTTGGGAAGCGAGGACAACATGGGACTTACTCAATTTCCTCAGAAAGTTCTTTTTTGCAAAAAGGGACGGAAAGCTTATCCCAAAAACCGATGATTGCGCAAACGGCAGATGCACAAGCAAGGGAAGCGGCAACGATTTTCAATACAAAACGGGCTGTTTTCATAGGATAAATCCTCCTTTTTATGGTAATCAATCATTGATTGATCCAATTATAGCAAAAAAGAATTTAATTTTCTACCGTATATGTGTATGAAATGGACAAAATTTAGAAATACTGAAAATATACATGTAAAAAGGAGGAAAATGAATGAGAGCAACGATTGATTCCGAGGGCTGTATAGGCTGCGGCATGTGCGAACATACTGCGCCGGAGGTGTTTTCCTTTGATGGAAATATTGCAAGGGTAATCTGCTCTGTCGTGGCGCCCCATAATGAAGAGGCAGCAGAGCTGGCGGCAGCCCAGTGTCCGGTCAGTGTCATCTATATTGACGCATAAATTAAAATTATGGTGATTTTGCTGTAAATACAGCGCAAAACCGTGAGAAAACGGTATCATTTTTAGGGTTTACAAGGATTTTGTTCTATGGTATAGTATCAATATCCGTGCATATGCATATGGGTGGAACCCTGATCCGACGCTTAGTTTTGCGGAACTTCACCGGCCCGAAACTCAGAGTCTGGATACGAATATTTTTGAAAGGTGGAAACACAACTATGATGCTCAAAGAAGAGAAGAATGCAGTTATTGAAGCAAACCGTACCCACGAGAAGGACACCGGTTCTCCCGAGGTTCAGATTGCTATCCTGACCAAGCGCATTCAGCAGCTGACTGACCACATGAAGAAGAATCCCCAGGACAAGCACTCCAACAGAGGCCTCCTGAAGATGGTCGGTAAGCGCCGCAAGATGCTGGATTATCTGATGAAGACCGACATCGAGCGCTATCGTGCCCTGATTGCAAAGCTGGGTATCCGCAAGTAATCAAAAGATACGCGGGGAAGGGCAACCCTTCCCCGCGTTTTTTCTTGCGACAAAAAGCAGGTTCAAAAAAGGGGGCTTTTTCCGCCTTTTTAGCCTTTGATTTTGCTGACGCAGCCGTCGCCGTCAAAATCAAACGCTAAACCGGCATCAAGCTCCCATCAATAGAAAACAGAAAGAAGGAGTAAACTATGTCTACCATCATTAAGCACAGAGAGTTTAGCAACTATAAGACTTATAGCATGGATCTGGCAGGCCGCCCTTTGACTTTGGAAGTGGGCAAGCTGGCTGAGCTGGCAAACGCATCTGTTCTGGTCCGTTACGGCGAGACGGTGGTTCTCGTTGCGGCAACCGCATCCGCAAAACCCCGTGATGGCATCGATTTCTTCCCCTTGAGCGTTGATTTTGAGGAGAAGATGTATGCTGTGGGTCGTATTCCGGGCAGTTTCCTGCGCCGCGAAGGCCGCCCCGGCGAAAAAGGGATTCTGACCAGCCGCGTCATTGACCGTCCCATTCGTCCTTTGTTCCCCGGCGATTTCCGCAATGATGTGTCTATTATGGCAACTGTGATGAGTGTCGATCACGACTGCTCTCCCGAAATCGCATCCCTGATCGGAACCTCTGCTGCGCTGGCAATTTCCGATATTCCCTGGAATGGTCCTGTGGGCGCACTGAAGGTGGGTCTGGTGGACGGTGAGCTGGTGCTCAACCCCAACAGCGAGCAGAGCAAGGTCAGCGATCTGGATGTTACCGTTGTTTCCACCGGCAAGAAGGTCGTTATGATCGAAGCCGGCGCAAACGAGGTGGACAATGAAACCATGTTTGCCGCCATCAAGCTGGCACACGAGGAAAACCAGAAGCAGATCGATCTGATCAATAAAATGGTTGCTGAAATCGGCAAGCCCAAGTTTGATTATCCCCATGCAGACTTTAATCAGGAGCTGTTTGACAAGATCGTCGAGGCTACCATGGATGAAGCCAAGGCTGCTATGGATACCGATGATAAAAATGTGCGCGAGGCGCGCTGGAATGTGCTGATGGATCATTGGCACGAGCTGTTTGAGGAAGAGTATCCCGATATGGACAAGTATCTGGATGAGATCACCTACAAGTTCCAGAAGAAGATCGTGAAGGCATGGCTGCTGGAAGGCCACCGTGTGGACGGCCGCGCAAAGAACGAGATTCGTCCTCTGGCTGCTGAAGTCGGTGTGCTGCCCCGTGCCCACGGTTCAGGTCTTTTCACCCGTGGCCAGACACAGGTTCTGTCCGTGGCAACATTGGATACCCTGTCCGCAGCGCAGAAGCTGGACACCATCTGGGAAGAAGAGTCCAAGCGCTATATGCATCACTATAACTTCCCCGGCTATTCCGTCGGTGAGGCAAAGCCTGCCCGCAGCCCCGGCCGTCGTGAAATTGGTCACGGTGCACTGGCTGAGCGCGCACTGCTGCCTGTGATTCCCTCTGTTGAGGAGTTCCCCTACGCAATCCGCGTTGTTTCCGAGGTCGTTTCCTCCAACGGTTCTACTTCTCAGGGCTCCATCTGCGGTTCCACACTGGCACTGATGGATGCCGGCGTGCCCATTAAGGCACCTGTTGCAGGTATTTCCTGCGGCCTGATTCAGGATGACGACGGTTCCTTTACCACCTTTATCGACATTCAGGGCGTTGAGGACTTCCACGGCGAAATGGACTTTAAGGTTGCCGGTACCAAGAAGGGTATCACTGCAATCCAGATGGATCTGAAGAACGACGGCCTGACCATGGAAATCATTGAAAATGCATTGGACATCACCTATGATGCCCGTGTTCAGATTCTGGATCAGATCATGCTCCCTGTCATCTCCGAGCCCCGGGCTGAAGTCAGCAAGTATGCTCCCAAGATGATCACCATGAAGATTGATCCCGACAAGATCCGTGAGGTCATCGGTTCCGGCGGTAAGGTCATTCAGAAAATCGTTGCCGATACCGGCGCGAAGATCGACATTGAGGACGACGGTTCCATTTTTATCTCCGCTCCCAATACCGAAAGCTGCGATGCCGCAAAGAAGGCAATCGACACCATCGTGTTTGTGCCTGAGGTGGGTTCCTTGTATTATGGCCGCGTTGTGCGCTTGATGCAGTTTGGCGCGTTTGTTGAGCTGGCTCCCGGCAAGGACGGTCTGGTTCACATTTCCAAGCTGGCAAATCACCGTGTGGAAAAGGTTGAGGACGTCTGCAAAGTCGGCGATATGATGTGGGTTAAGGTCACTGAGATCGACGAAAAGGGTCGTGTCAACCTCTCGCATAAGGATGCGATCAAGGAGATTGAGGAAAAGAAAGCAGCCGGCGAAGAGATCAAGTAAGTAACCACAAAACGGGCGGACAGCATTGCTGTCTCGCCCGTTTTTTACCAGAAATCCATAAAATAGGAGAAGAGAAATATGTTTGGATGGATGATCGCGCTATTTGTTATCATTGTGTTGGTCATTGTGCTCAAGGCTTATATCGGCGTAAAAAGTAATAAAGCGGTGGAGCGCTTCCTCCTTCCGGAAGACTCTGACAAGGAATTCTTTGAAGATCCTAAAACCGGGAAAAAATATGATAAGGAAGCATATACAGCTCATTTGGCAGCTTATGTGAAAAATATGTCCAATGCCCAGCTGCAAAGCGTTTACAATGCCCGCAATGCCCGCGATGACATTTGGAATCAGATGGTCTGCGAGGCGGCACAGGAGGAACTTCTTCGCCGCGCCAATACAGAGCCTGACGGCGGCAAGGAAGATATGATGGATGCGGAGACGGAAGAAATCAACGATAAGATTGCACCCTTTTTCTGGGTGGAGCAGTCTATCGGTGCCTCTGTGGGTTTGACCACCGGAGAGTATTTGCAGGACTTGTTTGAAAAATACGGCATGGCAGGTACGGCGGCTGACTGGGATCATGTTGCGGAGGTGTTTTTGCAGGATTATCCCAAGCTGGAGGGCAGTATTCAGTTTGACTCCCAAAGCGATATGTTCTGTGCATATGCCCGGGATGAAGTTGCGGTGAAAAAATTTGCTTATGTTTTTCAGGCAGCCTGTGAAAACCGTGAAGAAGCTGAGGAATTATTCCGGCGTGCTGCAAAATAAAAAGGAACTGCCTTTTACAAGCAGGGTGTCGTTTGGGCACCCTGTTGTTTCTTTTTACTAAATTTTCTAAAGGAAAATTGACATTTTGTCAATGCTCTTATAAAATTTTATTAAAGAAAAAAACAGGGTTCACCGTTTTTCGGCAGTGGCAATAGAAAAAGGAAAACAGGTTGGTTGGGAGGATACAGCATGGATACGATAGCGGCAATTTCAACAGCACGGGGTGTTGCTTCCGGTGTGGGCGTGCTCCGCATCAGCGGTGAGGGAGCGGTTGCGGCAGCGGAACAGGTCGTGCGGAGAAAAGGCGGAAGGCTTTTGGCAGATGCAGCGGAGCGCACCATGGTGCGCTGTGATTTGTTGGACAGTACGGGTGCTGTCATTGATGATATTTTAGCGGTTGTTTTTCGTGCACCACGCAGCTACACGGGGGAAGATGTGGTGGAATTGCAGTGCCATGGTGCGCCGATTGTGCTGGAAGAGGCACTTCGGGCGCTTTTTCTTGCGGGAGCACGGCAGGCATTGCCCGGTGAATTTACAAAACGCGCCTTTCTCAACGGACAGCTGGATTTGACGCAGGCGGAGGCGGTTGTGGATTTAATTGACGCGGAGACGGCGGAGGAAGCGCGCAATGCTGTGGGACAGCTGGGTGGTGCGATTGCTCGCCCTGTGGGAAAAGTGTATGATGCTTTGATGGATATTACTTCCCGTTTTTATGCTGTGGTGGACTATCCGGACGAGGATATTGAACCATTGCAGCAGGAGATGATGGAGAACACACTGCGTGAAAGTGAAGAGATGCTGAAAGGACTTTTGGCAACAGCGGAGCGCGGACGGATTTTGAAAAAGGGTGTTTGCGCAGCCATTGTGGGTCGTCCCAATGTGGGGAAATCATCGCTGCTCAATGCACTGCTGGGCTTTGACCGTGCCATTGTGACGGACATTGCAGGCACAACCCGTGACACGGTGGAGGAAAAAGTGCTTTGCGGCGGTGTGCTGCTGCGTTTGATGGATACGGCAGGGATCCGTGAGACAGGGGATGCCGTGGAGCGCATCGGTGTGGAACGCTCCTATCAGGCAATGGAGCAGGCAGAGCTGGTGCTGGCAGTTGCAGATAGCTCTGTGCCGATGACGGCAGAGGACTATGAGATTTTGCAGCAGGCAGCGAAGAGTAAACACTGGATTCTCATTTGGTCGAAGTGTGATTTGGAGCGCAAAATGGAGATTCCCGTCTTGCAGTTTGACGCACCGCAACAGGCGCCGGATGCTGTGGTGGAGCTTTCATCGGTTACAGGAGAAGGTATCCGAAATTTAGAGCAAGCTGTTGCGGCACTGTACCCAAAGATGGATACGCCGCAGGGTACTGTGGTGACCAATGCGCGTCAAACCGAAGCGATTGCCCGGGCGCTGGATGCGGTAGCAGCGGCGCGTGAAGCGCTGGAGAGCGGTATGACAGCCGACGTGGTGCTGACGGACGGGGAAGAAGCACTGAATGCGTTGGGTGAACTGACGGGTAAAACTGTACGAGAGGATTTGGTCGCCACAATTTTTTCCCGTTTTTGTGTCGGGAAATAAGGAAAATGTCTTTTTTATACTGAGGTGAAATCAGGCGCGGATTCCTTTCCACCCTTGTTTATGCACAAAACATTGTTTTCGATATTGTATTATCTTGTATAAAGAATTGCATATGGGCATTATATATGTTAAAATCTGCATATTAGGAAATAGAAAAACGTATTTCTCGAATAGGGGATGAATTCTATGGATGAAATCATGGATTTAAAGCAGCGGCTTACGGAGCAGCGACCGATATCGTGGGAAAATCTTCCTGATATTGCACTGTATATGGATCAGGTTCTGGCACTGATGGAGCGGCAGACGATCCATTTTGATCAAGATGATAAGCTCACGGCTGCAATGGTTAATAATTACATTAAAGACGGTGTGGTGCCCCGTGCGGAAGGAAAGCGCTATCATGCGGAGCACTTGGCATATCTTACCATGACCTGCGTTTTAAAGCAGGTGCTCCCGGTGAAGGACGTGGCATTGCTGACAGGAAAAGAGATGGAGAACCACAGCGTTCAGGAAAATTATGATCGCTTTTGCGCGGAATTGAGCAGCGCACTGAACAGCGCTGCCGATCAGCTGCCGGAGAACCTGAACGAAGATAGCATGGCGGAAACAGCCATGCATTTTGCGCTGCTCAGCTATGCCTTCGGTCTTTCCTGCCGCCGGATGACAGAATTGCTGGAGGCAAAAGAAGAGGGCGGTGTGCAGGACAAAAAGGGGCGTAAGGGCCGTAAAAAAGCGGAAAAGAAAGGAGAGGAGAACAAGGGATGAAGTGGCTGCAGCTTTGTATTGATACGGCACGCGCGGGGCTGGAACCTTTGGAAAATATGCTCGCAATGCTGGGCGTGAGCGGCATTGAAATCGAAGATGAGGAAGATTTTAAGCAGTTTCTGGAAAATAATGAAAAGTACTGGGACTATGTAGATGAGGGTTTGATGCAGGAAAAGGCAGGAAAGTGCCGCATTAAATTTTATCTGGAGGATAATGAGGACGGCATGGCGCAGGTTGCGCACATCCGCATTGCCATGGAGGATGTGAAAAAAGCAAATGCGGACAGCGACCTCGGTCCTATGATTTTAACATTGGAGCACGTGGAGGATGCGGACTGGGAGAATAACTGGAAACAGTATTATCAGCCCATTGAAATCGGGGAGCATTTGATCATTATTCCCGAATGGCTTCAGGCAGAAACGGGTGGCCGTACACCATTGGTGCTCGACCCCGGACTTGCTTTTGGTACCGGAAGCCACGCAACGACACGGATGTGCCTCAAGCAGCTGGATAGGCGTGTAAAAGGCGGTGAACGTGTGCTGGACCTGGGATGCGGCAGTGGTATTTTGTCCATTGCGGCACTGTGTCTGGGCGCAAAAGAAGCCTTTGCCTGTGATATTGATGAAAAGGCTGCGGATGTGGCCTATGAAAATGCGGCACTCAACGGTATTGGGAAGGAAACCTACACCGTTTTGGCAGGCGATATTTTAACGAATCAGAAGCTCCGGGAAGCAATTGGTGGTGGGTATGATATCATTGTGGCAAATATTGTTGCCGATGTGATTATTGCCCTGGCACCGGCTGTGCGTCCTTTACTGGCAGAAAACGGCATTTTCCTTTGCTCAGGTATCATTGATACCCGTGCCGAAGAGGTGGCAGGGGAGCTGAAAGAAGCAGGCCTTAAGATCGTAGAAACGAATACTGAAGAAGGCTGGTACGCTTTTGCCGCAGAATAAAACAAAATAAGAAAAAGCTCGTTCCCCAAAGGGGAACGAGCTTTTTTCATGGATAAAAATTTTATCGCTCTTCTCGGAAGTAGTTCATGCCCAGATGCTCTGGGATGTGGCTGCCCTTGGCACCGCGGATGGATGCGGCGAGCAGGACGATTGCCGTGATTATAAACGGCAGCATGTTGAAAAATGCAATGGGAATCACGGAAGGCATATAGAATTTCAGGATACGCAATGCGCCAAAAATAAAGCTGCCCAGAATTGCCATCTGTGGTTTCCAAGAGGCAAAGATGACCAAAGCCACAGCAATCCAGCCCAGACCACCGACACAGTCGTTGATCCAGATACCGCCGTTGATAACCATGGAGCAGTAAGCACCGCCGATACCGCAGATGCCGCCGCCGACTACGATATTGATATACTTCCATTTGGTAACCTGAATGGAGGCTGCGTCTGCTGCGGAGGGGTTTTCGCCGATTGCCTGGGTATTTAAGCCTGCTTTGGTGCGGAACAGATAAAAGCCGCAAACAAGAGCAATGATAATACCTACATAGGTAAAGGGGTCGTAATTGAACAGGAGCTTGCCCAGAATGGGAATATCGGTCAGGAAGGGGATATTCACATTTTTCATCTGATCAATCAGCACGGCGGGCAGCTGCCAGTTATTGCTGCCGGTTTGGCTCACCATATACACGCCAATGAAGTTTGCAAGCCCCACGCCGAAAATGGTCAATGTCAGTCCGATTACGTTTTGATTTGCCATGAAGCCAATGGTCAGCACTGCATAGATCAAAGCAGCCAGTGCGCCGGCGATAAATGCAGCAATCATCGCGGCAGCCAGATTGCCGGTGGCATAGCCTGCGGCAAAGCCCGCAACGGCACCGATTGCCATCATACCTTCAACACCAAGGTTCAAATGCCCCACTTTTTCAGATAAAATTTCGCCCACAGTACCAAAGAGCAGGGGAGTACCCGCACTGACGGCGGCGACGATAAATTTCAAAACAATAGCCATAGAAATCATGCTTCGTCCTCCTCCTTTTTCTTGCTTGCAGCAATGGGTGTTTTTTCTGCATGACCGCGGAACACAATCTTATAGCGAATAAAGAATTCCATAGCCATGATAAAGAACAGAATAATACCCTGCAGAACATCGGCGCAGTCGGTAGAAAGGCCATAGGTGGACTGCACGACACTGGAACCCTTGACCAGAATGCTGAATGCGAAGGAAATGAGCAGAGATACGGCAGGGCTTAGCTGTGCCAGCCATGCAATGATGATGCCGGTAAACCCGACGCCGCCGGCAACGCCGGTGCTCAGGGTGATATCGGAGCCGGTAGCCTGCACCATACCCGCAATACCTGCAATACCGCCGGAGAGGAACATGGTGCGCAGCACCACGCGCTTGACGTTGATTCCTGCATAGCGGGCAGTATCGCGGCTTTCACCCACAACACCGATTTCATAGCCCTGCTTGGTTTTTTTCAGATAAACGGCAACCAGAACCACGAGAACCAGCATAATGATCCAGCCGGCCTGAATGCCGAAAACCTTATCAAGGGTTGCGTTGGGATCGAAGCGTGCAATCTTGTTGAAGCCGGCAGCCTGTGGGTCGCGCCAAGGACCGTCACGCAGGAAAGAAATGGTGTAGAGGGCGATATAGTTGAGCATCAGGGTAAACAGGGTTTCGTTGGTGCCCCATTTTTCGCGGCACACAGCGGGAATCAGACCCCACAGACCGCCGCCCACAAAGCCTGCAATGAACATGACAAGCAGCAGCAGATAATGGGGCATATCACTGCAGAACAAGGCGAAGAAGGAGGCGAAAATGGCGCCCATAATCAGCTGACCTTCACCGCCGATATTCCAGAATTTCATTTTAAATGCCAGCGTCACACCCAGGGCAGAAATGCACATGGGAATACAGAACTTGATGGTTGCCTGAAATGCCATGGCGGAACGGAAACAGCCGCTGATCATTGTTCCGTAAATTTCAAAGGGATTATATCCGATGAGAGCGATAAACAGGCCGCCAACAATCAGTGCCTGGACAACTGCCAAAAGGCGCAGCAGGAGAGTCTGTCCGCGGGACAGCTCGGCGTGCTTGACGACGCGCAGCAGAGGCTCTTTTTTCTTATTTTCCATATTCCATAACCTCCTCTGCGGTTGCACCGGTCATCATTAGGCCGATTTGCTCTTTGGTAATGGTTTTTGCATCGACGATGCCGGTAATGCGACCGTGGCACATGACCAAAATACGGTCACACAGCTGCAGCAAAACGTCCAGATCTTCGCCGATGTACACAACAGCGACACCTTTTTTCTTCTGCTCATTCAGCAGCTCATAGACCTGATAACTGGAGTTGATATCCAGACCGCGGACGGGATAGGCGGTGATGAGCAGATGGGGATTGGATTCAATTTCGCGGCCGAGCAGAACCTTCTGCACATTACCGCCGGACATCAGGCGGACAGGGGCTTCTACACCGGAGGTGACAATGCCCAGCTTTTCAATCAGTGACTCAGCCAGCGCACGGGAGGGCGCACGGTCGATGAAGGGACCCTTGTTGTGGGTATAGGATTTAAGCAGCATATTGTCGGTCATACCCATGCCGGCAACCAGGCCCATACCCAAGCGATCCTCGGGAACAAAACTCATGGAAATACCCATGTCAATCAGTTCGCGAGGGGTTTTACCGGCGAGATTTTCTTTCTTATAGAGGATGGCACCCTGAGAAGGTGCAATCAAACCTGCGATGGTTTCACACAATTCCTTTTGACCGCTGCCTGCAATACCGGCAACACCGAGGATTTCGCCGGAGCGGATGGTGAAATTGATATCATCCAAAGCAATGCTGCCGTCATTACGGCGCACAGTCAAATCCACCAGCTTCAGGATATCCTGAGGTTCCTGCGGTGTGGGGCGGTCAATTTCCAAAGTTACCGCATGACCGACCATGAGCTCAGTCAGGGCAGAAACATCCACCTCGGCTGTGTTGACAGTGCCGTAGCTCTTACCTTTGCGCAAAATTGCTACACGGTCGGAAATGGACAGCACTTCGTTGAGTTTATGGGTAATGATAATCACGGCACAGCCGATTTTGCGCATTTGGCGCAGAATCGCAAAGAGCTTTTCGGTTTCCTGAGGTGTCAAAACAGCGGTGGGCTCGTCCAAAATCAGGATGCGCGCACCACGATAAAGCACTTTCAGAATTTCAACGGTCTGCTTTTCAGAAACGCTCATGGCATGAATCGGCTTTTCGGGATCAGTCTCCAGACCATACTTTTCACACAGCTCCAGCACGTTCTGCTTGAGTATCTTACGCGGCAGTTTCTTGCCCGGTGTACCCAGCTCGATATTTTCCATGGCAGAGAAAATATTGACCAGCTTGAAGTGCTGGTGAATCATACCGATGCCAAGATTCTGCGCATCCAGAGGACTTTGAATGGATGCAGGCTTGCCATCGACATAAATCGTACCGCCATCGGGGTGGTAGATGCCGGAAATCATATTCATCAATGTGGTCTTACCACTGCCGTTTTCACCCAGCAGGGCAAGAATTTCGCCGTATCGCACATCGAGATCAATCTGGTCATTGGCAACAACACTGCCGAAAATCTTTGTGATTTTTTCACAGCGAATTGCATGTGTGGTTTCAGCCATAGCGTTCCCCCATCTCTCAAGTAGTTTTTTTATGCACCGCAAACTAACGGTGATTCTCTTTGTTGAGCAAAGCCGAAAAAGTATTTTCAGCTTTGCTCAACCGCCGAAGAGTCGGCGTGCAACAACAAAAGGGAGGGCGGCCCGTTTGCGAACCGCCCTCTTTTAATTGTATCAGGATTACTTTACAACAACATTCTTATAGTAAGAAGTGATTGCTGCATAGTTGACGCCGTCCACTTCCATGGTCTTGCCATCGTTGCATTCCATCACGCCGTCGCAGCCGATGACATTGCCGTCAGCATCGGTATAAGTGCCGGTAAAGACATCGAAAGAGCCATCCTTGATTGCAGCCGCAGCAATATCCATTGCTTCCTGAGTGCCTTCAGCAGCCTGAGCAGACAGTGCGGTGCACCGGAACAGATCGTCAGACATAGAGCCGAAGTAGTCCTCGACCTTGCTGCCGATGACCCATGTACCGTCCAGCACGTTCTTCACAGCCTGGGTGTAGTATGCGCCCCAGTTCCAGACAACGCTGGTGAGAACAGCATCGCCGACCTCAGCGGTCATGTCGGAGTTGTAGCCAACGCCCCAAACGCCTTCATCTCTTGCGGCAATCATGGGGTTGTTGGTGTCGCAGTGCTGAGCGATGACATCGCAGCCGCTGTCCAGCAGAGCCTGAGCAGCCTGACCTTCGCCTTCGGGATCATACCAGTTGTTGGTGACCTTCACTTCTACAACTGCATCGGGGTTGACAGAAGCAACACCCATAGCGAAAGCGTTGACACCGGAGGTGCACTCGCCGTTTTCACTGCCCATTGCGGAAACATAGCCGATCTTGTTGGTTTCGGTCTTCATACCTGCGGCAATACCGGCCAGGTAGCGCGCCTGATAGATACGGCCAAAGTAGTGGTTGAAGTTTTTGCCGTTGGACTGATAGCCGGTAGCATGGGAGAAGAACACGTTGGGATACTCTTCAGCCAGAGCTGCGCAGGTATCCATATAGCCCCAGGAGGTTGCAAAAATAATGTTGCAGCCTTCTTCAATGCACTCTCTCATTGCGTTTTCAATAGCAGTTGCATCGGCATCGTCGATATTATTTTTGCGGATGATCTGTGTATCCTTCAAGCCCAGATTTTTCTGCATGGCCACGATACCCTGATCATGTGTATAGCTGTAGCCGGAACCGGTTGCGGGATCACCGATGTGAATGACGCCAACCTTTACATTTTCTGCGGTGATGCCGGAGGTTTCGCCGCCTTCGCTGGTAGAACCCTGATCGCCGCCGTTGCCACAGCCGACCAGCAGTGTTGCCATCACAGCGATGGAGCAAACCAGTGCGAGAAATCTTTTCATTTTTGAACTTTCCTCCAAATTCAATATTTATTATGACGCATGATGCGTTATAATCGAACGTTACTGGGGACGGAACTCAATGGTGCCATCTTCATTCATAGCATCTACAATAGCCAGAGATTCTATGCGCAGACCGCGTTTGCGCAATAATTCACCGCCTTCCTGAAACCCCTTTTCAATCGCGATGCCTGCGCCCACCACAGTGGCACCGGCTTGCTGGCATATATCCAGAAGCCCCAGCATAGCATTGCCCTTTGCGAGAAAATCGTCGATCAGGAGGATGCGGTCCTCCTTGTGCAGGAATTTCTTAGAAACACGGATATCGTATACTTTATTTTTGGTAAAGGAGGAGACAGTGCTGGTATAGATGTCGCCGTCCAGATTTTTGCTTTCGGATTTCTTTGCGAATACAACGGGGACATTGAAATACTGCGCAACAACACAGGCGATCCCGATACCGGATGCCTCAATGGTTACAATTTTGGTGACATCATCTTCACCGAACAGACGAAATAATTCCTTACCCATTTCATTAAACAGGTCAATGTCCATCTGATGATTGAGAAAACTATCCACTTTGAGGACATTTCCTGCGCGAACAATACCGTCTTTACGGATTCGCTCTTCCAACAACTGCATAAACAGAACGCTCCTTCAACTCTTTTCGGCATACTGCATGCATACCGCTGAAATTCGGAAATAGATAATTTCATTATATCGGTCTATAGTCTGTATTTCAATATCAAAATATCTCCAAAGGGCAAATTTCGGAATATTTGGGCGCATTTCCTCAAAATGCACAAAAGCCACGGAATTTTATCCGTGACTTTTGTTAGTCTGATTAAAAATTTTGTTTCGTCAAAAGGGCGTCAGGGAAGATCGTCCATAGGGGGATCTGGATTCTCGGACGCCGGCGGATCGGGAAGAAGGGGCAGATCAGGATTTGGCTTTTCCGGTGTTATACCGGGGGTAGCCGGCACCTCCGGGGCAGGCTTTTCCGGTGCTGCCGGTGGATTTGCAGCTGCGGGACCCACCAGAATAATCTGGTCACGGGATTTATACGTGCTGTTTGCTTCAAGGGTGCGGCTGAGCAGCGTGCCGTTTTTATCATAAATGCAGCGATAGGTCGCAACCTTATATCCGGTATAGCCGTTTTGCTCCTGTTTACGTTCACCGGGCTTCAATGTGGGATCAGGCTTTTCCACGGTCTGATAGGCCGTGCTGGAAAGAATCTTATACTCCATTTTTACAGTATTGCCCGTTACGTTTGTACCCTGAATGGTACAGGTGGATTTTCCGTTTTGGTATGTAGCAAGAATCCTGATCGGATAATCCGTATTATTTCTGAATTTAAAATCCGGACCGCCCCAACTGACGGTCGCATCCATGCCGTAGGGGATGTAGCCGGGGTAAAACATGTGATTGGTACGGGAAGTAATTTCCAAATTAGAGCGCAGAACTGCCAGATACAGTGTGGAGGAGATCTGACAGATGCCGCCGCCGTATTCGCTGACGGTCTTTCCGCCCACATATGCGCCGGCAGTGCGATAGCCGTTTGCCGCGGTACGTTTGCCAAGGGTGGCGTTATAGGAAAACTCTTCACCGGGATTGAGCACAATGCCGTTGCAGGATTTTGCCGCCAGAGAGACATTGTGCTTACGGTTGCTGCTGCCGGAAACAGAGGTGGTGCAGGAGCCCAACGTATCACGGAAAAGGTTTGCCGTCATTTCTTCCTTGGAGATTTTCGGCTTGATTACAGTGACAGGAACGGAAAAATCCGTTCCCGGTGCAGCCCGATCCATTAAAGCCTGGGCGGCTGCGGGATCAAACTCAATGCCGGTATGTCCTTCTTTCACAACGCCTTCTTTTTTATCATAGTAGGCATTGCTTACCTGCTTCTTGCCGTCCTGATAGATTTCCTCCATGGTAACGGAGGGGGGCGTGCTTTCCACCAAAGTGTGCTCGATACCGCTTAAATCATAGCGGCTGATGGCATCCGTGATGTCTGCAAGCAATACGGCCTGATCAACAAGATATCCATTTTTGGGTTTGGTGACGATCATGGTGTCCCCTTGCAGGCGCCAGGTGCATTCTGTTACAGGAATATCTGCGGTATCGGCAATTTTTTGGATCTCATTTTTGGCATCCTGCTGGTCAATGGTCAATGTTGGGTTGACAGTATGACCCAATATCAGACCCTTTGCATAAGAGATGCCGCGCGCAAAGAAGTTGTCGCTGCGGTTGTCCCAATATGCTGCATTTGCAGCCTGTGCAGCATCGGCAGAGATTTGAATATCGGAAAATGAGAGATCAAAGCGTTTGGAAGTACCGTCTGTATCGTTTTTGACCGTGATAGGGAGAACGGTGTTGGCATAAGCGTCAGGCAGCTTCTGCGCAAGCAGGGATTCTGCCTCGGAGCTTGTTAATCCACCTAAATCAATACCGGCCACAGAGGTGCCCGGATAGATTGTATTGCTTGCACTGGCAAGAATACAGGGTAGAAGCAGGGCTGCCACGATGATTGCCGTTATAATGATCACAACGGCGGGGTGACCTTTGCGTACGGAATCGGTATTGGAAGAAGTAGTGGGTTTGGTCGCTTTTTCCATAGTGTTGATACTCCTCTATTTTAAAATAAAGTGGATCGAGGCAGAGCATGCGATCTGCATATTAAAAAATAACACACGAATCATACATGTCAAAATTCAAAATAATAAGCATTCATGTTTTATTTTACATTGTATCACATAACAAAATGCAATGCGTTACAAACCTATTACAATACTATGTCGCAAGGCGTAGAAGATGCGTGCAAGGATGATAAAAGCAATATTGTCCACTGCAACAGCGGTTACTGCGGCTAAGTTTTCTGCAGAATGCAAAAAGGATGCTGTTCCAAACAGGAACAGCATCCCATCTTCGATAAAATCTCTTATGCCTTGTGATCAACGGAATACATATACTGAATCAGGTCAACGACCTTGTTGGAATAGCCTGCTTCATTATCGTACCATGCAACCAGCTTGACAAAGGTATCCGTCAGCGCAATACCTGCTTTTGCATCAAAGACGGATGTGCAGGGTTCACCGATGAAATCGGAAGACACAACATCTTCGTCGGTGTAGCCCAAAATACCCTTCAGCTCGCCTTCGGAAGCCTTCTTCATAGCAGCGCAGATCTCTTCATAAGTGGCAGGATTCTTCAGCTCGACGGTCAGGTCAACAACGGAAACATCCAGCGTGGGTACACGCATGGACATACCGGTGAGCTTGCCGTTCAGCTCGGGAATGACCTTGCCGACTGCCTTTGCAGCGCCGGTGGAGGAGGGGATGATATTGCCGTTTGCCGCACGGCCTCCGCGCCAATCTTTTTTGGAGGGACCGTCAACGGTCTTCTGGGTAGCGGTGGTGGCGTGAACGGTGGTCATCAAACCCATTTCAACGCCGAATGCATCGTTGACAACCTTGGTCAGGGGAGCCAGGCAGTTGGTGGTGCAGGAAGCGTTGGAAACAAAATTCATGGAAGGATCATAAGTCTTATGATTGACACCCATAACAAACATGGGCGTGTCATCCTTGGAAGGCGCGGACATGACAACCTTTTTAGCGCCTGCATCCAGATGAGCCTGAGCTTTTTCTTTGGTCAGATTAATGCCGGTAGCTTCGACGATGTATTCTGCGCCGATGGTGCCCCAGGGAATGTTCTTGGCATCCATCTCGTTGAAGACCTTAATTTCATGGCCATTGACAACAATTGCATTGTCTTTTGCCTCGACAGTACCCTGAAAACGGCCGTGTACGGAATCGTATTTCAGCATATATGCCATGTAGTCGGGCGTGATAAAGGGATCGTTGATGCCAACAAACTCAACACCTTCACGATTTACGCCTGCGCGCAGAACCAGACGACCGATGCGGCCAAAACCATTGATACCAATTTTGATAGACATTGTTAGTATCCTCCTTATTCGTTTGATAGGAAATGGAATGCTTTCACTAACATGATTATACCGAAATTGAGCAAAAGAATATACAGTATTTTGTACAAAGAATCATTGTGTTGTCTGACAAAAGGAAGAAAAATATACAAATCGCATGAAAAATATGGCGAAAGAATTGATTTTTTGTCGAAATTTGGTATGATGAAAGAACTAATATATTCTTTTTTGGCAGGTTTGCGGCATATCTACGGGTACTTTTAAAGGATAGAATTAGCATCACTAAAATCGGTTTTTTTGTTTATGCTAAATCAGGATCTATTGCATCAGAAAGGAATTTGTTGTGGTAAATAGAAGCGATGAGGAAAAAATGTTCCTCAATGAGTTTTTGCCGAATGTTGCTGCACAGATGCGTGGACCGCTGGGGATTCTTCATGCCAGTTTGCAAAAAATGATGCGTGAGGATATTCCGGGGACTGCTCAGATCAATCAAAGCTATTATCAGCTTCTGCGATTGGCGGGAAATCTGTCTGCAGCAGAAATGCTGACGGATGAATTATGTGCTTCGCACATATGCAATGGGGATATTGTTCGATTTTGTGCGCAGCTTTGCAAAAATATAGTGCCCTTTGCGGAGAAAAAAGGGATTAAGGTAAGCTTTGAATGTGAACAAAAGAGTTATGTGATTGCATATGATGCACATATGCTGGAACGCATGCTTCTGAATTTATTTTCCAATGCCCTGAAGTTTACGCCAAGCGGCGGTAAGGTAAAGCTGTCGGTACAAATTGACAAAGCCGATGTGCTGCTGAAGGTGAGCGATACCGGCTGTGGTATTCAAAAAGAGCAGATGGCAGCACTGTTTGACCGTTATTTGCACAGCGATCGGATCGATCCTGTGCCCCATGGTTTGGGATTGGGCCTTCCTTTGTGCCGGGCGATTGCGCAGGCGCATGATGGGCGTATTTTTGCCCAGTCGCAGGTGGGGCGGGGAACGCAGATCACGGTTGCCCTGCCCAACCGAAAAAGCGTGATTCAGCAGGTGCATGATGCTGCTTTTGATTATGCCGGCGGATTTAACCATGTTTTGGTGGAGCTGGCAGATGCATTGACACCGCAGGCATTCGAATCTCAAAAAGGTAAAAAATACCCTTGAAGCCTTGGCTTCAAGGGTATTTTTTGTAAATAAGTTAAAAATATTTGGAGAACTGATTGATGGAAATATAGAATCGATCTACCACTGAGGAAGGATTGCCATTGGCGTAAAACTCCATAATCAGTTTCTCTTGTGTGGGATTTTTAGAAGAAGTATAAATCTGTTCCAATGTTTTCATGGGGAAAGTAAATGTGACCTCCTCCGCACGGGGATCGATTTCAACAACTTTTAAGATATAAAGATTCTCCAAGGCGTTTGAAATAGAAAGAAACTGGCTTTTCTGACTCTTGAAATGCATGGTGAGATAACACATGGTGCCATCGGTTGTCATGGTCAGCTCTGTGATCCCTACGGCTCCCTGATTGCTGATGTCTTTGGTAAAGCCTACATAGATCGGCGCGTATAAAGAAAAAGATTGGCGCAGTTCCGGTTGCACGATGCGGACTGCGACAGCAGCGACTTCACAGCGAGTAATGTTGGAGTCGGGATTGAATTGCCTGAAAACGCCGCTGCCGGTGGAAATCCCCGCGCGGTAGAGCTGATATACGCTGAAAGCATAACTTTCAGACATTATAACATCGGGAATTGCACCGAATTCTATGGTATTGATTTCGGAATAGGCTGCTGTGGGGAGTGCTCGTGCCAGAATAACGGCAAACTCCGCGCGCGTGACGGCTTTTGAATAGTTTTGATAGGTATTTTGAGAAGGAATGATATTGTGCTGCACGGCATAATCGACATAGGGTTGATACCAAATGTCACTTTGCTGAAACTCGGCATTATTATTAAAGTATGTACTATGAATACGCGAGGCCAGCGTAATCGTTTCAGCCAGCGAAATGGGACCGTTGGCGTTAAAAATGCGCTCGCCGTCACTGTTTTCACTGCCGCGCATCAAGCCCAGCGTGTAAACAGTATTCACATAAGGGGTACACCAACCGGAAACATCTGCAAAAGAGTCTGCCGAGTAGTCATTGACAGGTTGAAAATACCGAAAGCCGTCGTTTTCAGAAGCAAGAGCCGATGGGCACAGGGAAAATAATAAGCTCATGGTCATCAGAATGGATAAAATGCGTTTCAAGAAGTCAACCCCTTTCGTCTATAATTGAGTATAAAAATATTATAGCATACCCAATGCCGTTTTTATGTTACGGTTTCATTACAAAAGCCTGCTGCATGGATTCCATGCAGCAGGCTTTTTCGATTACTATTTATTGCTTTCGAGCCAGACCATCAGCGCAGCAATATCAGCCGGTGATACACCGGAAATACGGCTTGCCTGACCCAGATTCAAGGGGCGCACTTCGTTCAGTTTTTGACGGGCTTCCAGACGAAGACCGAGAATTTGCTCATAGTCGATATCAGCAGATAATGTCCGCTGCTCCATTTTGGAAAACTCAGCCACCTGCCGCCTTTGGCGCTCAATATATCCTTCGTATTTGACAGATACTTCCACCTGTTCCTCAATGGCGGCGGATAAAGCGGGATGGTCAGAATCCAAAGCCTTGATGTCGCTGTAATGCAGCTCGGGGCGGCGCAGAAGAGAGATCAGGCGTGCGCCGTCTGCCAGCTCGGTGCTGTTTCGCGCTCGCAGCAGTGCATTCACTTCCTCCGTCGGAGCAACACCATGGCTCTCTAAACGGCGGATTTCCCGCTGAACGGCTTCGTACTTTGTCTGAACGGCTTCGTACTGTGTATCGGAAATCAGGCCAAGACGATGCCCGATGGCACTCAAACGCTGATCGGCGTTATCCTGACGCAGCAGCAAACGATATTCACTTCGTGAGGTCATCATGCGGTACGGCTCATTGGTGCCCTTGGTTACAAGATCGTCGATCAACGTGCCGATATACGATTCTGCACGGGAGAGGATCAGCGGCTCCCTGCCCTGAATTTTGAGGGCAGCATTCACACCTGCGACAAAGCCCTGCACAGCGGCTTCCTCATATCCTGAGGAGCCATTAAATTGACCGGCACCGTACAGTCCGGAAATCCTTTTCACTTCCAATGTGGGCAGAAGCTCCAGCGGATCGATGCAATCGTATTCTATGGCGTAAGCCGGGCGCGTCATTTCTGCGTTTTCAAGCCCGGGAATGGTGCGCAGCATTGCCATTTGCACATCTTCCGGCAGAGAAGAGGAAAACCCTTGAATATAAAGCTCCTCCGTATTCAGACCCATAGGCTCCACAAACAGCTGATGGCGCGGCTTGTCGGCGAATCGAACCACCTTTGTTTCGATGGAAGGGCAGTAGCGCGGACCAACGCCGTCAATGGCTCCGTTATAAAGAGGTGAACGGTCAAGGTTTTCGAGAATCAGACGATGCGTTTCCGGATTGGTATAAGTTAGGTAGCATACAGCTTGATTTTCAAGGGGGGCTTCCGTCTGAAAGGAAAAGGGGACCGGCTGCTCGTCACCTGTTTGCAGCTCCATTTTGGAAAAATCAACGCTTCTGCGGTTGATACGGGGCGGCGTGCCTGTTTTAAAGCGCCGCAGGGAAAGCCCCAGCCCCAAAAGGCGGTCAGTGAGTCCTAATGCAGCGTGCATGCCGTCAGGACCACTGCGCTCAATGTTTTCACCGATAATGATGGTACTGTTGAGGAATGTGCCGGAGCAGATAATGGCAGCTTTTACGGAGTAAAGGGCACCATTGCGGGTCAGTACAGAGGAAATTTTTCCGTTTTTCGGGCGAATGTCAATGACTTCTGCCTGTTTGATGCTCAAGTTGTCCTGAAGCTCCATGGTATGCTTCATGACCTCCTGATACCGGCGGCGATCCGCCTGCGCGCGCAGTGAGTGGACTGCCGGGCCCTTGCCGCGGTTCAGCAGACGATACTGGATACAGGCCTGATCGGCTGCTTTTGCCATTTCACCGCCCAATGCGTCCAGCTCGCGGACAAGATGTCCTTTGCCGGTGCCGCCGATGGCGGGGTTGCAGGGCATATTGCCCACAGCGTCCATATTGATGGTAAAGCACACAACGCTGCAACCCATACGGGCAGCGGCGAGCGCGGCTTCAATGCCGGCATGACCGGCACCGATGACGGCAATATCAAAAGTTCCTGCATAAAATTCCTGCATAACAATATCCTTCTCTATCTATGAAATGAATCAGGCGCTTGCGCGCAAAGTAATAATGGGAAGATCCGGAGGGTTAAAAAGCCGAAATGTCTGAAAGGGAACCGTATTGTTGCCCAATCCACGGGATACATAGCAGGCGTAGTTTTCGCCAAGTGCGTATGCACCGCCGTCGTATTTCGGAAAGAATGTGCGATTGGTGCTTAAAAGTCCGCGGTCGATGATGGGAATGCGGAAAATACCACCGTGGCCGTGGCCGCAAAAAACAAGGTCATAGCCCCAGGTAGCGTACTCCTCTACTGTGTCGCGGTGGGTCAGGAGCAGGGAGCAGTCGGCCTGAAATTCCCGGCGCAGTTCGATGCCCGTTTTCTGGTCGGCAGGGCCGTTGGGGTCGTCAACACCGGCGATGGCAAGCACTGCGTCGCCTCTTGTCCAAAGCTCATATTCGTTGGTGAGTACACGGACGCCATGTTCCCGCAGCAGCTTTTTCAGTTCAGGAACCCGGCGCACTGCCCATTCGTGGTTCCCGGTGACATAATAGGTGGGAGCGATCGCGGTTAATCCGTCTGCCAGTTCCGGCAGAATATGGAATTGAGATGCCCGATCAATGAGATCACCGGTCATAAAAATCAGATCCGGCTGGGCATTGCATACGGCGCTGATCAGGCGGATGTTTCCATCACCGAATTCCTTGCCGTGCAGATCGGACAGGTGCGCAATGCGCAGACCGTCGAATTCTTTGGGCAGGGTGGGGACGAAGATGGTTTCCTCGTGGACAGCAATGGTATTGTTGTCCCAATAAATGAAAAAGCAGCCGAGAAAGAGTACAGCCAGAACAATTAAAAAAGAAAGCATGCAGCTACCTCGTTTTTTTAAGGGGGTGTGTTTTGCCATGAGTCGGTTCCATTCCTTTTATCAAATATGGTGAAAAGCGGTTGGCAAGCAGTTGCTCTATCAGCAAATTTGTAAAGTAATATTATATCATACTTCTTTTGAAAGCGGAACGGTATCTTAGTAAAAAATTCCGCATTTTGCTGTTTTTACAAATACATATCATGTACACAAAAAGGCGAATAAGGCGATTTGTACATATTTTGTTCATATATTTTGTGCATAATGCAAAACATACATACAGGGTATGCAGGAAAATTTCAGGCAGTTTCGCTGTGGAAAAAGAAAGAAAAAATGGCTATAATAATATTAAACTTCTCGATGAAAAGGAGGGATGTTGCATTATGATGGAAAACAAGTTTATCGGTCTTGATGTCGACGATATGATTTTCGGCAGAGACGGAGAAGATCACAGCCAGCGCTAAAGCGCGGTGCCTTGCTTGTTATCCACACGAAAGTGTGGTTTTTTTCTACCCAAATGGCGCCTTTCAGGCAGAGTACAGCCGGCGTTGAGCTTTTGCTCCGCGGCTTTTTACGATAAATACCATTGATAAACAGCAAAGCACCAAACCGAAGGAGACAGTTTGCATTTGGCAACTGTCTCCTTTTTACTTTTTGCCTAAAATTAAAAAGATTTCCAAATTCCTATTGACCAAATGTGTATTATGGCATATATAATAAAGTATCGTATCTGATTTCGGATTACGAGGATGATGAAGGGAGATTTTCAGAATGAATCACTTTACTTACTGGTCCCCCACGGAAGTGGTTTTTGGCAAAAATACCGAGTGTGAAATTGCAAAGTATGTGAAAAAATACGGCGGCAGCAAAGTGTTTATCGTTTACGGAGGCGGCAGCGTTGTGCGCAGCGGCCTTTTGAAGCGTGTGACCGACATGCTGGATGCAGCCGGCATCAGCTATGCTGAATTTGGCGGAGTGCAGCCCAATCCATCTCTGGAGCATGCAAAAGAGGGCATCGCCCAGGCAATCAAGTTTGGGGCAGATTTTATCTTGGGTATTGGCGGCGGCAGTGCTATCGACACGGCGAAGGGCATTGCCCACGGTGTGGCAAATCCGGACGTGGATATTTGGAAATATTGGACAAATGAACTGCGTGTTGAAAAATCTCTGCCTGTCGGCACTATTTTGACCATTTCCGCAGCCGGAAGCGAAACCAGCTCCTCTTCCGTTTTGACCAATAAGGCAACGGGCAGCAAACGTGGCTTGGATACACGCTATAACCGTCCCAAGTTTGCAATTATGAATCCTGAACTAACCTATACGCTGCCTGCCTATCAGGTGGCCTGCGGCGTGACGGATATTATGATGCATACGCTGGATCGCTACTTCAATCCCCTGGAAAATGAGCTGACCGATGCCATTGCCGAGGCATTGCTGCGCACTGTGGTTGCAAGCGGTACTGTGGCAGTGAGAGACAGCCATAACTATGATGCCATGAGCGAAATCATGTGGGCAGGCTCTCTGTCCCACAATGGACTGACCGGACTTGGCGGCGCCGGTGACTTTGCACCGCACCAGCTGGGGCATGAGCTCTCCGGTATGTTTGATATTGCCCACGGTGCATCTCTGGCCACCGTTTGGGGTCATTGGGCACGGTATGTATACAAAACAAAAGAATCTCGCTTTGTGCGGTATGCAAAGAATGTCTGGCACATAACGGAAGGTACGGATGAGGAAATTGCATTGGCAGGCATTCAGGCAACGGTGGATTATTTCAAGTCCATCGGCATGCCTACCTGCTTCAGTGAAGCGGAGGAAATCGGTATTCAAAGTGACGATGTGCTGAAGGATCTGGCGTATCGCTGTACCTTTGAAGGAGCACGCGCCATCGGCAGCTTCCGGGTGCTGGACGGCGATGATATCTATCAAATTTATAAAATGGTCAATGTCTGATTGAAACAACAAGAGAAAGCAGACAAAAACAAACGAAGTGAATGTGTTAAAATTTGAAAGGGAGGATGGTATGAAGGTGCTTTTATTTTTGGGAATTGCATGGACACTGTACGGTATCGCCGGATTTTTTGGCATACAGCGCATCGCGCAAAGATATCGGAATCAAAGCTGGACAAAGGAGTATTGCAGGGCTTGCGGAATCGGCTGGATCATCATCGGTATTCCATGAATTTTATTTTACATATTTGCTTCAGAGGTTATGACGCAGTGGCCTGTCATGACCGTGCTTCTGATCGTTTTGAGCATTCCTTCCATCATATATAGTGCGTATATGGAGAAAAAATATCAGGCGAAGCTGGATGAAACAGAGGCGCAGAAACCTTCGCAGCTGAATAAAACAACTATCATTTAAAAAGTGGGGCAGGAACATCAGATGGGTCCTGCCCCACTTTTTCTTCTGCTTTATTGCAAGAGAGAAAGAAAATATATCTTAGCATCAGCAAAGTGCATCTCTATAAAAATAATATAAAGGTCACAGCCCTGTTTGGGGCTGTATCGTTATGCATTTTGAAGTACCCTGTTGTTATGAACCTGCAACAACACTGTCATTTTTTCTCTCTTTTCCGGGTTCTTCTTCATTCTGGAAACTATCCCCGTTTTGGGAACTATTTTCGTTTTGCGGACGTTTTGTCTCACTGTTTTCCGTCCATTTATCAATATAGTGTACCTCGATGCCTTCATCAAAATCCCCGGTGTAGTAGAGGATCACCTGATCGCCCTCGCCCCAGTCAATCAAAATCTCAGTTCGGACGCTCAGAGATAAAAGCTGATCACCGATACTGACCGTCAAATGGTTTCCGTTGACGGAGATCACCTCGGCGTAAACAGAGCTGCAGTCTTCCTTTTTCACTTCGGATGTGCTGCTGCTTTCAGAATAGGAGGGGGACTCCACCACAGTATTATTCATGTCTGATTGGGGTTTGTCCTTGCTTTCGGTACAGGCTGTAAGAGAAATCAGAAGCAGCCCGACTGCCAGCATACAATGGAGTGTTTTCTTCATAAAATCAACCGTCCTTTTTCATCGAATGGATACTATCAGTTTGCCCGGATGGTTGGAAAATTATACAAACATACTTTTTGAAACCATACTATAAAATATGGTTCACAAACGATAAAAATTAGTGTATGCTTAAATGCGATACTAATTGGAAGGGGATTTTTCCTATGAAATTCTTTATTGATACCGCCAACGTTGAAGAAATCCGCAAGGCAAATGATATGGGCGTCATTTGCGGTGTGACCACCAATCCATCCCTGATTGCAAAAGAAGGCCGTGATTATGCACAAACCCTGAAAGAAATCACCGCCATCGTCGATGGCCCGATCTCCGGCGAAGTGAAGGCAACCACAGAGGATGCGGAAACCATGATTCAGGAAGGCCGCGAGATCTATGCGCTGGACCCCGAGCACATGGTGGTTAAGATTCCTATGACTGCCGAAGGGTTAAAAGCAATCAAGGCTCTGTCCGCAGAGGGAATCCCCACCAACTGCACACTGATTTTCTCCGCAAATCAGGCGCTGCTGGCTGCCCGCGCAGGCGCAAGCTACGTCAGCCCCTTCCTGGGTCGTCTGGACGATATCAATGAATCCGGCGCAAATCTCATTTCCGATATCGTGGCTATTTTTGCAAATTATCCCGATATCAAGACTGAAATTATCTGCGCTTCCGTTCGAAACACTACCCATGTGACCCAGTGCGCTATGGCCGGCGGTGATATCGCCACTGTTCCTTATAAGGTGATTGAGCAGATGGTGAAGCATCCGCTGACCGATCAGGGTATCGAGAAATTTAAGGCGGACTACATCAAGGTTTTCGGCGATCAGTGATTTTACAACACAAAAAGAATGAAAACGCAAAAAAAGAAGGCTGCCCTCCGGCAGCCTTCTTTTTTTGCGTTCATGTTACAGCACACGCTGATTGTTGATGACCAATGCAAACTGCATGCCGAGTTTTTCCGCGGCACGGCGGCACAGCATCATACGCTCCATAAAAATTTCAAAGTAATCCATGATAGAAGAGATGGAGGTATCCAAATTAATCTCCAATACAATTTCTTTCTTATCTTCGGTGATGTAAGTGTGGGAGGTATGGGCGGCATAATTCACACGGTCATGAATATCAAATGTGGAAAAGTCCCGATTGCGTACACGGGTGCGGCGCACATCGGTTTTATCCGCCAGGATGACGGCGGCGGCAACGGCATTGACAGGAAAGGCCGTACCTTCATCGTGATTTCCAATGGCGGTAACGATTGTGGCGATGTCTTCGGCATCGGCGCCCAGATTGTCCAGAATACGGAATGCCATGATCGCGCCGGACTGGGCGTGATCCACGCGGTTGACGACGTTGCCGATATCGTGGAGATATCCGGCAATCTGCGCAAGTTCTGCCTCGCGTGCGTCGTAGCCGAGGGTGAGCAGGATTTCCTTGGATGTTTCGCTCACCTTTGTCACATGGGCAAAGGAATGTTCGGTATAACCAAGGGCAAGCATGCTTTCATCTGCTTTTTTGATATAGGTGCGAATTTGTTCGTTTGCTTTGATTTCCTCAATGGTAATCATAGAGAAAACCTCCTTATTATGCAAATTCAGGCAAATTTTTGCGCTGCATACTGCCCCAAAAGGACACCCAGCAGACACAGCAGAATGCTCAGCGCAATATAGAGAAGGGCGAGAGCTGTTTTTTCGTTGGAAAACAATGTAATTGTTTCCAGCGAAAAGGTGGAAAAGGTGGTGAACCCACCACAGACACCAACTTTTAAAAATAAAATAAGGTTTTCATTTTGCAGCCCCTTCTGCGCGGCAAACTGCGCAATAAGACCGATGGCAAAGGCGCCAATCAGATTGATGAGCAGTGTAGGCAGGGGAAAGGACATTTTAGGAAAGCAGGGTATCGTACCCATAAGAAAGCGGCAGACGGCACCTGTGGCGCCGCCCAGCGCAACATAAAAACACTGCGCGATCATGCCGCTCAAACCTCGCAGATCACACCGCCGCCCAACACAAGCTCGCCATCGTACAGGACAACGGATTGTCCTGCGGTGGCGGCACGCTGCGGCTGGTCAAACAGGACCTCCGCCCTGCCGTTATCCAGCGGATGCACGACGGCATCGGCTTCGCCGTGGGAATAGCGGATTTTTGCGGTGCAGGAGAATTCCGCCTCCGGCTGCGCAAAAGCAATCCAGTTCACATTTTCAATTAGGAGACGATTGGTGTAGAGGGCCTCTTCCGGTCCCAATACCACAGTATTGCTTTCGGCATCTTTTTTCAAAACGTACAGCGGATAGGCACTGCCGCCGATGCCAAGCCCTTTGCGCTGACCCGTGGTGTAGCAGGGCAGCCCTTTGTGCTGCCCTAAAATGTTGCCGTCCTGATCTACAAAATTGCCGCCTTTCAGCTCTACATGCCCAAAAACTTGCAGAAAATTAACATAGTCCCCGTCGGGAATAAAACAAATGTCCTGGCTGTCTTTTTTCTGGGCGGTGGATAGATGCGCATCCTCTGCGATTGCACGGATTTTATCCTTGGATTCGATCTCACCCAGAGGCATCAGCGTGCGGCTGAGCTGCTCCTGCGTCAGGCGATACAGCACATAGCTCTGGTCCTTGGCGAGATTTTTTCCCTTTTTCAAAATCCAGCGTTTCCGGGTTTCATCATATTCCACGCGGGCATAGTGGCCGGTAGCGACATAGTGACAGTCCAGCCGGTCTGCCAATTCCAGCATTTTTTCAAATTTGACGTTTCGATTGCACTCAATGCAGGGGTTTGGTGTGCGGCCGCACTGATAGGAATCCACAAAGTGCTGCATGACATATGTTTCAAATGCTTCTCGGTAAGTGTAGGCAGAAAAGGGGATGCCCAGCTGTTGGGCAACGGTTTTTGCGTCTTTGATGCTGCCGGAGGCGGCACCGTCGCACAAATCGAGCGTGCTTCCAAACACCTCATAGCCTGCACGCTGCAAAAGCAGTGCGCAGGTGCTGGAATCCACACCGCCGCTCATGCCGACGAGCACGCGATTATTTTTCATAGGGAATCTCACTCCTTTTGCAAAAAATTATAACATACAAAAAAAGAATGTGGTATAATCAATTTACAGATCCGATCAAACGGAGGGGTTTTTGATGAAACAAATTATTACCATTGGGCGGACATACGGCAGCGGCGGTCGTCTGATCGGCCGCGAAGTTGCGAATCGGCTGGGATACACTTTTTATGATAAGGAGCTGATCGAGCTGGCAGCTAAGGAATGCGGCTTTTCGCCGGAATTTATTCAGGCGAATGAGCAGCGCTCGGAATTTGGCTTTTTTGCAAATCTGTCATCTCAGGGCTTTTCTTATTCCAAAGATACGCTGCCGCCGGCAGATATGCTGTTTGTGGCACAGTGCAAGGTCATTCAGGATATTGCCACCAGGGAAAACTGTGTGATCGTCGGGCGCTGTGCAGATTACATTTTGCGTGATTTTGAAAATTGTATGCATGTTTTTGTGCGTTCAGATGAGGCAGACTGCGTACGCCGTGTGACAACGTATTATGGTGTGCCTGCGGCGAAGGCGCCGGATCAGATCAAAAAAATCAACCGCCAGCGCGGCGCGCACTGCAAACGCTACACCGACCGCACCTGGGGTGCGGCGGAGAATTACGATATGATGCTCAACACCGCGCGCTTTGGCGTGGACGGCTGCGTGCAGCTCATCTGCGATGCGGCAAAAAGAGCCGCTGCGCCCATCAATGAGGATGTGGTTTACTGATCACTTTTGTTTTACATATATAGTAATATGTAGGGATGCGGCGGCATCCCTGCATTTTTTTTGTAAAATATGGCGCTATGTTACACTTATGTTACAAAAGGGAAAAAGCTGTTGACGGAACAGAAGATGCGTGATAGAGTATCATCACAAGATGAGGAGGGCTGGACGGACCGAGCACAGATACGGGAAGGGCTAGCCACGGTATGTGTGCTAGAACCGTTTGAAATCTCCGCATCTTGAAATTGAGAAGTTTTGCTTTTGCAAAACAAAGAAAAAGGAGGACTACCTAATGAAGAATCTGAAAAAGGTTCTGTCCCTGGTAATGGCATGCGCTATGGCTATGAGCCTGATGGCAACTGCTTTTGCTGCGGACACTGATTTCGGCGACAAGGCTGAGATCAAGAACGCTGAGGCTGTTGAAGTCATGACAGCTCTGGGCGTTATGCAGGGTAACAATGGTAAGTTTGATCCTAACGGCACCCTGACTCGTGAGCAGGCTGCTAAGATCATCACTTACATGATGCTCGGCAAAGAGGATGCTGACAAGCTGACTGCAGCTGTTGCTCCTTATGCTGACGTTGCTGCTGACCGCTGGTCCGCAGGTGCTATCGCATACTGCACCAACGAGCGCATCATGGTCGGTAACGGCAAGGGCAAGTTCAACCCCACTGCTAAGCTGACCGGCCAGCAGTTTGCAAAGACTCTGCTGGTTGCTCTGGGCTACGATCCCAAGATCGAAAACCTGGAAGGCAAGTCTTGGGCGATCAACGCTTCCAAGATGGCTGTCACCACCGGCCTGGCTGATGGTATCGGCGCTCTGTCCATCCCCATGAGCCGCGACAACGCTGCTCGTATGGCTTTCAACACCCTGACTGCTACTCTGGTTGAGTACAGAGGCGGTACCGAAGTCACCACTCCCGATGGCACCAATGTCACTGTCGGCGCAATCCGCTTTGACGTTGCAAATGCTACCAACAACGGTTACCTGACAACCGCGTCTAGCAATGACCTGCTGATGCAGTTCTGCGAGCGTTATCAGAACAAGCTGGCTCTGAATGACACCAACACCGATGATTACGGTCGTGTTTCCAACAAGTGGATCTTCAAGGGCAAGACTATTGGTACTTATTCCGATACCGCAGACATTGTCTACACCAAGGAAATGAAGGAATCCGATGTTAAGTCCGATGTGAAGGATTACAGCAACTACAACAGCAACGTTGCTGCTGACAAAATTGTTGTTACTACCAATGGTCATGCTGGAGCAGCTGCACAGATGGATGCAAAGAAGATTGCTGATCTGACCAAGAACGGCACTTCTGTTGAAATCTTTGTTAAGGACAACAAGATCTCCGGTATTGCTGTGATCAACTCCGTCTTCGGCGAAGTTACTTCCGTCAACACCAAGGATGAAACCATCACCATCAAGACCGAGGCTGCAACAAGCGGCACTTATGCTACCGCAAGCAAGACCCTGACCACCGAGGAAGGCTACAACACCTTCAAGAAGGGTGACAAGGTTATCATCACTGCTTATGACAGCAAGACTTCTTTGGATAGCACTGCAACCATCACCAGCGTTGTTGCTCCCAAGGTTGTTACCGGTAAGGCTACCGGCAAGAACACCAGCGACAGCACCATCAAGGTAGATGGTACCGCTTATGAGCTGAGCGGCAATACTTCTGTCAATCTGGGCACCTTCGGTGTCAGCACCAAGTACGATGCAACTCTGTACCTGGATGCTAACGGCTATGTGATCGCTGCTGAAGCAGGTTCCGCTGCTACCGACGACAAGGCTGTTGTTGTTACCAAGGAATACAAGTCCCTGGATAAGGACAACAAGATCGTCGATATGTTCGAGGGCGTTCTGTCCAGCGGTGAAGTTGTCAACTGGGAGTGGGAAACCACTAAGCCTAACGAAAACGCTGTCTACACCTACAAGGATATTGACAACAATGACAAGTACGAGCTGACTGCAGTGACTTCTACTTCTATCACCAGCGATGGCGATGTTGTTAAGGTTGCTAAGAACACCGGTGATGAAATTACCAAGGCTACCAAGAGCCTGCAGATCGACAGCAAGACCGTTTACTTCGACAACAATGTCAAGTTCGTCTTCTTCAATGAAGGCAAGTATACCGTTCTGGACGGCGTTCAGAAGGTAGCAAAGGATGCTGATCGTTACTTCACCATCAAGAAGGACGGCAACACCTGGTATGCAACTGCTGTGTTTGCAAACACCACTGTTCCCGGCAACACCACTACCAGCGATGATATCGTTTATGTTGCTAAGGAAACCGGTACTACTGTTGTGACCAACAGCAAGACCAACAAGACCGAAACATTCGGTACTTACGAAGCATACATCAACGGCAACGAAGTGAAGGACTTCTATGCTGAGACAGGCAAGTCTGCCGGCTTCTACAGCGTTGAGAAGGACAATGACACCGGCGCATACGTTCTGAAGAACAACACTTACGATGAAGACAGCGGCAAGCTGGCTGTTATGGCAAGCCAGAAGGTTACCGGCGTTGCTAACGACATTATCACCGCTTCCAAGGACTTTGATACCAAGAAGGCAACCTTCGTTGACACCACCGATGAGAAGATCGGCGGCGTAAGCGATATCGAGAGCATGATTGCTAACAAGGACATTTTCGTCAGCGTTATCTATGATGCAGACACCAACAATGCTTCCTATGTCTATGTGACTAATGTTACGGCTAAGGGTGCTTTGGATACTCGCAAGGTTACTGTTACTCCCAGCAATGCAAACGGTTTGACTGTGACTGCAGATCCTGTCTCCGATGCAAAGGCTGGCGATATGGTTACTGTTACTTTGAAAGTTGCTGGTACTGCAAAGGATGCAGGTACTATCAAGATCACCGGTGCAACTGATTCTGCAGCTCTGGATGTTGGTTCCACCACTAATGTGACCAAGGGTGGCGATGAGCAGACTGTGAATATCACTGCTGCTGCTGCAACCAATGGTACTATCACTTACAAGTTCAAGATGCCTGCAAGCGCAGTTACTCTGAATGTG
>JAHHSM010000045.1 GCA_020025175.1 Oscillospiraceae bacterium | reverse complement strand
AGATAATCAAGGTTCTTGTGCGCAATATCTGAACGGAAAGGATATTGGTCAACTAGACTGTCAACGGCCTGGATTAGTAATTCCCGGTCATTGTCCCTGAGTGCCAAGTGCAGCACACGCTGATAAGAGCACTTCACCTGCAAATCATCAATTCCGCTGACGATTCGCGCCACAGCCTGGATTACATGGAAGCGATCAAGCACATAGGTACTATTGGGGAGCCATTCAAGCCCCTTTTTAATCCATGCAGCGCCATCACCGTGTAGGTAAATCTTTGTACCCCGGAGGTCGTAGCGCCGTTCCAGCTCATTTAGCAGCTGTTCCCAGAAGTCATCAGCTGATTTGCGAAACTCGGCCTGATGCCAGCAGTTACGGCACACACCACGCTTTCCGTTGTGGTCGATGCCCTCGTAGACACTGGCCAGGAAAACCAACGCTCCCCGGCCATTCCGTAACCGGACATGATCTTCGTCTGCGTCAACATGAAGGATTGGCACAGAGCGGCGTTCCACGATAGGGATAGAAGGGACACTTTGTCGGATTTTGTTGCAAACAGTCCGACTTGAAACTGCTCCGTTTGCCACAATATTGCAGCTTCGCTCAAAAGACATTGAACGCGCAGCAGCAACAATGCCGCTTTCAACGCTATCACTGATTCGCTGATACTTTTCAAGGCCCATCACTTCATCAAGAAAAAAGACATATGTGCCATCATGTTTCTTGTAATAGGTGCGCTCAAACTCCAAAGATCCAATTCTAGTCAGAACACTGCGGCGGCAATGCTTGCGTTCAACAACTAAACCAAGTGACTTCCGCTGGTTCTTGTCATGGAGAAAACTCTGATCCAGATTATGAAAATAAACCTTAAGAATTTGGGTGAAAGAATTGGAAAGAGCAGTAAACAGTGCGTGTTCAGCCTGATCTAATGACATAAGATTCTTGCTGAAAAAACTAACCAGTTCAGTTTTCAAAGAACTCAGGATCTGCTCAATATCAGGGACAGGGACAGGAAAATTAGTGCAGTTCATAGTCTTTCCCTCTTCTCTATGGCAGGGGTGGAGCTTTAATCATCTTTTTTCGCTGCATCGCGTTCTATTCGCTCAAAACAGGCTTGAAGGATATAACCTTGCAAACTCTGTCCAGCGGCCTTTGCGGCAGCTCTGATTTCTGCGCCACGCTCTTTTTTGGGGCGGATGCTAATGTAATCGCAGGTTGCATTGTATGCATCCAAGCTTCGACGCTTTTTCTCAGATACAGGCATTTTATCACCTCCAGTCATGTAAAACATTGAACTGTTGCGTTTGCTATGATGCTATGATAGAACTGTTGCGTGCAGAAGTCAAGTGTTTCACTTTCTTTTCTCTGTAGTGCATAAACACTGTTGCGTTCTTTTGTGCAAACTGTCAAAAGTCCGTTGCCTGCAATCTAAGATACGGCCACAGCTTATGTAATGCAAGTTTATCTGGCCAGTTATTCACGAAAGGACAGACTGCTCCCGTGGGAATTTCGACCGTCCTTCTGTTTTTTCCCGTAAAGTAAATATCTTTCGTTAACTGGGTTATAACTATGTTTGCTGAATTTGTCATAACCCCATTATGCAAAAAAACCTTGCTTTTTTTGCTCAGCGGACTGATAATATAGGTGTAGAGAGGAGTTCTCAAATCACTGGTCTTTTCTTCAACGGCATTAGAAATAACAGTACAAATGTGATAGCTATTAGCAGCATAGTCCCCCATGCGAGATACGCAGCGCATGACGAACCATTCGCCCATGTGACGGATTTTTTCCAGAGTGCGGCAGACAGTACGGGCAGACAAACCGACTGCATCGGCGATTTTAGCAATGCTAGGAAAGGCACGGCGAGTTGCATCTGCGGCTACATACAAGTAGATCGCAACTACAAAAGCGGACGGGTTCAGCTCAACATTCCGTGCGAGGAATGAGCGAGGAATAAGCGTCCATCCTTTCTGAGGCAGCGGACGAATCTGATATGCGGTCTTTCCGTAAACTTTGCGGTTTACCTGTGCGTTCCACACAAAGGTTTTCTGGCTCGTAATCCATCCGGCATCGGATAGCTCCCGTAAGGCAGTCCGGGCCGTAGATACTGCGCAGCCGCTCTGCTCTGCAATCTGAGTAAGGGACTTGTGGCAGTAACCCAGTGCATTTGTCCGTGCATATAGCACGACGCCGACTTTTCGTGCCGTTGGACTTAGTCTGGTATCACGGATCAGTGCGTTTGGAATCTTAAAGGTTCTTTGTTTCATCAATTTCATCCTCTCTCTTCCCCCATATGCCGCCGCCTCTGCCAAGGCGGCGGCATTCATTTTCCTACAAATGTAGTTGGAATGCCGCCGCTTGTCAAATTTCTGAGGGTAATTTTTTAATATTTATCTTGCTTTGACTGTTTTCTAACTTCCAATCCACTGGATTGGAAGTTCCTTACCGGTTTTTTTTTACGACCATACACCGCATTTCCTGGCGGTGTAATTCCTCCAACTGTGGTCGGGTTTCGATAATCACCGGAATTTGTAGAGCTAAGAAATGCGCTGAAATATCATGAAAGTGTTTTTTATCGGCAAAACTGCTTGTTGCAGATATTGTCTTATCATCGGCCAAGTAGTGAATACGGCCAATCGTTTCACCTGTTGTGGTTTTATCTGTCCCGTCAAAGTCGGTAGTCTTGATATTCCGATAATCTTTAATGACTGCGCGCCAAGTCTGAAGATACTCGTTCCAGTCTTTACCAACCGGCACAGTTTGAGTACGGATTCTATCTGCCGGAATACCCCTTTCAAGGAGTGCTTTTCGGTAGGTTTCATACTGCTTTTGCCCACCTGCATCATTGTCCAGGCAAAAGACAATTTCACTGGTATTTGGGTATTTATCAATCTGCGATAAAATCGGAGAAATGGTGTTATTGCCGGACATTGCTACGCGGTTTTTCTCACGCCAGTTTACGCCGGTTAGCTTCTCAATAGTGGCATGGCTCAGTGCATCAATGGCACTTTCAAATACACAAAGGGTAGTTGCGTCAGGCTGTCCAGGCACACAAAAAGGATAATGCTTATCACTTCCAGGGACTTCTGCTTTGAATGTAGATCCATCCGTACATCCACGGAGAGAAACGGCGCGTATAACGCCGTTTTTGTCCAAGCCGGCAAATGCTACATTATGAAAAATACGGCCCTTGCTTTCGTTCTGTGCCTGGAAGATTCGGCCTTGTTCTACCATTTCTCGGATAATTTCATAATCAAGGCCTCTCTTCTGAGCCAGATAGCCAAATGCCCGGCGCATATCGCTGGAGCGTGTAGGTAATTCAAACTCTATTTGAGGTTTTTTCGTGTCCTTAGGCGTGTATGTAGGGCTTGTCGTTTTTTTGGCCGTGGCGAGATCGACGCCGTTCAGAAGCAGGACGGCTTCTGGTAGCGTGTGATTCTCATAGTACATCACAAACTCGATTGCCCTTCCGCTGCGTCCTTGGCTATTCCAATACCAGCGGCCATCGCCAAGAAAAATCATGCTGTCATGGTCTTTCATGGTACGGCGAAAACCTGTGCCAACCAACTCATACCCGTGCTGCAATGCGTATTCCATTGCACTGGCCGCCTTAGCTGCGGCAAGCTGATCTTCATTGTAGTGAAGCTTACCGCTTCGTGTGGTGTTTGACCATTTTCTTTCATTTCGTCCCATTTCAATACTCCTTTCTTTTTTCAAAAAAAGAGGAACGACAAAAGTCGTTCCTCTTTTCGAATTATGCCGGGGGAGATACAAAATCCAACGGGTTTTTGTAGTCGCCATTTACCATGACCCCAAAATGTAAGTGGGGGCCGGTCGAGTTACCAGTACTGCCCACAGCAGCGATTACATCGCCCTGATTGACCGTTTGACCGCGCTGCACATACAACTCAGAGCAGTGCATATAAACGGTCTGTAAGCCGTTTCCGTGGTCAATTTTGACCCAATTACCTGCTGATGCACTGTATGATGCAACAACAACCGTTCCTCCAGCTGCCGCTTGAATGGGAGCACCTTCAGCAGCACCAATATCAACGCCTCTATGATAGGTTGAACCAATGCCACCTGGCGATTCGCGCGGGCCAAAGTAAGAGGTAATACGGTTACTGTCAGATGGCCAGATCAGACCTGCAGGAGACTGGGTCATGAGTTGTTCATAGTATTCATACGCATAAGCAATACGGCGATCAAGATGGGAACCAGTGCCATTTGTGCAGCCCTCATAAAAGGCCATCCAACTGTAAGTGGCCGCTGCCACATCAGTTTCCACGGCAAAGGAATCAGGCGTCAGATTGCGCTTTGCGTATAGTTCTTCACTAAATCCGGGCGCATTAGAATAATACCGCCCGCGATTCACCCAACGAGTTGTCCAATGGCTTGTTCCTGGTGCTGCGCTGAATGCCCAGTCAAGCTGCGCTTGCAGCGAGCCATAGTAAAATCCATTCTCACGACACCAGCGCATAAATCGCCAATATTCGTCATTGCTGTTAGGATTCGGTGTCAGTGTAGTGAATTGGAAAATACCAACATTTCGCTCATAAGGATGGAACAATCCATCAAGGACACCGATGGTAGAATAGTTCCAATTACATTCTGCTTTGATGTTGCCCAACACGGCAGCTGTGGCTTCTGGCGTAAACCCTTGACCAAGTAAATACTGAGCAACAACGGCAGGATCTCCGTCCAATGCGCCGGAAGAGCCACCAAAGCCACCAAGCAACTCCGTCCAAAGTGAAGCATTTTCCTCACGCAGCAGTTCTTGCGCCTGCTCTTTTCCATCGCTCGAAAGGGTGTCCATCATGTCCTGTGCAGTTTTAGCCGTGATATTGATCTTCAGGCGCGTTGTTGTGACCGGCTTATAGACAATTTCTTTCTCACCGGTCGGATTGCCATCGTCATCTAGCACATCAGTTTCTTCTTTAACCATCTGTGTTGTGGAGATGCGTTCCGTCGATATACCCGTCATGCTCCAAAATACATCAGACAATTTCTGAAACCGTTCGTCATCAATCGTAGTTACATCTATTGGGTTATCGCCTGAAACCGTCTGAGCCGCATAGATTGTCAGCACATCTTTCCATTGTGGCTTTGAGCCGTAGATTGCCATGCTATCAAAGGGCTGATTGTCTGCTTCGACTTGATGGATTTTCGCAATGTACTGCTGATTGAGCTGTGTTATTGCTGCTTGGACTGTCATTCCTCCGCTATCATCATTCAAAAACAGGCCAAAGCCAGAAGCGGCAAAGGTGAAGATAGCAGCAGCAATCACGATAATAATTAAAAATCCACTTCCAAGGGAAACTACGGCTGCAATCAAGGCTTTAGTCGCAGCATAAGCAGCTTTCAAGCCCTCAGAGATCATGTGAGCGCCCTTTTTTACAGCCACTGCTGCCGTGTGGCCAGCACCGCTGGCCGTGCGTTCTGCGCGACGCATCTTTGCAGCCGCAGCACGCCGTTTATTGAGAATGTAGCCTAGTTTACGCTCCGCTTCAGCCGTTGCACTGGCGGCTGTTTTGCCGTCCCTAGCCGCTTTTGACACCATAGAAGAGGGAGCCGATGGCATCTTGCCACCGGCTCCTTTCACTGATTTACGATCACGCAGCACGCGCCTGACTTTAAGCAGATTATCTGCCGTTTCTCGAAAGCCCCATTCTGAGGTTGCTTTTGCAGCTGGAACAACGATTCTTTCTGTCCGTGAAGTAACCTCATTCACCGCAACAGCTTCGACAGCTTTTTCGTGTTCTTGTGCTTCGGAATTTTCATCCCTCCGGGCTTGGCCAAGGGCTACATCATGCTTTTTTCGCCGATGCTCCGACCGAGCCTTTTTCTGTCGAAAATGCAGTACTTTTTTACTCCACACCACCGTTTCCTTTTTGGCCTTCGCCATGAGATCACACTCCCTCGCCCAGCTTAGTAGTAATCAGGCGGTAAAGCTCTGTATTCTGTGGCAGACGATTACGGAAAGGAATTAAAGCGTTGTTATACTTGAGCAGGCCATAGCCGGACGGTACATTACGCACAAAGCGCAGCTGTTCTTCGGAGATATCCAATAGAGATGCAATGCGTTCTCGGTCTTGATCGGCCTGAGAAAGCATTACGAGAAATTCGCTATTGGAGAGCATGGCGCGACTTTCATCATGGTTAAGAAGAGTGTCCGCATTCTGCGTTGCAGCCGTAGGTTGTCCACCACGCTTGCGGAATCTGCGCCAGGCACTATCAAAGAAAACAGCAGATTGCCGGTTTTCAAAAAGCACATGAAATTCGTCAATGACGATATGCGTTCTCTTCCCACGCTGCCAGTTCCTAGTTACGCGGTTGATGATTGCGTCCGTAATCACCAGTAACCCAAGCGTTTTCAGCTGCGTACCCAAATCCAAAATGTCATATACAATAAGTCGGTTTTTTGTATCAACATTGGTTTCTTTGGAGAAAACGCCCTGTGTGCCAGAAGCAAATCTTTCCAGGTAAAGGGCGAGATCGTGTGCAACTTCTTCATCTTGTTTAGTAAGTTCTTCGGTCAATCCAACGAGTGTAGGGACTGGGCCTCCTGCCTGATATTCTTCGTACAATTTCTTAACAGTACGGTCAAGAACAGACTGGGCTTTTGGCCAGGAAATATCATCCCGATGTTGGCCGGCAAGGGCTTCAAATAATGCCGTAACAAATCCAACTTTATCCTGCAACGGGTCACTGCCATTTTCATCATATCCATCAACCATATCCAATGGATTAATGTGATGGCTGGAATTGCCAGAAATCTTAATGACTTCACCACCGAGCCGTTTCGCCAGAAGTCCATATTCTCCCTCTGGGTCACAAACGATGATATCATCATCAGTGGTGTAGTAAAGCTGGGTAATCATTTCCTTCAGCAGCACAGATTTACCAGAGCCAGGTACGCCGGTTACGATTGCAGACTGGTTTTTCAGTTTATCCCGGTCAATCATAATCATGTTGCCGGAGATAGCGTTCTGACCGTACCAAATGCCGCCGGGATCTTGCACCTCCTGCGCCCGGAATGGCATAAATCGTGCCATCGCATCGGTGCGCAGTGTACGCATTACATCCAGCATACGCACACCAACAGGGAGTGCGGATTTGAGTGCGTCGAGCTGCTGATACCGCAAGGTTCCGATCTGGCAACCTTCCTGTGCTGCGCAGGAGCGCAGCGTGTCCGTATCTGCATCCAGCTGTTCCAGCGTATCAGCAGTGTGGGCAATAACAATCCATGCCAGAAAGAGCCGCTTTCCTTTGGTCTGAAGTGCATCAAGCTCCGCTTTCGTTTCTTCACGCCGCCGCTCATATTCGTAAGGGACAGAAGAAGAAATAATATCCTGGCGAATTTGCCGCTGTCCCATTCTGGCAATATCGGCCTCTACACCGTCCAGCTTTGTAGCGGCAATATTGATACCATCCTCCTGAGATAGGGGTGTGCAGTCAATCGTAACAATCATTTTCTGATTCAGCTCTGTCAGGCGGTACAGAAAATCATCTGAGATTGCACTGGCATATTTTTTGAGCCACTCCATACGAACATACTGTTTTCCCAGCATCAGGTGATCTGCGGCCTGTTCTGCTCCATCCGGGCAAATATAATCCTTAAAATCAAATCCCTGTTTCTGCATATCCTCCAGGTCAAAATTGTACTGGGATTCTTCGTTCTCACGGAAAAAATCGTGTAAAATGCGGCAGCGCTCACCAGCGTCCAGCGCCTGACAATAGCTGCCCATTTCATTCAGCCGGGCATACAAATCAGCACCAATGCGTTGCAATGCGCGGCGAGCTTCTTCTGCGTTTTTCCGTCCAATGGTTACAGTGATGTATCTTTCCTGGGTGATACCGTTACCACCGTTTGTTTCCTCCAGAAACAAATCATTCAGCTCACGGCGCAGCTGATCTCCATGGTCACCCTTGAGTTTAATCAGCACATCTTTCTCAAACTGCTGCCGGTCACGGTGGTGGTTTACAATGGTTATTTTTGCAGAACACCCACTTTCCAGTGAGTTAAGCATAGCCTGATAGATCTCACTGTAATATTCACGCAGTTTCGGGCCGGCAATTTGGTAGTTAATATCGCTGCAACACCAAGTTTTACTGTACCGATCTCGGCCAACCTGAAACAAGCCATCTGCCCAAATCTTTTTTACAGGAATAATATCCTGCACCTTTCGGGCCGGCTTGTATCGTTCTCTGTCTGCTTTCGCATACATATTAAGACTTCTCATTATCAGTAACATTCTCCTTTCCATCGGGTTTCGGTTCGCGTTTGATTGCATCTAATTTGCGTTTAATCAGTCGGAGATTCAGCTCGCTTTTCCACGAGAGTTCTTTGCGTTCAAGAAAAGTGAACCGAAGCCAAGATAAGGCAAACCGTTCAAACGGTTGGCCTTGGATTTTAATAAAACCAACGCACGCACAGGGCGTTACTACTGCGCAGCACAGCCAGCTTGTGTAGTCACTTCCTAACCTCTCGGAAAAACTAATCCAGATGATGACGGAAAGTACAATTCCGATGCCTCCGGCAATTAACTGCCGCAGATTAAGCCCAAAAAACACAGATTCAGACACTTCTCTAAGGTCTGTCCCAATTCTATTTTCCATTGTTTTCACTCCTTGCTTTGCTTAAAGACCGGACATTTCTCGTGCAACACGATCTGCGGATTTTACGATAACAACCAGGATCAGCATTTGGAATACAAGCTGTCCAATGTATGTAAAAATCATACTTTGTGCAGATGCGGTTGTATCAAAAACAGGAGCGCTTGTCGCAAACGCAGAGAAAATAATTGTTGCCAAAAGGATAATGGCTCCTTCCAGCAGCACTGCCACATAGGTTCGTACAAAAGACTTTCCCATACCAGATGTTGGTTCTCCAGCAAACCCGGCAAGGGGAATAGGCGCAAGCGCCGTCATTATGAAAATTTTGAAAAAACGCCCATAAACAGTCAACAGAATGATAAAACTGAGCACTGTGATTATGAACATCGACAGAAAGGCTATTGCCCATGCGCCCAGGCCAGATAGAAGTCCTAGTTCTGAAACGGCATCTCGGATTTCTTGCGGCACTGCCATTGAAGATGAAAGACTAAACCCAGATGCAGCCATAATATCCCTCAAAAGGCTGGATGCTAGATTGATAAATTGTTTCAGCAGCTCCAGCGAATGTGTTACAACATACTGCGTAAAGACTAGACGGACAATGATGCGCACAGCAATTTCCGGGCGTCTCAGTTCTGACATTGTACCGACATTTTTGATGACGCCAATACACCAACATAAAATTGTTAGAGCCAGTCCAACGCCAACCATAGCGTTGAATATACCAAGCATAACGCTCCAAACAGCGCCGCCCCGAAACTCGTCCGGGGCGGTGGTGAGCAGTGAAAATACCTCACTTAATTTTTCATTCCATCCGGACAACGCATTGTCCAGAAAATTGATGGTACTCTCATCCATATGATCGCTCCCTTATTTTAGATAGGTACTCCGATGGCGACCAGAATGGATTTGATAAACACCAAAAGCAGACCACCCGCAAGTGTGAGGAAGCTCTGGATGCGCTGAGAGGGGTCATGGCCATTGATAGCCAGGACAAGCTGTACAAAGCCCCAAATCAGGGCGATAACGCCCACCAGAGTGATGATGGAAAAGAGAATGTTAATCAGATTTCCCAGAATTTTTGTGACCTCATCACCAGCAGCCATGGCTGGCATTGCCATCAAAATGACCATGCAGCCAGCAACGGCAGCTGCCCGGAATACCTTTTTCTGCTTTTCCTTAGTGTTCTTGTTCATTTTGTTTGTCCTCCTTGAATTGTTCGTATATTTCATCACCATCCACCAAAGTAAAACCGTCCGTATCATCGTTTGATGATGCAGACGGTGCTTTGGGGCTGTCATGGCGATTACTTGTTTTGATTTCCTCACCAGAAATGGTGGCAATGGATAAGGTTACATCCCCATATTGGTATGCAACAGCCTTACTCGGCTTTTTTTGTCCCCAGAAGCCGCGATAGTCTACGCCGACGATTTGCGACGCAGCAGGATGTAAAGACGGGTCATATTTGCGGTCATAAACAGGATCTTCACCACGAATAAAAACGATTGCATAGTTATTGTCCATCTTACCGATTTCATCCGCAGTCATCAGTTCACGGCCACTATTTTGATAATTCGTACTGTATGAGCCGTTGCGTCCTTTTGTCCGGCCAAAAGTATTAGTATCAATCGTTTCTTTACCAAGTTTCTCTGACAAGTATTTGGTTGAGGTGGCCTCGTTACTGCCCAAGAAAAGCAACTCGTCACAGTTACCCGTAATCGTTTCCCAGCTATCTTTGTACAGTGTTTTGAGCTGGGAAATCGTCTGCAAAATAATACTCACGCAAACATTACGGGAGCGCATCACAGACAGGATTTTTTCAAAATCGTCGGGCAAAGCAATATTAGCAAATTCGTCCATGAGCAGATGAACGGGTACTGGAAGTCTACCGTGGTATTTATCATCAGCCAGACGGAATAGCCGTTGAAAAATCTGGGTGTACATCATAGATACCAAGAAATTGAAAGATGTGTCATTATCAGGTATCACGCAAAACAACGCTGTCTTTTTCTCACCCAGTGCATTGAGATCAATCTCATTTGCGCAGGTGAGCTGTCTGACCTCGTGAAGATTAAATTTATCCAAGCGCGCGTGCAGCGTAATCTGAATGGACTTCATCGTTATGCCTGCTGCGCTGTGGGTGTCCTTATAATACTTAACGGCCAAGCTATTAGGATTTTCAAGCTCCAACTGCCACATAAGCTGCTGAATAGGGGAAGGGTCAGGTGCACCGCCCATCATCATATCTTCATCTTGAACCATGTCATAATTCATAAGGGTACTCACGGTGGCGAAATTCTGCTCATAAGATGGGGCCTTTTCCAGAAGGAAAAAAATCAGTGATTTAAGATACATCTGAGCTGTGTCATCCCAAAATTTATTTTGCCCTTGACTATCGTTCTTCGGGCTAGTAGCACGGAACAAATTCGTCACCAGCTGCTGCACATCGTTTTCTGTTTCCAAGAAAGCAAACGGATTGTAACAATGACTTTTTGACATATGAATGAGATCCAAAACATAAATGTCATATCCGGCTTCGGCTAAATAGTTTCCGCAGTCGCGGAGCAGCTCACCCTTTGGGTCAGTGACTACAAAAGATGTGTTTGCCTGCATCAGATTTGGAATTGCATAAAACCGGCTTTTGCCAGCACCAGAACCACCAATTACCATGGTATTCAGATTGCGCCGGTGCTTATAGCCATTTAGACCAATTCGTACATTCTTTGTAAGAATACGATTCTGCGCTGCTGGCCGTTGCTCATATTTGCGGCAAAGTTTCTTTGCATCTGCCCATTGAGCAGAACCATGCTCCTCACCGTGCCGGTAGTTGCGCCATGATGAAATGTAGCTAAGTGCTGCAACGGAATAGATCAACAGGCAGATGCCGACACTCCTAAGTGAATTGGGAACCAATGTGATACCCATGCCACTTGTAGAAAGCTCTTCTGAGTGAGCAAGGATATTTGGCAATCCACCATCGGCATACGGCGCAACCTTCAGGCCAATCCATACAGCCAAAAATCCTAGGATGATTAAGAAAACGATAGCGTTAGTCCGCTTTGATCGTTTCATAATCCACGCTTCTGAGGGAGATGACGCACTCGATGCGGAGTATGTGCCGGCTTTTCAGCAGAGATCTGCTTTGCCTGCTGCACATCGTTTTCAGTTTCCAAGAAAGCAGATGGATTGTAACAATGACTTTTTGACATATGAATGAGATCCAAAACATAAATGTCATATCCGGCTTCGGCTAAATAGTTTCCGCAGTCGCGGAGCAGCTCACCCTTTGGGTCAGTGACTACAAAATTAGTCCGCTTTGATTGTTTCATAATCCACGCTCCTGAGGGAGATGACGCACTCGATGCGGAGTATGTGCCTGCTTTTCAGCAGAGATCTGCTTTGCCTGCTGCACGACGGAAGCACGGGCGTCCTTATCGTCCGTCCAAGAGTTTGAGGATTGACGCTCTGGATTTCGGGCCGGTTCGCGCTGCCGCCCCTTTGTAGGGTTTTGACTTGCTCCCGGCATTTCTGCCTCACCAGATGCAAGCTCATTAAATCCGCAGCGTTCGATGATTCGATTGATACGCCCGGCATCTTCAGCGCGGACAAGCATATCAATCGGTGCAGCCGGATCTGATTTACTCTTTACTGCGCAATACACCACGCCGTAGTGTTTTGCCTCTTTTGAAAATTCCTTCAAATTGGCAGGACTGATCGAAAAGACAGTCAGCTCCTTTCCAGATTTAATCATCGTTTTAAGCGTCTGAGCGCCTTTGCTGTGCTGCTCTTCTTTTGCCAGCTTACCCAAAGCTAACAGGAATGCGCCGCCCTTAGACATGGCTTTGGCGCTGAGGCGCAGAACATACTCTGCGCCATCCAGTACGATTTTAATTGTCTTATCTGCGGCCTGAGATTCAAATTCACCCATGTTTGTCTACCTCCTTAAAAAATTAACGCAGCGGAGTTCTTCGCTGCGTTGTTTGTGTTTCTTGTCTTTCTTCTTGCCGTACCCTGGCAGCTATCTCTGGATTTTCTTGCATTATTTCATTACATAGACGCAGCTCCTTTCTCAATTCATAGCAAGTAGCTGAGATTTTTGCCATCTCGCTTTTATTTCGGTTGTAGGCTGCTTCGTCATGCCTCAAGGCAACAGTTCTTTGCTGCTGCCGTAATGAAGCTCGCTGCTTTGTAAGCAGGTCAATGTGACCGCCCACGCCGTCGGCATACGCTTGCAAATCCTCTTTTGTTTTGATACCGTGCGCACATAAAAATCGAGTTTTGGCTGATATACGGTTCAGTTTAATCAAATCGGCCTTGAGTGCTGGGCTTACACGGGAAGTGGTGTACCTTCGCTCAGGAATCGCACCAAGCATATAGCAGTATCGTAAGTACATAGCTGCAAAGCCCCGTACTTTCCCGTGGCGGCGGTATGTGTGATACTGACTGCCATGATATCGGATTTGCTTTGACCTAATTCTGCTCACACCCGGACGGGAAAACACCACAGGGTTTTGGGCAATGCGTCGGCGCAGGGCGTCACGCGAATACTCTGGGCCAAAATTACGCTCCATCCGAATGAACCGCTGCATCCCAGGGGCACGCACTGAGATATCCTTGCCAGAGGTTTTAAGGTCATATCCAATGTTGCGCAGCAAGGCGTAGAAATGTTGGTCGGTGCGCGCCTCCCTCAAAAGCTCGTCAATATCGCTCTTAACAATTTTTCGCCAGGTTAGCTTTTCGTCGTAAACTTCGTGTTGGCGTCCGTTCCCGTTTGGACGGTCGATTACATAGAAACCATGCTCACGCGCCAGGTCATCAGATACTTGCCGCAGGGCGCGATAATCAGCTTTGCTGCGGTAGTATTTCTTCCCGTCCATAAAGCTAACGGTGTTGATTACAAAGTGATTGTGGTAGTGATTTTGGTGATCCACATGGGTCGTGACCACCACTTGGTATTTGCTCCAAAGACGGCGTGCAGTTTCAAGGCCGATTTCATGGATTAAGTCCGGCGGCCCTTCACCTTCGGAAAAGGACTGATAAC
>JAHHSM010000044.1 GCA_020025175.1 Oscillospiraceae bacterium | reverse complement strand
ATTTCCATTAACTTTGTCAACGGGTTAAAAAATTTTTATGCACTTTGAATAAATTGGAGATTATATCTTTAGATGACTCGGAAAATTTTTATTTCTTTGTAACATTTCGGAATGAAAAACGCGTTGCCGTTCCCTGATCACTGCTGATGACACTAATCTCACCTTTTAAACTCGATTTCACCAAACTGTCAACCAGCTTCAATCCCAAACCACTGCCAATTTTTTTCTCTATTTTATGATCGAAGCCACATCCATCATCTCGCACCGTGATCCAGGAATATTCCTCACCCTTTTCAATGCGCATCCAGATCGTTCCTTCGGCACACCGATCAAACGCATATTTTAAACTATTTTGCACCAGTTCATTCACAATCAAAGCAACCGTCGATGCCACACTTGCAGTCAACTCGAGGTCATCCCCGCCAACATTTGCACGAACCTTGCATCCACATGCATTACTGCTTTCCAACGAGCTGTCAACTACACGGATCAACATTGTTTTCAAATTCACATAATCTGTTCCCGTGTGTGCAAGCAAATCATATGTTACACTGATGCTGCAAATACGACTGATAATTGTTTTTGAAAATGCTTTTACCTCTTCATTTTTCGTCTGTGCAGCCTCTAAACCAACTAAACTGATAATTGTCTGTAAATTATTTTTCACTCGATGATGAATTTCATTGATCGATGCAATGCGATAAGCGATTTCATCCTCCATTTGGCGGATTCTTGTTTTATCTTGAAGAATAACTGCTGTTCCCTCATAAGCGCCATCTTCCCATATAATACTAATGCTTTCCTCAAAGAAATAATCGCCAATTTTGACGTCATTTTTTATGGCGCCGCACCCTTTGACAATATCCTTTTGATTGTATTCAAAAAGCTGCAGATCTTTATACTCCTGACCTACAATAGATTCCTGATATCCAATTCCATAATAGAGCTTTTCAGCCTTCTCATTTGCAAATATGCATATATTGTTTTTATCGAAAATCAATAAACTATCTTGCATATAACCAGCAACCTTATCTATTTCTCCACGAATAAAAACGGACTTTCCTTCTGTTTTATTTCTCAACCTTATGGGTTCTGTATCCGAACTGCGGTCATTGGGATACTCATAAGTTAATGTTCCGATAACCCTTTGCTTGTCGTTATAAATCGGACTAACAGTATGTCGGACTACAACACGACCTTCATCTATAATTCCAATTAGTCCGCGACCAGAAATACCATACTCCAATGCACGATATACGGCCGGTTCATCTGCCTTTTCGACGATACCACCAATAATATTTCGCTTATATAGATCACTATAGGGATATCTGTATTGCGCAATAACCATGGATTTTCCGCTCTGCGTTAAGACATTGATATAAGTATCACCATTTTCCAAATTGCTGATTGCCGGCAATGCGTGTGATACTTCCAAAAGAAGACGGATATCTTCTTCCGTCAAATTCGTACTGGAACGAACCAAATCAATCAGCAATCTATCTTTCAATTCCGTTGATAAATCATCCTGCACGATACTCACCTCCTCCAATTTCCACATCCAACAACTTTTCCTCGGCATACAAAGCCAAAATTACCCATCGTACGCTTTCAAAAGCATCTTAGATATTTCCACCATGGAATTTCCTTTGTCCATCGCCAGTTTTCGGATATAAACATACGCTTCTTTTTCCGTTATCTTTCTGCGATCCATAAGCATTCCCTTTGCCCGATCAATATATTTTCTGTCATCTAATGCTTCTTTTGTTTTATCAAATTCTTTTTTCATTTTATTAATTTGATTATATTTGTGCAGAGCTATTTCGATGGCAGGCATCAACACATCTTCATCCACTGGTTTTACAACATATCCCATCACATCAATATCCACTGCTCTTTTCGCAATTTCCTTATCACGATAAGCAGTTAAAATAATAATAAATCCAGCTAATTTTTCCTCATTGATGACTTTAGCCGCTTCCAAACCGCTTAAAATCGGCATACTGATGTCAAGGATTACAAAATCCGGTTGCTGTTCTCTACATACATTGATCGCATCCAGACCATCCTCTGCTTCACCAACCACTTCATAGCCATTGTTTTCAAGGATTTCTCGAATATACATACGTATTAAAACCTCATCATCAACAACCACAACTCGATACATGGTATACCCCCTATGCTCCGCTCATCCCAACATCGTCAAAAGTATCGGTCACCGAAGAATTCTTCTGCATAAAAGTGCCGTACGCTCCTATATTTTTTCACAAATTATATTAGCACGCACCGTCTTGTAAAGCAACATATTTCCATCTTTTTACTAATGTAGAATAAGTGCTATTGTTAGAACGTAACTAAGATTGTCTCTGCACCTTTTCTTATGTATATGAATGCACAATATGGCCTCTGCAACGCCTTTTGATCTGCTACTTTAAAAGGTAGTGCACCAGTCAATTCCCATTTAGCCGCTTCAATTTTTATAATCCTGATAAAACCTCCAATGCGGTCTGAATCCCTATACCGCACTGGAGGTTTTTCATTTAACTGGACGGTGATTTTTAAATAAAGCTCAAAATACTCCTACAAATTATCTGAAATCGTATTCGGATTTACCAGTGAGAAAGCTCGGTGCGGTCGATGATTGCCTGCTGTGCATCGGGGCGCAGCTCCACAAAGTAAGCACTATACCCTGCAACACGCACCAACAAATCGTTATAGTTCTGGGGATTTTTTTGTGCATCCCGCAGGACATCCGTAGAAATAACATTAAACTGCACATGATAGCCGCCCAATTCTCCCTCTGTTCTAAGCAGTGCAATCAAATTCTTCTTGTCCTGCTCGGTTTCCAGTAAAGAAGGACTTAATTTCATATTGAGAAGATTGCCGCAGCCTGCCTTGGAATGATCAATGGAACAAACCGATTTCATAATGGCAGTAGGACCGTTTTTATCATACCCGCCAAAGGGTGAAATACCATCAGCAAGACCTGCACCTTCTTTTCTGCCGGAAGGCAGTGCGCAAGTCACTTGTCCATGAGGAATATTGGCAATAACCGGAACAGCGCCGGTTACAAAACTATAGCCCAATGCATTTTTATACTGCGATGTGACTTCATAGCAATAATCCACCATATCTTTTGCAATCTGATCCACATATTCATCATCATTTCCCCACTTGGGCGCATCATTGATCAGCTGCTGCCGTTCAGCTTCATATCCAACAAAATTCTGATCAAGCATCGTAACAAGCTGATCCATTGTAAACACTTTATCCTCATAAACTAACTTTTTAACAGCTGCCATTGAGTCAACCAAATCAGCAAGACCGGTCGTTTCCAAACCGGGACCGTTATTATATACAGCACCGCCGAACAAGCAGTCTGTTCCGCTCTCCAAGCAGCCCTCAGTGCAAATCGAACGAACAGTTTTCGGCAAACGCTTCATATGTGCCTGCTCCGATACATGCGTATTAGCAACAGACATTTTAATCAAATATGCCAACTGCGCCTTAACAGCATTCTCAAATTTCTCATATGTATCAAACGTCCTCGGATCCCCCGTTTTTACGCCGATATCCCTCTTCCAATATTTTGTATAGCCGTTAAAAAGTGCCCATTCAACTGCAATTGCATGGCTGTATCTGCATCCCTCTGCCCACATATGCGACTTGCCGGCAGGATAAGGCTCTATACAGCCGCCTACAGACCAGTTATACGCTTCCTCCAGCGGAACACCTCTTCTTTCTAAAATCTTAAATGCAGTTTCATCAAAGAAAATTGCAGGCTGCCCGGTACCCAGCTTCACCAGATCGCAAACCTTCATCAAAAATTCGTCTGAAGTTTTCTTATTGACTCTAACGTTGATGGTTGGCGTATGCATTCTAAGATCCATCGTGCACTGGAGCATCATATACGACAACGGATTGACTGCATCATTTCCGTTGTCATCAACGCCGCCCAAAGTAACGCCGCAGAAAGAAATATAACCGGAATAATACGATGCACCATCTTCGGATACGACATAGATATACTCTGCCAGTTTGATCCACAGGCACTCCAGAAGCTCCTGTGCCTCCTGCTGTGTTAAGATGCCCTTTTCAATATCTGCCTTATAGAATGGATACAGAAATTGATCCGGCCGTGCAATGCAGCAAGCCTGCTGATTTTCATCGCCCCAAATCATAATCTGAGTCAGCCACACAGCCTGAACCGCTTCATGAAAACTCTTAGGCGGATTGTAAGGAACAGTCCTGCAAACGTCTGCAATCTTGAGCAGCTCTGCTTTTCTTACAGGATCACTTTCTGCTGCTGCCAATTCTTCAGCATAGTTTCCGTATCTTTCGCCCAATACTCTTGCTGCCTCACATGTAATAATCACAGCTTCATAGAATTTAACCTTATTCCAGGTTGTAGGGTCTGTTCGATCCAATGCCGCAAGATATGCTTCCGCTTCATCCCGTACACCCTTGAAGCCTTTTTTCAGAACAATATTATGGAACCCTACCGACCACTCACCGCCGCCAGTTGCAGATTTTGCATCTCCGAAGACAATATTCGTACCCAAACCAATATTTTTTAATTCATCGCTCATATTTGCAAAGAAGTAATCTTCCATTGATTTGCCATGCCAATAGGGAAAAACCACATTTTTTAAAATCTCTTTGCTTTCTTCGGAAATGATATAGGGATCTTGCGGTCTTGTTGCCATTGTGTCAAGCTCAGCTTCTGCCCACTGGTAACAAATTTCAGGACAGACCACCGCAGACCTGTTTTTCTTACCCTCTGTTCCTACGATCAATTCATCCTTGCCGATTGTCAGCGTCTTTTCGGACATATATGCCAAAAGTGCTTTTGCATGCCGGATGACAACATCTTCTGCTTCCGTTTCTTTATATACGCGTGTGTATATAACGGCTCGTTCGACATCCAGTTCAGGCTTATTTGCCCAATACTGATCCCTCAGCCTGTTGATCCTTTCTGTAGCACCATCTGTCCACTTTTTTCTTTCACCGACCTTAGCGTTTGGGGTTGTGCAGCAACTCATGTGTTTTTACCTCCTCTGTTTATTTACGCCTGCTTTTTGCAGTTGGTTTCAGTTGAGTCTGTGCATTCCTTTTGCGTTTTGGTTGAAGTAGCTATCAGATTTTATTCTATGCTTTTAACCGCCGATCTGTACACTCAAACCACGCAGCTCAAACATTTTTTTAATATATTCCATATACTCCGCCTTTGGTATTTCTACACCGGATAATTTGTAATCGATATCCAACGCTTCATATTTGGAAATACCGAAATTATGGTATGGGAGGCAGTGGATCGCCTCAATTTTTTCTTTCATATTGTTTAAAAACACTGCGGCGCGCTCAATATCTTCTTCTGTGTCATTGATACCCGGTATAATCGGCATTCTAACAATAACACGATTGCTTTGGCAAATTTTCCGTAGATTGGAAAGAATTAATTCATTTCCACTTCCGCAGAATTCTTTATGCTTGCCGGAATCCATAAATTTTAAATCAAATAAAAATAAATCAACCCATGGCTTTACTTTTTCAAAATTTTCCCATGGTACACATCCGCAGGTTTCCACAGCAGAGTTTAACCCCAGCTCTCTATATTCTTTTGCAAGATCGATAATAAAATCAGGATGCAGCATTGGTTCTCCGCCGGAAAAAGTAATGCCGCCTCCAGAATTTTTATAAAACGGCACATCTTTATCCACTACTCTTTTTGCATCAGCAGCCGAAAGAAGCTCACCCTTCAGCACGCGTGCCTGACTTGTACACACCCTGACACATTTTCCACAGTTTTGACAACGATCTCTTAAAAGATGAATCGTTTCATCACCGGCAATGATTGCCCCCCTTGGGCAGGAATCAATGCATCGTCCACATCGTATGCACTTACTCTTATGTACCATAAGCTGTGGTTTTGGATCAATATTCTCAGGATTTGCACACCACTGGCACTTCAATGGACATCCTTTAAAAAAGATGATGCTGCGAATCCCTGGTCCATCATGTACGCTGAATTTCTGAATATTGGTTACAACTGCTTTATTTTTCACGATATGGCTCCATTTCCATATGAAATACGGTGCTCCTGATGCACCTTTTCATATTTGGTGTGATACAGGGAAACTTCGTGCTGTTTTATTGCATCTTAAAAAGACAAATTTTCTATACAAAAAACTTTATAACTGGAGTATGCTGATCGATCAGGGAGCATTTCCTTTTATAACGGTCTTAAGCACACTGCTTTTATATTGCTCATCTACAGGAGCATCAAATAAAATCTTCATGCCACATGTTAAAATAGCCGATTCAAGAATTATAATGCCACATTAAATTGTATAATCTGCTACATGATATGATAATCTATGATAATCATGATTCATATCCAATGTATATGTAAGAATCAATCATAAAAATGTAAAATCTTATAAAAATTTAAAGCGAAAATTCTATCCCAACATATTCCAAAAATCGTCGGCGTACTTCTTTTCGTTTACTTTGGCTGATTGGAACCACCGCATTATTTTCCATCAAAAAGCTATCACCACGGAACTGTTTCACGCGTTCTATATTCACGGCATAACTCTTATGGCACTGTATAAACCGTTTATCCAACCGGCATGAAAATTGTTCAATGGTGCTGTACATTTCCAAAACCTCTGCATCTGTTATAATGCGGATAACACGCGCGTGACTCTCAATGTACAAAAGAGACGCCTCATCAACAATATGAATGCTCCCCCCTTTTTGTATGGCAATACCATGTGTTTTTTTTCGTTCCAACAAGCTCAGTGCCCGCTGTATACCGGCAAATAAATACTGCTGCTGAATCGGTTTCACTAAAAAGCCGCAATGCTGTGTTTGATAAACATCCATACAGTACTCAATTTTTGATGTCATGTAAATCACCTGAAGCGCAGAATAGCTTTTTTGATGTGCAGAAATAATATCAATTGCATTTTGATCTCGCAGCTCAATTTCTGTAATCAACACCCCTGTACAGCCAGCATCTTCGCGTAAAGCCACTTCTAATGCCGATGGTCCGCACACATATTCTACAGAACACGGATCAAATTGATCATGAAGTACAGATGCCAGCTTATCCAAGAACCCTATATCCACATCGCAGATCATAAAGCGATTCACTTTATCACCACCTGTCCCCTGTCTATTTATCACCTTATTTATGCACGTTCCTGCAAATCTTATCGCTTATTTTCATCAGAATAACACAATTCAGCATGCATTTCCAGTGTGAAATACAGTAATTCTGCCTATGTATTTGATAAAATCCAAATGAAAATTTTCGTCACTGTGTAGTCGTATTGCAGTGGTAGATTCAGGTTGTAACATTGCTGTTTTCTGAAATATAACATGCCCTCTCGCAAGCAGATAAGGGACCTTTACTCTATAAGACAGCAAATTTCCGTTCCGCCTCATAGTTTTTATTTCGTATCATAGCATACTTTTTCCTACTGCAAAAAAGACTCCACCCACTAGGGGATGAAGTCCTTTTCTGTCGTATGCCGCTATCAAAAATGAGCCACCTTCGATATTAAAACACACAGCAACGGCAATCGCATCCACTTATGGATGCGACTTTTCCTTGCGGTCTTTTCGCGCTCTGCGCCGAGGAATCTCCAAAACTTCTTCGCTGTGGCAGAGTTCCAGAAACTGACGAAGTTCTCCGGCTTTTCAATCATGATAGTGATTCTATTCTTTTCTATCCGATCAAGCGCATCAAAAGCAAAATTGAAGCAGGATATCGCTGATAGGACACAGACTCCCGCCTCATGGCTGGGAGTCTGTGTGTTGATTCAATGAAGCAATCAGCTTTCGGAACGGATTGCTTCCATGGGATTTTCCTTCTTCAATTTTGAAACCGCATAGAACATGGTGATGAATACTGTCACAAAGATGAATCCCGCCGCAATGAAAATCGAGCGAACCGGCAAGGCAAAAGCAGACTGACCGATTAGTCGGTCAATCAACAGACGGGTGAGGATGCTCAAAGGGATACCCCACAGCATCGCCTTCAGTCCGTATTGCAGGCATTCAAACGCCATCATCTGATTGATTTCACGATTCTTCATACCTACGCTGCGGAGCATGCCAAAGTCCTTTCGGCGGAGGGCTATGTTGGTGGAGATTGTGTTGAACACATTGCAAATACAGATGAGGGAAATAAGGGCAATAAAGCCGTAGGAGAAAATACGGATCATGGTGATATAGTCCCGATATTCCATTTGGGATTCCAGATAATCAACGAAGGAGTAATTCTGCTCTTCCAGGAAAGTCAACAACTCTTCATAATCTGAAGTGGCTGCCATCAGAGATACTGTATCCGCCTCAGCAGGTGCGGAGGAAAGCGGCAAAATAACGGTAATGGCGTCATAATCCGTATTTTCACGGATGCCAATGGGCAGATCCCGAACACTGGCTCCTAAACGAAGTTGAGCGCGCTCTACAGAAACCACATCGGCAGGTTCATCCTCTGCAATTCCGGTTTTTGGATCGCGGATATAATACGCATAGTCAGTCCCATTTCCGACAGGCCGCACCTCCATCTCATACCACAGGTTTTCGCCGGACTCGTCCTCCGGATCTGGCGCCACCATTACAGTGAGCAAAATAGTGCCATCCGGTTCCATACGCAGGCTGTCATTAGCCACGCGCTCCAGACGTTCTAAAACACCATCAGGAATGAAGCTCGGAATCAACGTGATGGTATCTACGCCATCGCGCAGAATCTGCTCACTGGATCGCTGGCGGTCAACAGGTCTGCCGGTTTCGTCATAGGAATACCATGTCAGCTGTGCATCCGTGACCAGCGCCAAAGGTTCTTCACTGCCCAGATAGGGTGTAGGATCTATTCCCTGTTCCATCAAAAAGTTCTGCAGGACGGAATCTTCCAGATACTCGATCCGAACATATTTCGAACTGATATTTTCACTGATGTTTTCCATATTGAGATTCTCCTGTGCCTTAGCTTCCCATAACGTTCTGTAATCCTCGTCAAAATCTGTTTCCAAAATCGCCGCGCTGCCGTATCCATGAGCAACCAGTGCAGAATCCTTCAGTGCCGGGTGCGCACGAAGCTGCTCCACCTGCTCCACGGAATCTACAATGATCTCGAAATCGAAGTTGTCAGTGTTGGCCTGTTCCTCAGCTGTACCGTTCAACCGCTGGACAAAGCTGCCAGCTGCCACAAACAGCACCATACTGATGGTCAGCGAGATAATCGTAGCCCGATATTTTCGCTTATTGACGGTATAGTATTTTCTCGCCAATGCTGCAGGGAGACCAAAGAACTTTTGGGTGAGCTTTCCTGCCCGGATGCCGTGCTTGGGAACCACAAATTCCCCAGTCTGGCGAATGGCGGAAATGGGTGTAATTTTCGTGGCTCTGCGAGCAGGAATCCATGCGGAGATGAGTACCGTGACCAGTGCTATCAGACCCGCCAGAACAAACGCAGGAACAGATGGCACCGCCCGCAGAATGATGTCATTCTTCTCCGCTGAAAAAAGCAGATTATCAACCAACCCATGGGTCAGTCTCAAGGTAATAGCGATGCCGGCATAGCCGCAGAAAATACCCAGGGGAATTCCAACGGCAGCCACCCCCACCGCCTCGGTAAACACGCTTTGTCGGATCTGCTTTCGGGTCGCACCTACACTGGAAAGCAGTCCAAACTGCTTTGTCCGCTCAGAAACGGAGATGGAAAAAGCGTTATAGATCAGCGTGACAGAGCCTGCCATGATAATTCCCATCAGAACTGCCGCAAACGTTGCGATCAGATCGTTGATCGAATAATATTTGGTAACTCCGTAAAAATCCAACAGACTCTGGTTCACTGTGCAGGACGGACCATAGGGCTTCTCAGCCAGGGCATATGCCTCTTTTGGATCACTTTTCACAAAGAACCGACCCCAGATTCCAGCCGCACTGCCATCGTCATAGGTCAGTAAACTGCTGAGGTCCAGTTGATTATCTTCAAAATATTGAATGTACTCCGAAACACCCACAATTGTGAACGTCTTTTCATAAGGTTTTCCGGAAACGGGCAGAACCACGTCCTCGGTTTCATAGGAGACTGCAATCGGCAACGTGATTCGTGCTCCAATCTCACAGGGCTGCCCGGACTCCCGGAGGTATTCCTGCACTGCTCCTGTAATCATAAGTTCAGAGCCTGTTTTGGGCAGGCGTCCCTCTATCAGCCCAACGGGAACCATCTCAAAGAATTCCCGATTGCCTGCGCCGATGATGAGGGTATCGTCCACAGATCGGCTGTCGGTTTCGTACCGAAAATTGGTGTAGCCGATCGTATTGACCGCCCCCAACTTGGTGACAGATTTGTCCTGCTGCAGTTTTCGAAGCTCTTCCATGGTACCATAGTTGTAGCACACAAAATAATCTCCGTTTTCCGCAACTTCAGCCGCCAGCATATAGGCTCGGAAGCTGATGCCCATTGTAGTAACTGCGGTGAACATGGCGGCAGATAAAATAATACCAAGAATGGTCACAATCGTGCGCGCCTTGCTGTGCTTCATATTCTGCCAGGTAAGATGGCGTATGAGCTTCATCTTACCACCTCATCTCTCACGATACGGCCATCCTCAATGGCGATAATGCGGTCTGCTTGAAGGGCGATGTTCTCATCGTGGGTAATAACAATCAGTGTTTGACCGTATTTCCGGTTGGAGGATTTCAGCAGCTCAATGATTTCTTGGGAATTTTTGCTGTCCAGATTTCCGGTAGGTTCGTCAGCCAAAACCACAGCAGGCGCATTCATGAGTGCTCTGCCGATGGAGACCCGCTGCTGTTGACCGCCGCTTAGCTGGCTGGGCAGATGTTTTTCCCGGCCCCGGAGGTTCAAAGTATCCAGCAGGTCATTCAGGTGCTCCTGATTGATTTCCCGTCCATCTAAAAGTACCGGAAGCGTGATATTCTCGGTGACATTGAGTACAGGGATCAGATTATAAAACTGGTAGATGAGTCCCACCTGTCTGCGGCGGAAAATGGCCAGTTGCTCTTCACTTTGGGCAAAGACATCCTGCCCATTGAGATAGACTTCACCGCTGCTGGGTCGGTCCACACCGCCAAGAATGTGCAAAAGCGTAGACTTGCCAGAGCCGGACGGACCGATAATAGCAAGAAACTGTCCATCTTCAACAGAAAAGGAAATATCATGCAGTGCATGAATCTGATTTTCTCCTGCACCATAAATCTTGGAAAGATGTTCAACCCTCAAAACTTCCATAGAAAATAACCTCCATTTGACTTGATGATACTATTGTATCTTGCCAAGATGACTTCCCGGTGACTTTTCAGTGACAGAAATGTCATATGATTTGCTTATAAAATTTTATCATAAATCTTGCTCCTTTTTCACCGTTCCGGGCCTGAATGGTGCCATTCTGGGATGTGATAATAGAACGTGCCAAAGCAAGTCCGATTCCATAGCTTTCCGCACTGGCGTTGCGTCCCTGATAGAAACGATCAAAAATGTGCGGCAACTCTTCGGGGGCAAACCCCTCTCCGGTATCCTCAATCTCTATCTGTGTAAAAAGTGGGGTTTCCTCTGCGTGAACAAAGATGAAACCGCCTGCCGGGGTATGTTCCATGCAGTTTTTTAATATATTGCCTAAGGCTTCTGCCAACCAACTAAGATCTCCTCGAATCTCCTCTGAATGGCAGAAGACCTGAAGCTGTTGATTCCGAATATCCATAGGAATAGACAGCGGTTCAGCAGCTTTCTCAATTAGATGTTGGACAGGTATGGTTTCGGTTGCCATGGTAATCGTCCCAGCATCCAGTTTGCTGATTTTCAGCAAGGTCTCCACCAGCCAATCCATACGGGAGAGCTGATTTCGAAGTTCTGCAGTCAGCTCCATCCGACGGTTGTGCTCCAGCTCGGGGCTGCGGAGCATCGTAACCGCCAGGTTCATCGACGTCATAGGAGTACGGAGCTGATGGGAAATATCAGCCAGCGAATCGGCAAGATATTCTTTTTCCTTTTGCACTTGGTCGGCAGTCTGCGTAAGACGGAGGGTAATTTTTTCCATCTGATTGGCTAAAATGGAAAGTTCCCCTTCCTGATACTGATCAATCGGGAGGGGAACGCCCTGCTGGAGCAGCCGGTCCAAATCCTGGTTCAGTTTTCGCAGTTGTTTCCTATAGCGTTGCTTTTGCCATAACAGAATGGCAAAAAATATACCAATAAGCATAATTAAAATGGCTGATAACACGACTCCTTTCATCGTCCTTCACCATCCATTTGATAGCCTAAACCACGAATTGTTCGTATATAGCAGGGATTCTGAGGATTCACTTCAATCTTTTCCCGCAATCTCTTGATATAGACAGTCAGCGTATTATCATTGACAAAATCTCCGGCGCTGTCCCAAATTTCTTCTAACAGCTGCTCTCTGCTGAGGACGCGGCCTCGATGATTTAAAAATACTAAAAGCAGCTTATATTCCAACGCAGACAAATAGATTGGCTCTCCTGCCCTTGCAACAGCTGCTTTGTCAGTATCAATGACTAAATCATCCACTGTGATAGTGCTCTGCCGTTTTCCGGCTCGGCGCAAGACACTGCGGATACGGGAAACCAGCTCTCTGGGGCGGAAGGGCTTTGCAATATAGTCATCAGCACCCATATCCAGCCCTGTAACCACGCTATATTCATCTCCAGATGCCGTGAGGAAAATCACAGGGATTCCATGTTCTTTTGCATAACTGCAAACGGCAAAGCCGTTACCTTCCCGAAGAGTAATATCCACCAGAACCAGGTCTGGTACCTGCCCTTCCATAGCTTGAACAGCAGCAGACTGCCCATCTGTCGTCTGGACAGAAAAGCCTTCTTCATTTAAAAAAACAGAGAGTGTACGGATAATCGCCGCGTCGTCCTCTACCAGTAAAATTCGAGTCATATTTTCCCTCCTGTCTGTGAACATCATATCATTTATGACATGAAAATCCAATTACACTTTTGTCATAATCAAATAGACTCTATCTTGAATTTTCTCCCTGCGCTAAATGGAAGTTATACTCCTCCTCTTTGCTCTAATAAATCAAAGACTTCCTCCATATTGTATTCCTCCAATTCCAATTTACCGCTCTGCCTTATGCTCCCACACAAGAGGGCGGTCAACAGTGACATGCATACCATCATTTTCGAATCATCCGCTTTGTCGCCCTTCCTATCTCCCCAATAAATCGGACTTTATCGTCTACATATAGCTCTGAATAAATGATTGTTCAATGAAATCTTTCACTGCATATACGCTTTTCAATTCCTTATATTGGGGGAATCCAGCTAAATTATTTTCTGAATAAGTCAAATGAAAAATATAGTAAATATCTGCTCCGCATTCGTCTTCAGTAACATATAACACATCATCATTGGATGTGCACTTTGCTACAGTCCAAATTTTTTTGTTATATAAGAAATGTTCTTTTCCAATTTCCTTTTTTAGTTCATCGACAAAGAATCCCTTTGACTCTGTTAATGGATGCATATACCAATTAAAATTCTCGCCAAATTTATTGGATAAATCACAAAAAACCTCTTCCACTGTCATTTGATCACCTTCTAAAATTCCGATTTGACACTCCGTCTAACTTCCCCATAAATAAGAATAGGGGAGTTATTACAAACTACATTACTTGTGATTCCACGATTTCTCCATAATCGTTCAT
>JAHHSM010000043.1 GCA_020025175.1 Oscillospiraceae bacterium | reverse complement strand
CAAGAAATGCATCACTTTTCCAGAGTCCTCTTATCAAAAAGCCAAAACCAGACTTTAACTGCCAGTGAGCGTGAACTTTTGGCAAGAATTTATCTGGAAATCAAAGAAAGCACACCGCTGGCGTTAAGCCGAAGCAGCGGTATGAAAAAGGAAGCTGTCAGCCGATGTTTAAAAAACCTTTTTCTGAAAGGATATATTCAAAAGGAAATACATCCCCAGGATGAGCGAAGCTACATCCTTTCGTTGACAGAACTCGGTCATATAGAACTGAAAGAAAACTTTGGTGCCATTCTTCAGCCTCTATATGATTTGCGCCGCCGAATGGGACCGGAATTCGATGAGCTTTTCGAATTAATCTGTAAAGCCAATAGATACTTAAATGCAACAAATGAATATTAGTCATATTTTTAGATTCAAGAAGGATAATTCTCATGCGATTTTATGATATGTTACAATTAGATCCCACCGTTTTAAAACCCAAAATCAAAGCCGCGGAAACTGCGCAGCAGCGAAGAAGAATCCAGTCCGCTATGGTACTTCGCTCTTTTTTGATCGTAGCCTTTGCCATTGCGTTTATCGCTCCCCTCTCTGCTATATTTGGCTCTGAAAACACGCCTATGGCTGTCGTCATATTCTGCGCTTTACTTGGTATCCGTTTTGTCGATTTTGGATACTGTATTACAGATTCGCTGCGAAATCTGGCAATTGTTTTTCTTCTTCTATTTGCAGCACCTGTTATGGCATCCCATTTGCATCCCCTTCTGGGTTTTTTTATTGATTGCGGTGCTTTCTTCACAATTCTTTTAATGTGCTGTGATAAACCAGAAATGGGCAATGGCGGTATTTATAGTTTTGCCTATGTCTTTTTGAGTGGAAACCCAGTTGAAGGTGAACTTTTGTTCAGCCGTTTTCTTTTAACGCTCCTCGGTTTTCTTCTGTGTGGAGGAATACTTTTCATGAAACACCGCCACAAGAATACAGAAGTCCGTTTTCTCCATATAGCATCAAAATTTGACTGGCTCCGTGAAGAAAGCAGATGGCAGGTCCGAATGGCACTCGGTACAAGCTGCATGCTCTGCCTTGGCAGATTCATCGGATTGGAGCGGTTTATGTGGGCTGGATTTGCCTGTGCTTCCCTGCTTTGCTCTTATCCTACTACTGTAGATGTAAAGGAACGTTTTCGTGACCGTATTGTCGGTGTATTGACAGGTTCTTTGCTGTTTGCTGTAATTTACAGCCTAGTCCCCACATCCATGCGCACGCTGCTTGGCCCAATCGGAGGTTTTTGCCTTGGTTTTTGCACCCAGTATCGCTATAAAACCGTTATGAACTGTTTTGGTGCATTGATGCTGGCGGCTGGACTGTACGGGATTGAAGGAGCTGTACTATTGCGTGTCTTCGATAATATAGTGGGCGTTGTTTTTGGATATGGTTTCCTATTCCTTTTCCAGTATCTCGTGGAAAAAACTACGCCAGAAGCACAAGCATCGAATTCCTGATTAAAATAAAAACCTATTTAGCATGACTGCTAAATAGGTTTTTTTATTATTTTTTTCACAAATTCTTTACGAAAATTCCCCCCCTTTCTCTTCATAGGAATAGAAAAAAGTATTGACAATTCTTTAAAATTTTGGTATTCTTTCAAAGGGTTAGAAATCGCTAACCTTTTATTTTCCAAAAATAGTTAGCATTTGCTAACCATTTTATATAAGAGAGGTGTAACTATGATGCCACTTACCTTTGCAGATATCGGCGAAGAAATGATTATCAAAAAGATCGGCGGAAAACCGGAAGTGAAAAAGCATCTGGAGAATCTTGGATTTGTTGCAGGCGGAAGTGTATGCGTTCTGAACACCATCGGGGGGAATCTAATTGTCAAGGTGAAGGAATCCCGCATTGCAATCAGCCATGAAATGGCTCAGAAAATCATGATTTAATCAAGGAGGAAATCGGAATGAAAACGCTGCGGCAAGTAAAAATCGGTAGCACAGCTAAAGTGGTAAAGCTCCATGGCGAGGGTGCTGTAAAGCGTCGTATTATGGATATGGGCATCACGAAGGGTGTGGATATTTATGTTCGCAAGGTAGCTCCCCTGGGTGATCCTTTAGAAATCACAGTTCGTGGTTATGAATTGTCTCTGCGCAAATCAGATGCTGAAATGATCGAAGTGAGTGACGCTTTGGATTGATATGCTGTAGCAGGTATGTCAATCCAATGGCTCTCACAAGCAGCACATAGATGTATTTGACAACAAAGCAGGCGAGTTCGAAGCTCGCCACATTATTTTAATCAAAGTTAGTAAAAACTAACCCAAGGGAGTGTATTTATTGTGGATTTGAAAATCGCCCTAGCGGGCAACCCTAACTGCGGTAAAACAACATTATTTAATGCTTTGACCGGTGCAAATCAATACGTTGGTAACTGGCCGGGCGTTACTGTTGAAAAAAAGGAAGGTAAACTGAAAAAACACCGCGATGTAACGATCATTGATCTTCCTGGTATTTACTCTCTTTCTCCGTATACATTGGAAGAGGTTGTAGCGAGAAACTATCTGATCGGCGAGCGCCCTGATGCCATTTTGAATATCATTGACGGTACGAATCTTGAGCGTAATCTTTATTTGACCACGCAGCTTACAGAACTTGGTATTCCGGTGGTGGTTGCAATCAATATGATGGATGTGCTTCGCAAAAGAGGCGATACCATTAACACCAAAGAACTTTCCGAATCTCTCGGCTGCCGTGTTGTTGAGATTTCCGCTTTAAAGGGCGAAGGTGTTTTGCATGCTGCCGAAATGGCAATTAAAGCTGCGCAGGAAGACAAAACTGTTCCTATGCACACCTTCTCAGGTCCCGTTGAACATGCTATTGCACATATCGAAGAAGTTGCACTGCATCATATGCCGGAAAATGCACAGCGTTGGTATGCTATCAAACTTTTTGAACGTGACGAAAAGATTCTGGAACAACTGAAATTTGACGACGCACTGATTGCCCATATTGAGCAGGACATCGTTGCTGCTGAAACAGAATTGGATGATGACTCAGAATCTATTATCACCAACGAACGCTATGTATATATCGGTACAGTAATGAAACGCTGCTGCAAGAAAAAGGCTGCTGGTGCAATCACAGTTTCCGATAAAATTGATAAAATTGTTACGAACCGCATCCTTGCGCTTCCTATCTTTATAGCGATTATGTACATCGTTTACACCATTTCCATTGGTACAATCGGTGACTGGGTCACCGGCTTTATGAATGATACACTCTTTGGCGAATGGATCGTTCCCGGTGTGACTGCCGGATTGGAAAGCATGGGTGTTGCAGCTTGGCTTGTCAGCTTGATCGCCGAAGGTATTGTCGGTGGCGTGGGCGCAGTTCTCGGCTTTGTCCCCCAGATGCTGATTCTCTTCCTCATGCTTAGTTTGCTGGAAGATTGCGGGTACATGGCTCGTGTTGCATTTATTATGGATCGTGTCTTCCGTAAGTTTGGTTTATCCGGCAAGTCCTTTATTCCCATGCTGGTTGCATCCGGCTGTGGTGTTCCCGGTATCATGGCATCTCGTACTATTGAGCAGGATCGCGACCGCAAATTAACTATTATGACCACAGGCTTTATCCCATGCGGTGCAAAGATGCCGATTGTTGGTTTGATTGCCGGCGCACTGTTCAGCGGTGCAGCTTGGGTCGCTACCGCTGCATATTTCATTGGTGTTGCTGCTGTCATTGTTTCCGGTATCATCCTCAAGAAGACCAAGATCTTCATTGGTGATCCCGCCCCGTTCGTCATGGAACTTCCTGCATACCATGCTCCTGTTGCAGGTAATGTTTTCAGAGCTACATGGGAACGCGGCTGGAGCTTTATCAAGCGTGCAGGTACTGTCATTTTGGCGGCCAGTGTCATCATCTGGATTTTGAATTCCCTTTCTTTTGATGGTGGTTTCCATTACATTACCGAAGATTTTGGCGGTGCATCCATTCTTGAAGTGATTGGTAACTTTATCGCAGTCATTTTCATCCCCTTGGGTTTTGGCAGCTGGCAGGCAGCTGTGGCAACTGTCCTTGGTCTGGTTGCCAAGGAAGAAGTTGTTGGTGTATTTGGTTCTTTGTCCTCTATGGGTGATGGCGATTTGGCTATGGAACTGGTCGAGGCTCATGACTCTGCAAAATTGGCTGTAATCGGTCAGGAATTCTTTGGTGGCAGCCAGCTGTCCGGTTTCTCCTTCCTGATCTTCAATCTGCTGTGCGCACCTTGCTTTGCTGCAATGGGTGCTATCAAGCGTGAAATGAACAATGCCAAATGGACCCTATTCGCAATTGGTTACATGTGTGTATTTGCTTATGCAATTTCTTTGATTGTATATCAGCTTGGTTTATTGTTTAGTGGTGTATTCAGCATCTGGACAGTTGTTGCCTTGGCCCTGCTGATTGCCCTTGTATATCTTCTGGTACGCAAAAGTCCTAAAAAAGGCAAGTTGGGTAAAAATTAAAGGAGGTTTCTTATGAATGCCCCTACTATTATTGTAGCTCTTATTGTAGCCATAATATTTGTGGCAATTGTAGTTACTGAAGTGAAAAAGAGAAAACAGGGCAAGGGTTCTTGCTCATGTGGCGGTTCCTGCGGCGGCTGCGGCTGTGGTTGTGACGGTCATTCTCACAAGTAAAGCAATTTTTTGGGGGGTGCACAAACAATGCACCTCCCAATTTAATATGCAGCTCTGCCTTCAACCGACTGAAAAGGAGAAATTTTATGTCTGAAGAACTCATCATTCGCCACTGCTCCCCTACCCTTGCTGGTATTAAAACCGGCAGTCTTTTTTCTTGCAGCTGTGAATCAAAACAATTACTTTTCTCGCAAATACGGAATTTGAATAAAAAACTCGTGCCCAAAGGACTGCGAATCCTTCCAATGCGTGTCCGAAATCAACGAGCATTGATTTATCTGTGTCGTATCAGTAGCTTGAAAAGAGACTTGAATGACAGTTTAGCTCGCAAATTATTGGAAGAACACGGTTACACCCCAGAAAAGACAGATCAATGTATTGTTCGTTTAATAGAGCGGCTGCAGTCTTCTGATGAATTTCCCCATGAAGTAGGATTATTTCTGGGTTATCCCCCCAAAGATGTATCTGCCTTTATTTGCGGTAATGAGTGTACTTGTAAATACATTGGCTGCTGGAAGGTTTACGGCGATGAAAAAGCCGCCATAAAAACTTTCAATAAGTACAAGCAATGCACACACTGCTATTGTGCGCATTGGCAAAAAGGAGCAGAAATCGATCGTTTGATCGTCGCAGGCTAGGCATAGCGTATTTCAATATAGTGTGACGATTCCTTGCTTTTGCCTCTATTGGACTGGTATTTAAAATTGAGATTGATACAGTGAAATTCACTATCTCCATTTCCATCTTTGAATTTTTAACCTCTGTTCTCAATTTTTTCTTTACACCATTTAATTTTATTATTATAATAGATAAAAGGTAAATCATACTGGAACAGTAGTTCTTTTACCTCTGCTTTTATCGGAAATGGCAAGTTACTGTCATTAAACCAACCGAAAAAGTTATTTTGGAGGAACGCAATATGAATAAATATATTGAACGTGTTTTAGCTGAAACCAAGGCTAAAAATGCAAATGAGCCCGAATTTTTACAGACTGTTGAAGAAGTTCTCACCTCCCTTGAGCCCGTGATAAACGCTCACCCCGAGTATGAAAAAGCAGCTCTGTTGGAGCGTATGGTCGAGCCTGAGCGCGTCATTGAATTTCGCGTGACATGGGAGGATGACAACCATGAATGGCATGTCAACCGCGGCTATCGTGTGCAATATAATTCTGCCCTCGGCCCCTACAAAGGCGGTCTGCGTTTCGATCCCTCTGTAAATCTGTCAATCGTCAAGTTTCTTGGATTTGAACAGGTCTATAAGGATGCATTGACCTGCCTGCCCATTGGTGGTGCTAAAGGCGGTTCCGACTTTGATCCGCATGGTCGCAGCGACTCCGAGGTCATGCGTTTCTGTCAAGCATTTATCACCGAGCTTTACCGCCACATCGGTCAGGATATCGATTGTCCTGCGGGCGATTTAGGTGTCGGTGGACGTGAGATTGGTTATATGTACGGTCAATATCGTCGTATTGTCGGCGCCGCAGAGTTCGGTGCGTTATCCGGCAAGGCTGTTGCCACCGGCGGCTCTCTGCTCCGTCCCGAGGCTACCGGTTTCGGCGCTGTTTACTACCTCGTCGAAGCACTCAAGCATGATGGTGAATCCATCGAAGGCAAGCACATTGCACTTTCCGGTTACGGCAACGTAAGCTGGGGTATTATGAAAAAAGCTGCTGAGTTGGGTGCGAAAGTCACTTATTTCTCCGGTCCCGACGGCTATATCCACGATCCCGACGGTGTCATCACCGAAGAAAAGTTGAATTTCATTTTGGAAATGCGTCAAAAAGATTCTATGCATTGTGCCCCCTATGCCGAAAAATTTGGCTGCGAATTCATTCCGAACACCAAGTGTTGGGGTGTTAAGGATGTGGATATCTACATGCCCTCTGCAACGCAGAACGATGTTGACATAGAGTGGGCGAAAAAGATTGCTGAATCCGGCGTAAAATACTATTTTGAAGTTGCAAATATGCCTACCACCAACGAGGCTTTAGAGTTCCTGAAGGCACAGAAGCACATGGTTATCGCTCCTTCCAAGGCTGTCAACGCCGGTGGTGTTTCCGTTTCTGAGCTTGAAATGGCTCAGAACGCCGAACGCTTGTATTGGTCTGAAGAAGAGGTTGACAAAAAGCTTAAGGGCATCATGAAGAATATCTATGATTCTTCTGTTGAGGTGGCTGAACGCTATGGTCTTGGATATGATCTTGTTGCGGGTGCGAATATTGCCGGTTTCCAAAAGGTCGCTGACGCCATGATGGCTCAGGGCATTTGGTAATCAAATATTTGCCTGCATTAAAATTGACTGTATTTGCAGCCGACTTTTCCATTTACATACCTTATAGCTAATGTAAAAAATGCTGTAAACACTCTAGAAGTGCTTACAGCATTTTTTATTTGAATTTAGTATGATATCATTTAGAAGAAGTATTTTTTCTGAATTTAAATGTAAAATCACCATGACAGTGTGTATGCCATGATCATTTTACCGTGGGAACATATTACTTAACAACCTCCACAGAAATCACTGTTCCCGTGAATGCATCCACCATGGACACTTCACCTGTGTAAGTAACTTTAACGACATCACCTACAGCTACCTCAGACCAGCCTTCCGGCTTTTCTTCTTCAATTGTAAATACATAACTCTCCTGCTGATCATCCGTCACAATGAACATGGTATCCTTGATTTCTTCCATTGTTCCTGTCAAGGTTTGAGCACCATTGGTATTATCCTGCTTGCCTGTGGATTGGTTTGTGTCGTCTCCAGCACTGCAGCCACTAGCAACGAACAGTGTCAGTGCTGTCAACACAGCAAATAAACGCTTCATAACATGCCTCACTTTTCATTAATTTAATTGACCGTTCATTAATTAGATGAAACAGAACATAAAAAAGTGACAATCTTTTTTATATTTTATAAAAGAATCAGTCAAATTATTTTCCCAAAATTTCAGACTGTCATGTCTCTTTTAAACCATATTCAGAAATATATGGCTCGTATTGCTCAGGGGAAAGCTCAAACGCAGGGGAACCCATATATCCCGGTGCAATTTCATATTTATCATACACAATAACAAGATTTCCATTCTTTTTAAAATAAAAGTTCTGATCGTTACTCAATGCAGCGAAGTCATCTTGTTGCGTTATATCATCAATCCAGTAAACAGTCTTTTCGTTTTCTTCCATTTGTGCTTTCATTTGATCCAGAATCATTGCTTTCAGCTTATCATAGTTCTCTTCTTCAAATAAATCAGAAAATGTGACATAACAGCCATTTGTACGATCAATATGATAATATTTTTCATACATATTACTGCTCGCCGCAATTTCATTTACCGTGAGCTTGAGCGTGAACCACTGTGGAGTATTGATAACTGTCTCATAATCCACATATACAGAACCATATCCATCTCCCTGGGAAATCTCAAGCTCATTATAAAACCGATTGATGACTGTATTGGTCAATTCGGTCACATTTTGATTGATCATTCCTTCTGCTGCCCCATGATCCGGATCTACAATAGCAGGCACTTTGACCTGTAATTCTCTGTGACCGTCTTCATAAAAATAATTTCGAATGGTAAATACTCGAACAAGGCTGCCAATTACCGGAATATCGTCCACTGCTTCAGCATAAGCCACACTTACATTTGGCAGCAATACAATAAATGCAAGCGCCATACATGCAGCAATACTTACCGCATGATGCATAAAGCCTTTTTTCCTTTTTGTCATCCGTAAAGGAAGCATACCAAGCGTTTGTTCTACTTTGTCATGCGCAAAATCCAGCATGTGCAAATCCTCTTCCGCAATACGCTCCTGCACATAACGATCGAATTTTTTCATGCAGTAAAATCCTCCTTGTCTAATAGTTTCGCTAACATCTTCCGTGCACGCAGCAACTGCTGCCGCACCGCAGGTTCCGATGCGGATGTGATGTTGGCAATCTGCCTAACAGAGCAATTTTCATAATAAAAAAGAATAACGATGGTTCGATATGGAAGCTTCAATTTTTGCACCGCCTCCCAGACCGTCAGTTTTGTTTCAGCGTCTACACACGGGTCTTCCTCTGATAAATCCCACTGTGATTCAATATCCACCATCGGTTTTTTCTTTTTTATAAATTCTATAGCTGTATTATGCACGATCGACATGATCCATGGGCGGAATTTCTTTTTATCACGCAGCGCATCCAAATTACAATAGGCCTTTATGATCGATTCCTGCATAATATCCGCTGCATCCTCTTCATTTTTGAGAATTCCAAATGCCAATGCGTACATTCCCTTTTCACATTCACGGATGCACTCACAAAAATATTCTCTCTCGTCTGTCACAGTTACGCTCCTTGCAATTGGGGTAATCCTTTTCTATGCGAATACTTTATTCAAAACTGCCGACCAGTTTTTTTATGCTCCAAAAGTCACAGTCGTTAGTTGATTAAATATAACTGTATCACACTGCTTGTATTTATACAATCTACCCTGTACTTTTAGTAAGACCCTGCTTTGCAAAAAATTGTGACACGTTTTCCTTATCTTTTTAATATATTGAGACACGTTTCTTCAGTTATGATGTAAATGAGTGAACCAATCGTATATCTGGCATCACTTTTTCTACTTTTTCCATCTATATTTTATTTGAGAGGTAAATTGCATATGAAACATAGATTAGCGATATTTGAAAAATACTTTATCTATTTCTTTATGTATTCAGTATTTGGCTGGTTATATGAAGTATTTCTTGAAGTGGTGATTTACCAGTGGGGATTTTCCAACAGAGGATTCCTCTTTGGACCGTATACACCCGTTTATGGTTTTGGTGCACTACTCTTTATCGTATTCCTATATCAAATCAAAAAGAATCGTATTTATATTGGAAAAATAAATATCGCTCCCATTGTAATTTTTTTCGGTGCCGCAATGATCGCAACAGTTGTCGAACTGATAACAAGTTATGCCTTGGAACTGGTGACCACAGAAAAACTATGGGACTATACAGCGTATGCTTTCAATTTCCAAGGGCGTATTGCCTTGAATCCCAGCATCCGTTTCGGACTCGGCGGTATTATTTTCTTATATGTACTTCAACCTTTGTTCGAAAAAATAGTCGCTTTGCTTTCCCCGAAAAAGCTGCACTTCACTTTTGTATTACTTGGCAGCATGATGCTGATTGATTTGGTCTTTAAACTTTTTCAAATCATTTCCTAATTCTCCCCTCCCCATATTACCAGATCATAAATAATCGTTATATTTTCAAAAGCACCTCACAGGTTTTCTTTCATCAAAGCCTGTGAGGTGTTTCCTTTTTCACTTGCGCAGGTCCTTGACAACCTCATGTTTGTGGACTACAATAAAAATACCCCCTAGGGGTATTTTCTCGAAGAGGTGCATTTATGAGTAACTGCTGCAACAAAAAAAAGACAGTTCGTGCAGAAGAACAACGCAAAAAGCTGATCAATCGTCTCTCTCGTTTAGAGGGACAGATTCGCGGCATCAAAGGCATGGTCGAAAATGATGCCTACTGCACGGATATTCTGATGCAGAGCGCTGCCGCAAGCGCTGCCATCAATGCATTTAATCGCGAGCTGCTGGACAGCCATATTCGAGGCTGTGTGGCAAGGGACATTCGTAACGGAAATGATGAAGTCATTGATGATCTTTTGAATACGCTGTATAAATTGATGAAATAATAATCTGGTGAAAGGAGCTCTTATGACACAATACAATATTACTGGTATGAGCTGTGCTGCTTGCTCTGCCAGAATTGAAAAAGCAGTAACAGCACTGCCCGGAGTGGATAGCTGCTCTGTCAATCTGCTGACAAATTCTATGGGTGTTGAGGGCGAAATTTCCCCCGCAGATATTATTGAAGCCGTCGAACATGCCGGTTATGGTGCTTCACTCAAAGGAGCAGATGCCACTCACACAATCCATAATGACGATTTGTTAAAGGATCGTGACACACCTGTTTTAAAAAAACGTCTGATCGCCTCGCTGGCATTTTTGGTGGTGCTCATGTACTTTTCTATGGGACACATGTGGGGATGGCCGTTGCCTGAAGTATTGGCACAAAACCCTGTAGCTCAAGGACTTGTGCAGCTTTTACTCACAGCATCAATTATGATCATCAACCAAAAGTTTTTTATCAGTGGTTTCACCGCTCTTCTCCGCCGCTCCCCTAACATGGATACGCTTGTAGCCATGGGAGCTGCTGCTGCCTTTGGATACAGCACTGTTGCCCTGTTCTATATGAGTCATCTGCAAACGCTGGGACAGATTGCAGCAGCGCACAGCATGCTCCATGAATTCTATTTTGAGTCCGCAGCAATGATTTTGGCTTTGATCACCGTTGGAAAAATGTTGGAAGCACGTTCCAAAGGCAAAACCACAGATGCACTGAAAGGTCTTATGAAATTAGCACCCCAATCGGCCACAGTGGTGCGGAATGGGCAAGAAGTTTCCGTTCCCATTGAGCAAGTCCGTAAAGGCGACCTGTTTCTGGTACGCCCCGGGGAGCACATTCCGGTAGATGGTATCATAAAAGAAGGTCAGGCTGCCGTGGACGAAAGCGCACTGACCGGAGAAAGTATCCCAGTGGATAAAACTGTCGGTGACACCATATCTGCCGCCACAATCAACCAATCCGGCTTTTTACAGTGTGAGGCCACCCGTGTTGGACAGGACACCACCCTGTCACAGATTATCCAAATGGTCAGCGATGCTGCCGCAACCAAAGCGCCTATTGCAAAGATTGCAGATAAAGTATCTGGTATTTTCGTTCCTGCTGTAATTACAATTTCTGTTATTACTACCATCGTATGGCTGCTTTTAGGAGAAACCGCAGGTTTTGCTCTTGCAAGAGGCATTTCCGTTCTGGTCATCAGTTGTCCTTGTGCATTGGGTCTTGCAACCCCTGTCGCCATCATGGTGGGAAGCGGTAAAGGTGCCAAAAACGGCATTTTATTCAAAACCGCAGAATCCCTTGAAAAAGCAGGCAATATTGATACCGTAGTATTGGACAAAACCGGTACAGTTACACAGGGTCACCCAGCCGTCACCGACATCATTCCCGCCGACAACGTTAATGAATCAACTCTGCTCACGCTGGCACTATCTTTAGAATGCAAAAGTGAACATCCCTTGGCAAAAGCCATTTTGTCTGAAGCAAAAACACAAAATTTATCACCTGAAAAAGTTGAGCACTTCCGTATTCTTCCCGGCAACGGCCTCACAGCAACCTTAAATGGGAAGATCCTGATTGGTGGAAGTTTAAGCTACATGTCGTCGCAAATTTCCGTGTCGGCTGCTATTCAGACAAAGGCCTCTACCCTTGCTGATGAAGGCAAAACGCCGCTGCTCTTTGCCTATGACGGCCGATTGTGCGGTATCATTGCTGTAGCGGATGTTATCCGTGAAGAGAGTCCGCAAGCCATTCATCAACTGCGAAATATGGGCATTCGCGTGGTCATGCTGACTGGCGATAACCCCAAAACTGCAAACGCCATTGGAAAACTCGCAGGCGTCGATGAAGTGATCGCAGGCGTGCTCCCTGACGGTAAGGAAGCTACTATCCGCCATTTGCAAACACAAGGCAAAGTCGCAATGGTCGGTGACGGCATCAATGACGCGCCTGCCCTCACCCGCGCCGATATCGGTATTGCCATTGGTGCAGGTACAGATGTGGCAGTTGATGCTGCGGACATTGTTTTGATGAAGAGCCAATTAAGTGATGTACCCGCAGCAATCCGTTTGAGCCGTTCCACACTGCGTATCATCCACGAAAATCTTTTCTGGGCCTTTTTCTACAATGTAATCGGCATTCCTTTGGCCGCCGGTATCTTCATTCCCATTCTTGGCTGGCAGCTCAACCCCATGTTTGGCGCAGCTGCCATGAGCCTGTCTAGCTTCTGTGTTGTCACAAACGCTTTGCGGCTCAACCTTGTGGATTTGTATAACCCCAAAAAAGATCGAAAGATCCACCATAAAACAAAAATAAATTCAAATCATCAGGAGGAAAAACTTATGACAAAAACAATGCATATCGAAGGGATGATGTGTGCTCACTGCGAGGCACGTGTTCAAAAAGCACTGGAAGCTCTGGAGCAGGTGGAATCCGCTGTTGTCAGCCATGAAGCAGGCACTGCTGTTGTTACCCTGAAGTCCGACATCTCTAATGAAACTCTGAAAGCTGCCGTCGAAGGCCAGGACTATCCTGTTATTTCCATTGATTAAGCCATTGATTCCTGTCAAAAGAGCGTTTATCTTCAAAATAAAAAGGACGTATCGATTCGATACGTCCTTCAGTCTGTCGAAAAAGCCCAGCATAAGCCGGACTTTTTCGATACTTTGTATATATGCGTTTCCCTTCACCATCTAAATCAATAGTTTTCCTTGCGCACTTCAAAAAATGCCTGTGGATGCTTGCATACAGGGCAAATTTCAGGTGCTTTTACTGCAATCACCAGGTGACCACAGTTTCGGCATTCCCACATGGTAACGCCGCTTTTTTCAAAAACAGCCTTCGTCTCGACATTTTTCAGCAGTGCACGATAACGTTCTTCATGCGATTTTTCAATTGCGGCAACCCCACGGAACTGTTCAGCAAGATCATGGAACCCTTCTTCGTCAGCCTCACGCGCCATTCGGTCATACATATCCGTCCACTCATAACTCTCGCCTTCAGCAGCATGCAGCAGATTTTCAGCTGTATCACCCAGTTCACCAAGAGCCTTAAACCATAACTTTGCATGTTCCTTCTCATTCTCGGCAGTTTGCAGGAAAAGTGCTGCAATCTGTTCAAATCCTGCCTTTTTTGCAACAGAAGCAAAATAGGTGTATTTATTACGTGCCTGAGATTCTCCTGCAAATGCCTCCCACAAATTTTTCTCCGTTTTTGTTCCTGCATACCGATTTTTAGCAGAAGCCGCAGCATGCTCCGTCACTTTTACGAAAGTGCTGCTGTCCTTTTTACAAACCGGGCATACAAAACCTGCCGGAAGTTCTCCTTCATGAATATAGCCGCAAACCGAACATTTCCATTTTTCCATTGTTTTACCTCCACTATTTTTATACATTTCATTTTAATATGCTTTTTCTAAGCACATACATAAATCTACTTTTATC